>JBIIPQ010000167.1:0-9193 GCA_044342535.1 Burkholderiaceae bacterium
CGAAGACGCCGCCGTTGGCGAAGTGCGTCTTCTGCGCTTTCGACCAGCCGCCGAAGGCCTCGTCGATCGTGATCAGCTTCACCGCCGGGAAGGTCTTCGCATGGCGGGCGGCGACCGCGGGATCGCGCGGCCTGTACCCGTTCTGCGCGGCGATCTCCTGGCCCTCGGGCGAGTAGAGGAACTTCAGGTAGGCCTCGGCGACCTTGCGCGTGCCGCGCTTGTCGACGACCTTGTCGACCACCGCGACCGGCGGCTCGGCGAGGATCGACAGCGAGGGCACCACGATCCCGAACTTGTCGGGGCCGAGCTCCCTGACCGCGAGGAAGGCCTCGTTCTCCCAGGCGAGCAGCACGTCGCCGATGCCGCGCTCGGCGAAGCTGGTGAGCGAGCCGCGTGCACCGGAGTCGAGCACCTTCACGTTGGCGTAGAGCTTCTGCACGTAGTCGCGCGCCCTCGCGTCGTCGCCGCCCGGCTGGCGGGCCGCCCAGGCCCAGGCCGCCAGGTAGTTCCAGCGTGCGCCGCCCGAGGTCTTGGGATTCGGCGTCACCACCTCGATCCCCGGCCTGACGAGGTCGCCCCAGTCCGTCAGGCCCTTCGGGTTGCCCTTTCGCACGAGGAACACGATCGTCGAGGTGTAGGGCGAGGCGTTGCTCGGCAGGCGCTTCTGCCAGTCGGCGGGCAGCAGGTTGCGCTGCGCGATCTCGTCGATGTCGTAGGCGAGGGCGAGCGTCACCACGTCGGCGTCGAGCCCGTCGATGACCGAACGGGCCTGCTTGCCCGATCCGCCGTGCGACTGGCGCACGGTCAGCGCATCGCCGCCCTGGGCCTTCCAGTGCTTGGCGAAGGCGGCATTGACGTCCTGGTAGAGCTCGCGGGTGGGGTCGTAGGAGACGTTGGTGATGACGGTTCGGGCGGCGGCAGGAGCGGCCGCGACGATCGGCAGGGCGGCCGTGGCGGTCATCAGGGCGCGCCGGGCGGCGGATCGCGGAGAGGTCGACATGGCGGGGTTCGCGGCGGGCTGGGTTCGGAGGACCGCGAAGGTTAGGCGAGGCATCGCGTGCCGCCAAACGAGAAGAACTGAGATCCTTATCGGACTGAGCAGACTGAGCAGCCGGTGCGGGCTGTGGGCATGGCCGCGCGACGTGCTGCAGTTCGTCTCCAGGAGCGTGCTCGAGCACGGCGCCGTGATCCGGCTATGCAGCCGCGGTACGAACGATCGCAGTTTTTGTCGCTTGGGATCCGGCCGCCCTGCGGCCATCCTCGGGCCATGGACACCGCCACCCTCGATTCCCTGGGCCGACGCGTCGCGTCGGCCGCCCGCAGCGGCCTCGGTTCCGGCATCACCGTCGCGCCGGACGGCCGCGTCGTCGGCCGGTTCATGCAGACCCGGCTGACCAGCGTGTTCGAGCCGGTGTTCGAGCTCTCGGACGGCCGCGTGAGCGGCGCGCAGGCTGGCGTGAGGACGGTCGATTCGCGCGGCGGGCCAGGGCTGGCGCCCTGGGAGGTGTTCGCCGCCGCGGCACGGCCGCAGGACCTGATCGAACTCGACCGGCTGGCGCGCACCGTCCATGCACTGGGCTTCGATTCGCTGGCGCAGCCTGGACAGGCGCTGCACCTGTCGGTGCATCCGCGGCTGCTCGATGCGGTCACCGAGCACCACGGCCAGGTCTACCGGGGGCTGCTCGAGACGCTCGGGCTGGGCGGCCTGCAGATCGTCATCGAGCTGCCTGCGATCGCCCCCGGCGAGGAGGCGCGGATCGCCCCGGTCGCGGCCAGCTACCGGCGTCACGGCTTCGGCGTCGCCTTCCGCCCGGTCAGCCGGCGCCAGCTCGACGCGCTCCTCGGCCAGTGCAGCCTGGACACCCTGCGCATCGACGCCGACCGGCTGGTGCGCTTCGGCGCGGTCGACGAGGCGCTGCGCGCTGCCCGCAAGCGTCACATCGGCATCGTCGTGGAGCGGGTACGCAGCACGTTCGACGTCGCGCTCGCCCGCGAGCTCGGCGCCACGCATGTGCAGGGCTTCCTGTTCGGTGCCCCGGTGCCAGCGCCCGACCTGAGCACCCCGCTGTCGGGGCGTGCAGGCGCGGTGCCCTCGCAGGTCGATCGCGTCGACGTCCGGCGCTTCCTGCTGCAGGGCGCCTGAGCCGCGGCCCCGGCGCGACGCCGACACCCGCCTGATCCCTTCCCGACACCGGCGCGCTGCGCTGGTGCGCGTCGCCCCGGCCCGAAGCGCCGGCCCGCCCGGCGCCGCCGTGCCATGCCCCGCCGACCCCATGCCGCAGCGCCCGCGCCGCACCGCGCCGGCGCACGGCCGCGCTGGCACGCTCGTTGCATCGTCTTGCACGCTCACTTGTATACATGATGGCGTCCAAGGCGAACTCTCCTTCCTCCGCTCCCGGCATCGACGGCCCGTCCATGGCCCCGGGTGCGCCCGACCGCATCGGTGCATGGCTCGACGCCGCTCGCGCGGCCCGCGACCCGCTCGCGCACGTCGCGGGGCTGCTGCGCGACGAACTGCGGCGTGACCGCGGGTCGAACCCGGTCTGGATCTCGAGAGCGGACGACGCCCTCCTGGACGCCCAGCTCGCCCGGCTCGGGGAGCGGCTCGCCGAGGTCGGTGGCGACGCCGCGGCGCTGCCGCTGTTCGGCGTGCCGTTCGCGGTCAAGGACAACATCGACGTCGCCGGCTTCGAGACCACCGCCGGCTGCCCGGCGTTCGCCTACCGGCCCGAGGCCGACGCCGCGGCGGTCGCGCGGCTGCGCGCGGCCGGCGCCATCGTGCTCGGCAAGACCAACCTCGACCAGTTCGCCACCGGGCTGAACGGCACGCGTTCGCCCTACGGCCCGGTCGCCAACGCGCTCGATGCGCGCTACGTGGCCGGCGGCTCGAGCTCGGGGTCCGCGGTCGCGGTCGCGCGCGGCGACGTGCTGTTCTCGCTCGGCACCGACACCGCCGGCTCGGGCCGTGTGCCGGCGACGCTCAACGGACTGGTGGGCGTCAAGCCCACGCGTGGCCTGCTGTCGACCCGCGGCGTCGTGCCCGCCTGCCGCTCGCTCGACTGCGTGTCGATCTTCGCGCACGACCTGCCCGGCGCGCAGCGCGTGCTCGATGCGGCGCGCGGCTTCGACGCCGCCGACCCGTACTCGCGCGACCCGGTTCGCGAGGCGCTGGGCGACGCCGGCTGGCGCGCGCCGCAGACGCGGCTCACGGTGCCGTCGCAGCCCGAGTTCTTCGGCGACGCGCTCCAGCAGGCCGCCTGGGACGCCACGCTCGCGCGGCTGCGCGAGGCCGGCGTCGACCTGGTCGAGGTCGACATCGCGCCGCTCGGCGAGATCGCGCGGATGCTCTACGGCGGCCCCTGGGTGGCCGAGCGCGACGCCGCGGTCGGCGACTTCGCGCGGGCGCACCCCGAGGCCGTGCACCCGGTCGTGCGGGCCATCGTCACCGGGCACTCGGGCTCGGCGCGCGATGCCTTCGAGTCGGCCTACCGCATGGCGACGCTGCGCCGCACGGTCGAGGGGTTCTGGCGCGAGCACGCGGCGCTGCTCCTGCCCGGCGTGCCGACGCTCTACACCATCGAACAGATGCTCGCCGATCCGGTCGAGCTCAACAGCCGGCTGGGCGTCTACACCAACTTCGTGAACCTGCTGGACCTCGCCGCGCTCAACGTGCCGGCGGGCCTGCGCACCGACGGGCTGCCCTTCGGCGTGTCGCTGATCGGCGCCGGCTTCTCCGACGACCGCCTGCTCGGCCTCGCGGCGCGCCTGGCGCCGGCGCTCGCACCCGGCGCGCCGCGCGTCGCCGCCGCGGCGCCCGCCGCCGACGCGCACAGCGTGCCCATCGCGGTGGTCGGCGCGCACCTGTCCGGCCTGCCGCTCAACGGCCAGCTCACCTCGCGCGGCGCGCGCCTGGTCTCGCGCACGCGCACCGCCCCGGCCTATCGCCTGTACGCACTGCCCGGCACCACGCCGCCGCGTCCCGGGATGGTCCGCGACGCGCAGGGCAGCGCGCTCGAGATCGAGGTCTGGGCGCTGCCGCGCGCGGGCTGGGCCTCGTTCATCGAAGGCATTCCGGCGCCGCTGGCGATCGGCTCGGTGCAGACCGAGGCCGGCGACTGGGTCAAGGGTTTCCTCTGCGAGCCGCATGCGCTCGAAGGAGCGCGGGAGGTCACCGGGTTCGGCGGCTGGCGCGCCTACATCGCCTCGTTGTCACGACACTGAAGGAGCTCCGCCGTGGATCGTCGTCGTTTCGTCAAGGGTTCGGCCGCACTGGCCGGCCTCTCCGCCTCGGTCCCGAACGCGATCGCGCAGTCCGATCGCCGCAAGGAGCTGCTCGTCGTCGCCAACGAGTTCGGGCCGAACTCGCTCGACATCCACACCGTGGGTGCCAACCGGCCGAGCTACGGCGTGTCCTGGATCTGCTACGACCGGCTGATGACCTTCGGCAAGAAGACGCTGCCGAACGGCCAGGTGACCTACGACTACTCGAAGCTCGAGCCCGAGCTGGCCGAGTCCTGGACGATCGCGCCCGACACCTCGCACGTGACCTTCCGGCTGCGCAAGAACGCCAAGTTCCACGACGGCACGCCGGTGACCGCGCGCGACGTGAAGTGGTCCTTCGACCGCGCGGTCGCGGTGGGCGGCTTCCCGACCTTCCAGATGGCGGCCGGCTCGCTCGAGAAGCCCGAGCAGTTCGTGGTCGTCGACGACCACACCTTCCGCGTGAACTTCCTGCGGCCGGACAAGATGACGATGATGGACATGGCGGTGCCCGTGCCCAGCGTCTTCAACGCCGAGCTGGTCAAGAAGAACGCGACCAAGGAGGACCCCTGGGGCCTGCTCTGGACGAAGAACAACATCGCCGGCGGCGGCGCCTACAAGGTCGAGTCCTGGCGCCCGGGGCAGGAGATCGTCTACGTCCGCAACGACGACTGGAAGAGCGGTCCGCTGCCGAAGATCCGCCGCGTGATCCAGCGCGACGTGCCGAATGCCGGCACGCGGCGGGCGCTGCTGATCAAGGGCGACATCGACATGACCTACGAGATGCCGCCGAAGGACTTCTCGGAGATGGCCAAGGAGCCGACGCTCAAGGTCGTCTCGACGCCGATCGAGAACGCGATGTGGTACATCGGCATGAACGTCAAGAGCAAGCCGTTCTCGGACGTGCGCGTGCGCCAGGCCGTCGCGCTGGCGATCCCGTACGACAAGATGAACGAGGTCGCCGTCTACGGCCGCGCGATCAAGCTCTACGGCGGCAGCAACGATCCGAAGACCACCGCATGGCCGCAGCCGCACGGCTGGACCACCGACCTGGCGCGCGCGCGCGCGCTGCTCAAGGACGCCGGCTATCCGGACGGCTTCGAGACCACGCTGTCCTTCGACCTGGGTTCGGCGACCACCAACGAGCCGATGGCGGTGCTGCTGCAGGAGTCGCTCGCGCAGATCGGCGTCAAGGTGCAGATCGCCAAGGTGCCCGGCGCCAACTGGCGCGCGGCGCTCCTCAAGAAGGACATGCCGATCATCGTCAACCGCTTCGGCGGCTGGCTGAACTATCCCGAGTACTTCTTCTTCTGGTGCTATCACGGGCAGAACGCGGTGTTCAACACCATGTCCTACCAGAACCCGAAGCTCGACAAGATGATCGAGAACGCGCGCTTCCCGGAGAACAAGTTCGTCTACGACTCCGAGGTGCGCGCGATGATCAAGTTCGCCCACGAGGACGTGCCGCGGGTGCCGCTGTTCCAGCCGCTGATGGACGTCGCGATGCGCAAGGACATCAACGGCTACATGTACTGGTTCCACCTGCAGCCCGACTACCGCAACCTCTCCAAGACCTGAGCGGGGGACCCGACCATGGAACGCGAAGCGATCGTGGCCTGGGTGAGGGCGGGCGCGACGATGCTCGGCCTGCCCGCGGCGGGCGCGCACGAGGCGGAGGTCGTCGCCAACTTCGAGCGCCTCGCCGCCATCGCCGAGATGCTCGAGGCGCAGGACGTCGAGCCTTCGGTCGAGCCGCTGACGGTGTTCGTGCGATGAATGCGCCGATGAGCGCGGTGCAGTCGATCCGCGCCTGCCTCGAGCGCATCGAGCTGCGCGATCCGCAGGTCAATGCGTTCACCGCGGTGCTCGCCGAGCGGGCGCTGAACCGGGCGGCGGCGCTCGATGCGGCGCGCGCCGCCGGCGAGGCCTCGCTCGGGCCGCTGGCGGGCGTGCCGTTCGCGGTGAAGAACCTGTTCGACGTGGCCGGCCTGGTCACGCTCGCCGGCTCGCGCGTCGAGCGCGAACGTCCGGGCGCCGCGCCGGCCGCCACCGACGCGACCGCGATCACGCGGCTCGAGGCGGCGGGCGCGATCCTGGTCGGCGCGCTCAACATGGACGAGTACGCGTACGGCTTCACCACCGAGAACACGCACTACGGCGCCACGCGCAACCCGCACGACCTCTCGCGGACCGCCGGCGGTTCGTCGGGCGGCTCGGGCGCGGCGGTCGCCGCGGGCCTGGTGCCGCTCACGCTGGGCACCGACACCAACGGCTCGATCCGGGTGCCCGCGTCGCTGTGCGGCATCTTCGGGCTGCGGCCGACCTTCGGGCGGCTGTCGCGTGGCGGCAGCTTCCCGTTCGTCTCGTCGCTCGACACCATCGGGCCCTTCGCGCGCAGCGTGCGCGAGCTCGCGCTCGCCTACGACGCGATGCAGGGCGCCGATCCGCGCGACCCCGGCTGCGCCGTGCGCCCTCGTGAGCCGGTCACCGGCGGCCTGGGCCGCGATCCGGCGGCCAACCTCGACGGCCTGCGCATCGCGCGGCTCGGCGGCTGGTTCGAGGAGATGGCCACGCCCGAGGCGGTCGCCGTCGTCGACGCCGCCGTCGCCGCGCTGGCGCAGGCGACGACGGTCGACCGCGCCGACTGGCCGGATGCCGAGATCGGCCGCAGCGCGGCCTTCATGGTCAGCGCCATCGAGGGCGGCGCGCTGCACCTGGACGACCTGCGCCATCGCTACGACGCGATGGAGCCGCACTCGCGGGCGCGCTTCATGGCCGGTGCGCTCGCGCCCGCGGTCTGGGTGCACCGCGCGCAGCGCGTGCGCCGCCTGTACGTCGAGCGGGTCGACGCGCTGTTCGCGGACCACGACGTGCTGCTCGCGCCCGCAGTGCCGGTGGTCGCGCCCACCCTCGGCGACGACTGGATCGAGATCCGCGGCCGGCGCTTCCCGTCGCGCCCGAGCATGGGCCTGCTCACCCAGCCGGTATCCTGCGCGGGCCTGCCGGTGGTCGCCGCGCCGATCGTGCGCGACGGCCTGCCGATCGCCATCCAGGTGATCGCCGCACCCTGGCGGGAGGACCACGCGCTGCGCGTGGCCGCCGCCCTCGAGCAGCTCGGCGTGGCCGCCGCGCCGGTCGCCGTGGCCTTCGCCTGACCGACCCCCACACCAGGATTCCCGATGATCGACGACAGCCAGATCAACCTGCCCGACGTGCTCGCCGAGGTCGAAGTCGCTTTCGAGCGCTACGAGCGCGCGCTGGTCGGCAACGACGTGGCGGTGCTCGACGAGCTCTTCTGGAACCATCCGCTGACGCTGCGCTTCGGCGCGACCGAGAACCTCTGGAGCTACGGCGAGATCGCCGCGTTCCGCGCCTCGCGCCCGTCGCAGGGGCTGCAGCGGCGCATCGTGCAGAAGGTGATCCAGACCTTCGGGCGCGACTTCGCGACCGCGAGCGTGCAGTTCGAGCGCGAGGGCCGCCCCGCCTGGATCGGCCGCCAGCAGCAGACCTGGGTGCGGACCGCCGCGGGCTGGCGTGTCGTCTGCGCCCACGTCAGCTGCATGGGACTGCCCGCGTCATGATGCGGCTCGCGCTGCTGCGCATCGCCGGCGCGCTGCCCAACCTCTTCGGCGTGATCGTCATCACCTTCCTGCTGACGCGCGCGCTGCCGGGCGACCCGGCGGCCTACTTCGCGGGCCAGGCCGCCACGCCCGAGGCGATCGAGCAGATCCGGGCGCAGCTCGGCCTGGACCGCTCGCTGCCCGAGCAGTTCCTGGGGTACCTGCGCGACCTGCTGCGGGGCGACCTCGGGCAGTCGCTCACCACCGGCCAGTCGGTGGCCACCGAGATCGCCTCGAGGCTGCCGGCCTCGATCGAGCTGACGCTGGTGGCGCTGGTGCTCGCCGTCGTGATCGCGCTGCCGCTCGGCGTGGCCGCCGCGGTGCGCCAGGGCTCGTGGGTCGACCAGCTCGCGCGGATCGTCACCACCGCGGGCGTGTCGCTGCCGGTGTTCTTCACCGGGCTGCTGCTGACCTGGCTGTTCTATTTCGTGCTGGGCTGGGCGCCGTCGCCGATCGGCCGGCTCGATCCCTCGTTTTCGCCGCCCACCGATCGCAGCGGCCTGTACCTCGTCGACGCGCTGCTCGACCGCGACCTGGAGCTCTGGTGGGCGTGCGCCAGCCAGCTGGTGATGCCGGCGATCACCATGGCGCTCTTCGTGCTCGCGCCGATCACGCGGATGACGCGGGCCTCGATGCTGGGCGTGCTCGGCTCGGACTTCGTGCGGACCGCGCGCGCCCTCGGACTGCGCTCGCCGACCGTGCTGGTGCGCTACGCGCTGCGCAACGCGCTGCTGCCGGTGGTCACCACGCTCGGCATGGTGTTCTCCTTCCTGCTCGGCTCGAACGTGCTGGTCGAGAAGGTCTTCGCGTGGCCGGGCATCGGCTCGTTCGCGATCGAGTCGCTCACCGCCTCGGACTACGCGCCGGTGCAGGGCTTCGTGCTGACGATGGGTGTGCTCTACGTGCTGCTCAACCTCCTGATCGACCTGGCCTACCTGCTGATCGACCCGCGCGTGGCGGTACAGGCATGAGCGCGGTGCCGGCGGGCCTGCCGTCCGAATCGCCGCCCGCCGCGCCGCGTGGCGGCCACCTGCGCCACGTGCTGACCGAGAACCCGGTCACGCTGCTCGCGGCGGGTCTGTTCGCGCTCATCGTGCTGCTCGCGCTGGTGGGGCCCTGGATCGCGCCCTACGATCCGCTCGCCACCGCCACCACCCGCGCGCTGCAGCCGCCTTCGGCGGCGCACTGGTTCGGCACCGACGCGCTGGGCCGCGACATCCTGTCGCGCTGCCTGGTCGCCACCCGCCTGGACCTCGCGCTGGCGGTCGCCGCGGTCGCGCTGTCCTTCATGATCGGGGCGTCGCTCGGGGCCG
>JBIIPQ010000023.1:0-26139 GCA_044342535.1 Burkholderiaceae bacterium
GGAACTCAACGTCTTCGTCCCGATCGACGAGCGCAGCCGGCTCTTCCTGCTCGGCTCGTTCGCCCGCGGCCGCGAGTACGCGACCGCGACCGAGGCGACCTGGGGCATTCACTACGACCGCTTCGCATTTCCGCTGCCCGACTGGTGGCGCGAGGCGGTGCCGATGATGGAGCAGGGCTGGAACCTGTCCTTCCGGGTCGGCTACAACCGCATCGCCGCCCTCGGCGGCGACGATGGCCGCGGCGGCGCCGAGAACCGGCTGCTGGGCGATGTCACGCTGCGCAGCGTGCCGCTCCTGTGGGGCCTGCAGCTCTCCGATCGCAGCCGGCTCGAGCTGCGCGAGATCGACGGCGTCCGCTCCTGGCGCTACCGCAACCGCGGGCGCATCGAGCGCGGCTTCGCGCCGCGCGAGCTGCTCGGGGAGTCGCTCGGCTCGCCGCTGGCCACGCTGGGCGTGGCCGGCATCACGCCGTACGCGATGCTCGAATGGTTCTGGGACTCGCGCCCGGCCGACTGGAGCCGGCGCTACCAGCAGTACGGCGTCGAGGTCGAGTTGCGCGGGCGGCTCGGGGCCGAGCTGTACGTCGCCATCCAGGACCAGTCGCGAGCGGCGAGCTCGCGGGTGGTCGCCGTCGGCACGGCTCTGGTGGTGCGCTACTGAGCCACTGAGTCTCGAATCGGACGGAACCACCGTCCGGCCGACCCCTTCTGACCGCAACGCTCGCCGTTCGTGACCGACTTCACCGCGTCTGTCGGCCGTCTCCGAGACCCTCGCCGCTTTCGATGTGCGACAGGCGGGCGGCACGATGCGGCACTTCTGGGCGGGACGGTGGGTCAGGGCATTCGCGGTCACCGCGACGGCGGCGGCGCTGGCCGCCTGCGGACAGGGCGGCGAGGCGCCGTCCGAGGCCGCGCCGGGCACTGCATCCGGTGCGGCCGCGGCCGATCCGTCCAGTCAGGTCGCCTCGAAGGCCGTGCGCGACGAGCGCGCGCAGGTCGGCGGCCTCTGGGGCGCGCCCTTCGACATGTCGGTGATCGCCATCCACATGGCGCTGCAGCCGGGCGGCCGCGTGCTGTATTTCGGCAGCGACCTCAACGGCGGTCAGACCGCCTCGAAGCAGTACGCGGTCTGGGATCCGGCCGCCGGTACCGACGCCGACAGCGTGATGGTGCTGCCGAACGGCAGCGGCACCGACCTGTTCTGCAGCTCGCAGACGCTGATGCCGGACGGCACCACGCTGATCGCCGGCGGCGACATGCCGGACGCGGGCAACACCGCGAACCGCGACTCGAACATCTTCGACGCCGCGAACAACAGCCTGGTCAAGCGCACGCCGATGAACCGCGAGCGCTGGTACTCCACGACCACCACGCTGATGAACGGCGAGGTCTACATCCAGGGCGGCCGCGGCGGCCATGACCGTCCCGAGATCCGCCGCGCGGACGGCTCCTTCGACCTGCTCGAGAACGCCGACACCACGGGCATCAACTGGGTCTTCCCGCGGAACTGGGTGGCCCCCGATGGGCGTGTCTTCGGCATCGACGGCTCGGGCCGGATGTACTACGTCGATACCGCCGGTGAAGGCACGCTGGTGCGCGCCGGGCAGCTGCCCTCGGCGTCGGCGGTCGGGTCGGCCGGTGCGGCGATGTTCCGTCCGGGTCGCATCCTGGGCCTGTCCTCGCAGTCGCCGGCGGCCACCGTCGTCGACATCCGTTCGGGTGCGCCCGTGGTCGCGGGCACCGAGGCCCTGTCGGGCCGGCGCATCCACGGCGTGGCGACGGTGCTGGCCGACGGCCGCGTGCTGGCCAGCGGCGGCAGCACCGAGGACACGCTCGCCAGCGCGATCCGCAGCGCCGAGGTCTGGAACCCGGTGACCGGTGAATGGACGATCGGGCCGTCGCAGGTCAACGCGCGCCTGTACCACGGCACCGCGCTGCTGCTGCCCGACGCCCGGGTGCTGGTCGCGGGGGGCGGCGCGCCCGGCCCGCTGGTCAACCGCAACGGCGAGATCTACTCGCCGTCGTACCTCTTCGACGCGACCGGAATGCCGGCGCGGCGACCGGCCATCACCGCTGCACCCGACACGCTGCAGCCGGGCCGCTCCTTCGCCCTGCGCGTCGGCGCCGGCGCGGTCTCGCGGGTGACCCTGGTGCGCTTCGGCTCGGTCAGCCACTCCTGGAACAGCGACCAGCGGTTCCTCGACCTGCCGTTCCGCGCGACCGACGGGTCGGGCGCGGCCGTCGCGGCGCAGCTGCCCTCGCGCGCCACCGACACGCCCCCGGGCTTCTATCTGCTGTTCGCCTGGGACGCCAACGGCGTGCCCTCGGTCGCCCGAACGCTGCGCATCACCGAGCCCGGCGATCCGGGCGCCGCAGATGCGCCAACGGTCGATGCGATCGCAGATCGCGACTGGACCACCGGCGACGTCGTGCTGCAGCCGGCCGGCCGCAGCCCGCGCGGCACGCCGATCGCCTGGAGCGCGAGCGGGCTGCCCGCGGGCCTCGCGATCGACCGCACGAGCGGCACCATCACCGGCCGCCCGACGCGCGTCGGCCAGCACTTCGTGACGGTCGCCGCCGATGACGGCACCTGGACCGGCACGAGCTCCTTCCTGTGGACGGTCACGCCCTCGCAGGCACAGCTCGCCCAGCCCGAATCGAGCGGCCCCGTGGCGGCTGGCACCGGCGCGAGCTTCACCGCCCGAGCCACCGGCCCGGGCCTCACCTACGAATGGCACTTCGGCGACGGCACGCAGCCGACCGCGCGAAGCAGCTCGCCGAACGCGAGCCACGTCTTCGCGGGACCCGGTGTCTACACGGTGACTGTCACCGTCTACGACGCCCAGGGGCGCCCGGTCACCGGCTCGTTCCTGCAGGTCGTGCACGGCGCGACCGGTACGCCGGCGGCGCGCTCGTCGATGATCGTGCTCTCGGGCGCCGGCGCCGCGCAGCGGCTGTGGGTGGCGAACCCCGACGCGAACACCGTCGCGGTGTTCGACGCGGCGAACCGCACGCGGCTCGCCGAGATCCCGGTGGGCGAGCAGCCGGTGACGCTGACGGTGGCCGGTGACGGCCGTGTATGGGTGGCGAACCGCCGCTCGGCGAGCCTGTCGGTGATCGATCCGGGCACGCGTGCGGTGGTCCGCACGATCGCGCTGCCTGCGGGCTCGCAGCCCTACGGCGTGGTCGCCGACCCGGCCGGCCGCAACGTCTGGGTGGTGATGGAGGCCACCGGCGCGCTGCACCGCTACGACGCCGCGAGCTTCGCGCGGACCGGTGCCACGGCCGTCGGCGCGACCGCGCGCCACCTGGCGATCTCCGGCGACGGCGCGACCGTCTACGCGACGCGATTCATCACGCCGCCGCTGCCCGGCGAGTCGAGCGCGAGGGTCGATCCGTACTCGGGCGGCCTTGTCCACGGCGCGCGGGTGATTCCGGTCGATGCGGCGTCGCTGACCGTCGGCACGCAGATCGTGCTGCGTCACAGCGACCTGCAGGACGCCGAGAACCAGGGCCGCGGCATCCCGAACTACCTGGGCGCGATGGCGATCTCGCCCGATGGCAGCCAGGCGTTCGTGCCGTCGAAGCAGGACAACGTGCTGCGCGGCACGCTGCGCGACAACGGCCGCGACCTCGACTTCCAGAACACCGTTCGCGCGGTCAGCTCGCGGATCGTGATGGCGACGCGCGCGGAAGACCCCGCCGCCCGGATCGACCACGACAACGCCAGCCTCGCGAGCGCCGCGACCTTCGACCCGCTGGGCACGCTGCTGTTCGTCGCGCTCGAGACGAGCCGCGAGGTGGCGGTGATCGACGCCTACTCGCGCGCGCAGATCATGCGCCTGCCGGTCGGCCGCGCCCCGCAGGGTCTGCAGGTCTCGCCCGACGGCAGCCGGCTGTACGTCGCGAACTTCATGGACCGCACGGTCACCGTGCTCGACCTGGCGCCGCTGCGCACGCGCGGGCGTTTCGAGGTGCCGGTGCTCGGCACGCTTCCCACCGTCGGCAGGGAGCCGCTGTCCGCGCAGGTCCTGCTCGGCAAGCAGCTGTTCTACGACGCGGCCGACACGCGCCTGGCGCGCGACCGGTACATGAGCTGCGCGAGCTGCCACAACGACGGCGGCCACGACGGCCGCACCTGGGACCTGAGCGGCGCGGGCGAGGGCCTGCGCAACACGATCAGCCTGCGCGGACGCGGCGGCATGCGCCACGGCCTGCTGCACTGGAGCGGCAACTTCGACGAGGTGCAGGACTTCGAGGGCCAGATCCGCAAGCTCGCGGGCGGCACCGGCCTGATGAGCGACGCCGACTTCGCGGTCGGCACGCGCTCGCAGCCGATCGGCACGCCGAAGGCCGGCGTCAGCGCCGACCTCGACGCGCTCGCCGCCTATGTCGGCTCGCTGACGGCGGTCGATCGCAGCCCGCACCGTGCGGCCAACGGTGCGCCGAGCCCCGCCGAGGCGCTCGGACGCGAGGTGTTCGCCGAGCGCTGCGCGAGCTGCCATGCCGGCGCCGCGGTCACCGACAGCGCACCCGGCGGGCGGCATGCCGTGGGCACGCTGAAGGCCGCGAGCGGCAAGCGGCTGGGCGGCCTGCTCGGCGGCCTCGACACGCCCTCGCTGTCCGACGCCTGGGCGACCGCGCCCTACCTGCACGACGGTTCGGCTGCGACGCTGGAGGCGGCCATCTCGGCGCACGTCCCCGGCCTGGCCGACGGCGACCTCGCCGAGGTCGCGACCTTCGTGCGCAACGGCGCGGTCGACACCGTCGCACCGCCCCGCCGCCTCGAGGGCGCGGCGGTCCGCGCGGTGGGCAGCGCCGTGGCGCGGCCCGACGGCTCGACGCGGCTGACCGCGACCTTCAGCCAGGCCGGCGCGCTCTGGAGCACGCAGGCGTGGCCGACCGCGCAGCCCTTCACCACCGCGTTCGACTTCTCCATGGACGGCACCGGACGGCAGGCCGACGGGCTGGCCTTCGTGCTGCACGGTTCGGGGCCGGGCGCGGTCGGCGGCCCCGGCGGCTGCATCGGCGTGTGCGGCCTGTCGAACGGGCTCGCTGCGAGCGTGCGCACCTGGATGTACAACGACGGCGGCTTCGTCCAAGAAGGCCGCCCGGGCCGGCCGCTCGGCTTCGACGCGGGCGCCGCACGGCGCATCGTCGGCCGCATGTCGGTGACCTGGAACCCGGCGTCGAACCGGCTGTCGATGACGGTGGCGATGCTGGTGGACGGCGTGCCGCGCAGCTTCGCCGACAGCAAGACCGTCGACCTGCGCACGCGCTTCGGCGCGACGGTGACTGCCGGCATCACCGCCGGCACGGGCGGCGCGACGGCGGTCCAGGCGGTCTCGAACTGGAGCGTCGCCGCGATCGTCCCGGCGCCGCGCCGCGACGACGCCCGCACCGACTTCGGCGGCGTCGCCCTCGGCGCGCCCGAGTGCGTGTCCTGGGCCGAGGGGCGCGAGGACTGCTTCGTGGTCGGCACGGACGGCGCGCTGTACCAGCGCTTCCGCGCGGCGGGCGGCACGTGGAACGCGGGCTGGATCCGTCAGGGCGGCGCGCTCGCCGCCGGCCGGCCGTCGTGCGTAAGCACCGCGCCGGGTCGCCTCGACTGCTTCGCGATCGGCCGCGACCGCGCGCTGTGGCAGCGCAGCTGGGACGGCGCGCGCTGGCTCGACTGGCGCTCGCTCGGCGGCACCACCAGCTCCGACCCGTCGTGCGTCGCCGGTCCGCGCGGACGCGTCGACTGCGTGGTCCGTGGCCCCGGGAACGCGCTGTACTCGCGCACGCTCGCCGGCGGCGTCTGGGGCGGCTGGCGCAGCCTCGGCGGTGCGTTCACCTCCGCGCCCGACTGTCTGCTCGATGCGCAGGGCGCCACGCAGTGCTTCGCGCGCGGCAACGACGCGGCGCTCTGGCAGAAGGCGGTCGAGCCGGGCGGCGGCACGCGCTCGCTCGGCGGCTGGATCCACGGCGAGTCCTCGTGTGCGACGCAGGCCGACGGCCTGATGCGCTGCTTCGTGCGCGGCAGCGACGACGGGCTGTGGGGCAACGCCTTCGACGGCGTGCGCTGGAGCGGCTGGCGCCAGGAGCGCGCCTCGGTCGGCCTGGTGCAGGCGCCGCCGCGCTGCGTCGCCTCGCCAGAGCGCAACGGCGTCGACTGTTTCGTGCTGACCCACGACGGCACGCTGCGCCACCGCGTGCGCGACGGCGGCGGACCGGACGAGGGCGCCTGGCCGTGGACGATCGCGGCCACCGGTCTGGCGCCCGAGGCGCCGGGCTGCATCGCGCAGCGTGGCTCGGTCTCCTGCACGGCCCGCGTCGCGGCGGACCGCCGGGTGGTGAACGAAAGCTGGACGGTGGACTGACGCGCTTGGAGACCGGCGCGCGACGCGATCGCGGTCGACCCCGCATCGCCGCGCCGGCCCCGCATCGGCAGCGCCGCGCCATCCCCGCGGCGCGGCCGGGCGGGCCTCGCCGCAACGGCGGTATCCTCGCCCCGGTCGATCCGATCGAGCGAGGCCCCCCGTGAACCGTCCCGAGACCGTCCTCGCCGCGCCGGCCTGCCAGTCCGGCTTCGGCAACGAGTTCGCCACCGAGGCGCTGCCCGGCGCGCTGCCGGTCGGGCGCAACTCGCCGCAGCGCTGCCCGTACGGCCTGTATGCCGAGCAGATCTCCGGCACGGCCTTCACCGCGCCGCGCGCCGAGAACCGCCGCACCTGGACCTACCGGATCCGTCCGGGCGCGCTGCACGGGCCGTTCCGGCGGATCGCCGACCGCGGCATCGTCGGCGCCTTCGGGGAGGCCGCCGGCGTCGAGACGCCGCCTTCGCAGCTGCGCTGGAGCCCGCTGCCGCTGCCCGACGCGCCGACCGACTTCGTCGACGGCCTGTTCACGATGGGCGGCAACGGCGACGCCGCCTCGATGACCGGCTGCGCGATCCACCTGTACGCGGCGAACCGCTCGATGCGCGATCGCTTCTTCTACGACGCCGACGGCGAGCTGCTGATCGTCCCGCAGCAGGGCACGCTGCGGCTGCTGACCGAGCTCGGCGAGCTCGTCGTGCCGCCGCTGCACATCGCGGTGGTGCCGCGCGGCGTACGCTTTCGCATCGAGCTGCCCGAGGTCGACGCGGGCGGCCCCGACGCCGACCGGCCCGGGCCCCTGGCCGCGGTGCGGGGCTACGTCTGCGAGAACTTCGGCGCGCCGCTCAGGCTGCCCGACCTCGGTCCGATCGGCTCGAACGGCCTGGCGAACCCGCGCGACTTCCTGTCGCCGGTGGCCCGCTACGAGGACCGCGAAGGCGCCTTCGAGCTGGTCGCGAAATTCCAGGGCCGGCTGTGGGCGGCCGAGATCGGCCACTCGCCGCTCGACGTCGTCGCCTGGCACGGCAACCACGTGCCCTACGTCTACGACCTGCGCCGCTTCAACACCATCGGCTCGATCAGCTTCGACCATCCCGATCCGTCGATCTTCCTGGTGCTGCAGTCGGTGTCGGACACGCCCGGCGTCGACACGCTCGACGTCGTGATCTTCCCGCCGCGCATCCTCGCCGCCGAGGACACCTTCCGCCCGCCCTGGTTCCACCGCAACGTGGCCAGCGAGTTCATGGGCCTGATCCACGGCGTCTACGACGCCAAGGCCGAGGGCTTCTCGCCCGGGGGCGCGAGCCTGCACAACTGCATGTCGGGCCACGGCCCGGACGCGGGCACCTTCGAGCGCGCGAGCGCCGCCGACACCTCGGTGGCGCACTACGTGCGCGACACCATGGCCTTCATGTTCGAGACCCGCACCGTGATCCACCCGACCGCGCAGGCGCTCGCGCTGCCCACGCTGCAGCAGGACTACTGGCGCTGCTGGCAGGGCCTGGGCCGGCACTTCGATCCGACCCGCCGCTGACGTTCCGCCGCTGCCCCTCCTTCCGATGAGCCCCCGCGCATGAAAGCCGTCGCCTACCGCCGCTGCCTGCCCGTCACCGACCCCGAGTGCCTGCTCGACGTCGAGCTGCCCGACCCGGTGCCGGGCGAGCGCGACCTGCTGGTCCACGTGCATGCGGTCTCGGTCAATCCGGTCGACACGAAGGTGCGGCGCGGCGTGGCGCCGCCCGAGGGCGGGCTGCGCGTGCTGGGGTTCGATGCGGCCGGCGTGGTCGAGGCGGTGGGTCCGCGCGTCACGCGCTTCCGGCCCGGCGACGCGGTGTTCTACGCCGGCTCGCGCATCCGCTCCGGCACCAACGCCGAGCTGCACTGCGTCGACGAGCGCATCGTCGGCAGGAAGCCCGCCACGCTCGACTTCGCGCAGGCCGCCGCGATGCCCCTGACCGCGATCACCGCCTGGGAGGCGCTGTTCGACCGGCTGCAGCTCCGGCTGGGCGCGCCGCACGACGCGGGCACGCTGCTGATCACCGCCGGGGCCGGCGGCGTGGGCTCGATCGCGGTCCAGCTCGCGCGGCGCCTGACCGGCGCCCGTGTGATCGCCACCGCGTCGCGCCCGGAGAGCCGCGCGCAGGCGCTCGCGCTCGGCGCGCACCTCGTCGTCGACCACTCGCAGCCGCTGTCCGAGGCCCTGCGGGCCGCGGGCGTGAAGTGGGTGGAGCGGATCTTCAGCGTGTCGAACACCGATGCGCACTTCGCCGAGCTTGCCAAGGTGGTGGCGCCCCAGGGCCGGATCTGCGTGATCGACGATCCGGAGCCGATCGACGTGCGCCTGCTGAAGGCGCGCTGCGCGTCGCTGCACTGGGAGGCGATGTTCACGCGCTCGACCTTCGAGACGCCCGACATGATCGAGCAGGGCCGCCTGCTCGACGAGGTCTCGGCGCTGGTCGACGCCGGCACGCTGCGCACCACGCATGCGAGCACGCTCGGCCGGATCGACGCAGCCTCGCTGCGCGAGGCGCATGCCCGGGTCGAGTCGGGCCGGACCATCGGCAAGGTGGTGCTGGCCGGATTCTGAGGCCCGGGCCGCCCGCCGTCAGACGAACACGATCCGCGTGCGCAGCGACTCGAGCGACACCTTGGGCGGGCCGACGACACCGCCCTCGCGCGGCGCGCCGGTGACCACGCCGCGACCGGAGACCGGGGCGAGCGTGTCGAGCTGGAAGCGGCCGGCGGTCTCGTCCCGACGCAGGTAGCACTCCTCGTCGAAGTACAACCGGTCGCCGCCGCTGCGGATCTCGTCGGCGTCGACGTGCGGGAAGCCGATCAGCGCGCGGATCGATTCGATGCTGCCGTCGATCTCGACGGGCTCGATCGAGCGGCGGACGGGGTCGATCAGGAAGGCGTTCATGCGGGGCGGGCCTGGGGCGACGGGGCGAACCCGTCCGGGGGCATGGCATCGGGCATGTCCGGATTCTCGGGTGCCCGCCGGCGATGCCGGGCCTCGAAACTGACGATCGGACCGTACGGCGGCGTGTATGGCAGCCCGCACGAGGGCCTGCGAGGCGGCCCGCCCGCTGGCCGCCGATGCACGGTCGCTCGCCCGCCGTGGTACGGTGAGGCGAGTCCGGCTGCCCGCCCCCGCGCGCGCCGACCGGGCCCGACACCACCCGAGAGGAGACCCCCCGATGAACCGTCGTTCCCCGCGCGTGCGGGTCGTGGCCGCGCTGCTGACGCTGGCCGGTGCCCTGGCCGCCGCGCCCCAGGCGCACGCGCAGGCCTATCCCGCCAAGCCGATCAAGATGATCGTGCCATTCCCGGCCGGCTCGGCCACCGACACCATCGCCCGCGTGATCGGCGCGTCGGTCGCCGCCTCGATCGGCCAGCCGGTGCTGGTCGAGAACAAGGCCGGTGCCGACGGCGCGATCGCCGGCGCCGAGGTGGTGCGGGCGGCGCCCGACGGCTACACCGTGCTGATGGCCACCAACAGCCCGATGTCGGCGGCCCCGGCGCTGCGCAAGGTGCCGCCCTACGACCCGGTCGCCGACTTCTCGCCGATCACCGACGTCGGCCGCTACACCTTCTTCATCGTCGTGCATCCGTCGGTGCCGGCGACCTCCGTGGCTGAACTGGTCGCCCACGCGAAGGCCAACCCCGGCGCGCTGAACTACGCCACCGGCAACACCACCGGCATCGTGTCGATGGCGCTGTTCGCCTCGCTGGGCGGCATCAAGATGGTCCACGTGCCCTACAAGGGCGAGCCGCAGGCGCTGACCGACCTGGTCGGCGGGCGGGTGCAGGTGATGGTGGTCTCGGCCGGCACCTCGGTCCCGCACATCCGCGATGGCCGGCTGCGGGCGATCGCCGTGACCCTCGACAAGCGCAGCCCGGTGCTGCCGGACGTGCCGACGATCGCCGAGGCGGGCATGCCGCAGTTCAAGCTGACCTCCTGGGCGGGCGTGTTCGGCCCGGCGAAGATGCCGCGCGACGTCGTCGAGCGGCTCAACCGCGAGTTCAACGCCGCCCTCGGCCGTCCGGACGTGGTCCAGGCGATGGAGAAGCAGGCGTTCATCCTGGGCGGCTCGACCCCGGAGCAGCTCGGCACCCTGGTCCGCGAGCAGCTCGACAGCTACCGGGCCACGATGAAGGCGGCGGGCATCGAGCCGGAATGAGGTCGGCAGCGGAACACGGAAAACCGTCTTATAATTCAAGGCTTTCCGTCGTTCCAGCGCCGCTCGAGGGCGCCCAACTGCCATGCCGATCTACGCCTATCGTTGCGAACGCTGCGGCCATGCCAAGGACGTGATCCAGAAGTTCTCGGACACGCCGCTCAGCATCTGCCCCGAATGCGGCGCCGACGCGTTCCGCAAGCAGCTGTCCGCCCCGTCCTTCCAGCTCAAGGGCAGCGGGTGGTACGTGACCGACTTCCGGGACACCGGCAAGAAGGCCGGCACGCCCGCGCCGGCCGCTGAGGCCGAGTCGCCCGCCGCTGCGGGCGGCACCGAGTCCGCCAAGCCCGCCGAGGCCGCAAAGCCGGCAGAATCGGCACCCGTCGCCAGCCCGCCTCCGGCCAAGTCCACCCCGGAGTCCTGAGCCCGGCCGCGGCCGCCGGCGCGCGCCGGCACCCGGTCGGGTCCGTCTTCCTCCACCTTCCTGTCGCATCGAGCACCCGATGTTCCGCCGCTACTTCATCACTGGCCTCCTGATCTGGGTCCCGATCGGCATCACGCTGTGGGTTCTCGACCTCGTCGTGACGACGATGGACCTGAGCCTGTCGCTGCTGCCCCAGGGCCTGCAGCCGGTGCAGCTGTTCGGCCGGCACCTGCCGGGGCTCGGCGCGCTGCTGACGGTGCTGATCATCTTCGTGACCGGCGTGCTGACCGCCAACTTCCTCGGCCAGCGGCTGGTGCAGGTGTGGGAGGGGCTGCTGTCGCGGATCCCGATCGTGCGCACCATCTACTCGAGCGTGAAGCAGGTCAGCGACACGCTGCTCTCGCCGCAGGGCAACGCGTTCCGCAAGGCGCTGCTCGTCGAGTACCCGCGCCAGGGCAGCTGGACCATCGGCTTCATGACCGGCACGCCGGCCGAGGAGGTGCGGCGCCGCGTGACTGCGTCCGCGCCGATCGACGCCGACGCCGGCGCGGGCGCCGAGATGGTGTCCATCTACGTCCCCACCACGCCCAATCCCACCTCGGGCTTCTTCCTGATGATGCGTCGGGAGGACACCATCGAGCTCGACATGAGCGTCGACGAGGCCCTCAAGTACATCGTGTCGATGGGCGTCGTCTCGCCCCCGAACCGGCCGCAGGGCGGTGCCCGCGGACCGAACACGAAGATCCAAGCGGAGATCCACTGAGCATGCGTACCTGCTACACCGGCGAGGTGTCCCTCGACCGCCTCGACGACGTCGTGACCCTCTTCGGCTGGGTGCACCGGCGGCGTGACCACGGTGGCGTCATCTTCATCGACCTGCGTGACCGCGCGGGCCTCGCGCAGGTCGTCTGCGACCCGGATCGCGCCGAGATGTTCAAGGTCGCCGAGCACGTGCGCAACGAGTTCTGCGTGCGCATCACGGGCAAGGTGCGTCGCCGCCCTGCGGGCACCGAGAACGCCGGCATCGGCAGCGGCCAGATCGAGATCCTGTGCCACGAACTCGAGGTGCTGAACGCCTCGGTCACGCCACCGTTCCAGCTCGACGACGACAACCTGTCGGAGACCACGCGCCTGACGCACCGGGTCCTCGACCTGCGTCGGCCGCAGATGCAGCAGAACATGATGCTGCGCTACAAGGTCGCGATGGCGGTGCGCAAGTATCTCGATTCGCTCGGCTTCATCGACATCGAGACGCCGATGCTGACCAAGAGCACGCCCGAGGGCGCGCGCGACTACCTGGTGCCGTCGCGCGTGAACGCGGGCCAGTTCTTCGCGCTGCCGCAGTCGCCGCAGCTCTTCAAGCAGCTGCTGATGGTCGCGGGCTTCGACCGCTACTACCAGATCACCAAGTGCTTCCGCGACGAGGACCTGCGTGCGGACCGCCAACCCGAGTTCACGCAGATCGACTGCGAGACCTCGTTCCTCGACGAGGTCGAGATCCGCGCGATCTTCGAGGAGATGATCCGCACGGTGTTCCGCGACGTGCAGGGCGTGCAGCTCTCGGGCCAGTTCCCGACGATGACCTACGCCGACGCGATGCGGCTGTACGGCTCGGACAAGCCCGACCTGCGCGTGAAGCTGCAGTTCACCGAGATGACCGACGCGATGCGCGACGTCGACTTCAAGGTGTTCTCGGCGGCAGCGCAGATGGACGGCGGGCGCGTGGTCGCGCTGCGCGTGCCCGGCGGCGCCGAGATGCCGCGCAGCGAGATCGATGCGTACACCAAGTTCGTCGGCATCTACGGCGCCAAGGGCCTGGCCTACATCAAGGTCAACGACGCCTCGAAGGGCCGCGAGGGCATGCAGTCGCCGATCGTCAAGAACCTGCACGATGCCGCGCTCGACACGCTGCTCGCCAGGACCGGCGCGCGCGACGGCGACATCGTCTTCTTCGGCGCGGACAAGGCCAAGGTCGTCAACGACGCCCTGGGCGCGCTGCGCGTGAAGATCGGGCACTCGGAGTTCGGCCGCAAGCACGGGCTGTTCGAGGCCTCGTGGCAGCCGCTGTGGGTCGTCGACTTCCCGATGTTCGAGCACGACGAGGCCGAGGACCGCTGGGTCGCGGTCCACCATCCGTTCACCGCGCCCAAGGACGGCCACGAGGACTACATGGCGACCGACCCGGGGCGCTGCGTGGCCAAGGCCTACGACATGGTGCTCAACGGCTGGGAGATCGGTGGCGGCTCGGTGCGGATCCACCGCGAGGCGGTGCAGAGCAAGGTGTTCCGCGCGCTCAAGATCAACGCCGAGGAGGCCCGTGCCAAGTTCGGCTTCCTGCTCGATGCGCTGCAGTACGGCGCGCCGCCCCACGGCGGCATCGCCTTCGGGCTGGACCGCATCGTCACGATGATGGCCGGCGCCGAGTCGATCCGCGACGTGATCGCCTTCCCGAAGACGCAGCGGGCGCAGGACCTGCTCACGCAGGCGCCGTCGCCGGTCGACGAGAAGCAGCTCAAGGAGCTGCACATCCGGCTGCGCGCGGTCGAGCCGAAGGCGCCCGAGGCGAAGGCCTGACGGGCGGGCCGGCGCGATCGGCGGTCAGGATGGGCACGAAGATCCCCGAGTCGGTCCTGGTCGTGATCCACACGCCCGGGCTCGAGGTGCTGCTGCTCGAGCGGGCCGATCACCCCGGCTTCTGGCAGTCGGTGACCGGCAGCAAGGACACGCTCGACGAGGCGCCGGCCGAGACCTGTCGGCGCGAGGTGCTCGAGGAGACCGGGCTCGACGCGGCGGCCGAGGGCTGCGTGCTCGAGGACTGGGGCCTGCGCAACCGCTACGAGATCTATCCGCAGTGGCGCCACCGCTACCCCGAGGGCGTCACGCACAACACCGAGCACGTGTTCGGCCTGCGGGTGCCCGCCGTCGTGCCGGTGCGAATCGCGCCGCGCGAGCATCTGCAGTCGCTGTGGCTTCCCTGGGAGGAGGCCGCGGGGCGGTGCTTCTCGATGTCGAACGTCGAGGCGATCCGGCTGCTGCCGACCCGGGCGGCCGGACGGCGATGAGCGTGGCGGGTCCCCGCGATCGAGGCCACCTCGATGCCGGCGATGCCGGCGACGTCGGACTCGGCGCGACCTACCCGCCGGGCCCCGAGCGCCGGACCGCCGACGAGCCGCCCACCGAGCGCAGCGCTGGCGGGCTGCGGGTGGCGACCTACAACATCCACAAGGGCGTGATCCGGGACCTCTTCGGTCTGCGTCGCGTCTCGAGCGTGCACGCGCTGCGCGCGCGCCTGCACGAGCTCGACGCCGACCTGATCTTCCTGCAGGAGGTGCAGGGCAAGAACGACCGGCATGCGAACCGCTTCGAGGACAAGTGGCCCGGCGAGCCGCAGGACCAGTTCCTCGCACGTTCTCCGACGCTCAAGCACACCTTCGAGACGGCCTACGGGCGCAACGCCAACTACCTGCACGGCCACCACGGCAACGCGCTGCTGTCGCGCTTCCCGATCGTGCGGCGCGAGAACCGCGACTTCTCCGACCATGCGCTCGAGAAGCGCGGCGTGCTGCATTGCGTGGTGCGCGTGCAGCGGCGCAACGTGCACTGCTTCGTCATCCACTTCGGGCTGCTCGCCCGCAGCCGCGACCGGCAGGCCGACGCGCTGGTCGACTGGATCGTGCGCGAGGTGCCGCGGCGCGCGCCGCTGCTGATCGCCGGCGACTTCAACGACTGGCGCGACCGGCTCTCGCGGCGCTTCGTCGAGGCGCTGCAGGTCACCGAGGTGATGGGGTCGGCACGCACCTTCCCGGCGCTGGTGCCGTGGCTGCGGATGGACCGCATCTACACCCGCGGCTTCGAGCTCGAGGGGGCGGACGTGCTGCGCGGGCCGGCCTGGGCGCGGCTGTCGGACCACGCGCCGCTGGTCGCCGACCTGCAGCTGCTGCGCTGAGCGGGCGGCCGCAACGATGACGGCCGACCCCGGCGGGACCCGCTTCATCGACCGGTTGAGGCCGCGTCCGCTCGACGGCAACGAGGTGCGGCTGCTGCAGTCGGGCGCGGAGTTCTTTCCTGCGCTGGAGGCCGCGATCGACGCCGCCGTCACCGACGTCCGGCTCGAGACCTACATCTTCGCCGACGACCCGGCCGGGCTGCGGATCGCGGCCGCGCTCGCGCGGGCGGCCGAGCGCGGTGTCGCGGTGCGGCTCCTGATCGACGGCTACGGCACGCGCGAGCTGTCGAAGGACATCGCGCAGCGGCTGGAGCGGGCGGGCGTGCAGCGCCAGGTCTACGCACCGATGGGCCGCTGGCCGTCGCTCGATCGCGAGCGGCTGCGCCGGCTCCACCGCAAGCAGGCCGCCGTCGACGGGCGCATCGCGTTCGTCGGCGGGATCAACGTGCTCGACGACCTGCAGGATCCGAACCACGGCGCGCTCGAGCATCCGCGGCTCGACTACGCGGTGCGCCTGGACGGTCCGGTCGCGGCCTCGGTCCACGCGGCGATGGGCCGGCTGTGGGCGCAGGTGTCCGTCGGCCGGTCGCCGCTGCGGGCCCTCGGGCTCGAGCGGCCGACCGACGCCCCGCCGTCCGACCGGCGCCGCGCGCCCGCCGGCGTGCGCGCGATGCTCGTGCTGCGCGACAACATCGCCAACCGCCGCGCGATCGAGCGTGCCTACCTCAAGGCGCTGGGTGGGGCCCGCCGCGAGGTGCTGATCGCCAACGCCTACTTCTTTCCGGGTCGCCGCTTCCGGCGCGCGCTGGCCGAGGCCGCGAGGCGCGGCGTGCGGGTGCGGCTGCTGCTGCAGGGGCGCGCCGAGTACGTGCTGCCGCACCTGGCGACGCAGGCGCTCTACGACCCGCTGCTGGCCGCGGGCGTCGAGATCGTCGAGTACCACCGCAGCTTCCTGCATGCCAAGGTTGCGGTGATCGACGACTGGGCGACCGTCGGCTCCTCGAACATCGATCCGTTCTCGCTGCTGCTCGCGCGCGAGGCGAACGTGGTGGTGGTGGATCCGGGCTTCGCGGCGACGCTGCGCGAGCGGCTGCTGGCGTCGATGGCCGAAGGCGGCCGGGCGGTGCTGCCCGAGGAGCATGCCCGCAGGCCGTGGACAAGGCGGCTGGCCGGCGGGTTCGCGACGCTGATGCTGCGGCTGGGCGTGATGGTGTCCGGGCACCGGCAGCGGTACTAGGGGTATCTTGGGCCCGACATGCCGGCGAACTACGCACGCTTCCTCACCGGTCGCGACCGCAGCATCCAGGCGAACCGCCAGCTCGGCTTCGCGCTGGCGTTCGTCGCGGGCGCGATCAACGCCGGCGGCTTCCTCGCGGTCCGGCAGTACACCTCGCACGTGACGGGCATGGTCTCGTCGCTGGCCGACAACCTCGCGCTCGGCGAGTTCGCGCTCGTGGTCGACGCGGCGGTCGGCGTGCTCGCGTTCCTGTTCGGCGCGATGACCTGCGCGCTGCTGGTGAACTTCGCGCGGCGCCGCCGGATGGCGAGCGAGTACGCGCTGCCGCTGATGCTCGAGGCGGCGCTGATCCTGCTGTTCGGGCTGATGGGCGCGCGCCTGGCCGCCTTCGAGGGGCTGCTGCTGCCGTTCACGATCGTGCTGCTGTGCTTCGTGATGGGTCTGCAGAACGCGCTGGTGACGAAGCTCTCGGGCGGGGTGGTGCGCACCACCCACCTGACCGGCACGGTGACCGATCTCGGCATCGAGCTGGGCAGGCTGCTGTACTGGAACCGGGACCGCGACGCGTCCCGCTTCGTGCGGGCCGACCGCGACCGGATCGCCGTGCTGGCGGGGCTGCTCGCGGCCTTCCTCGGCGGGGCGATCACCGGCGCGTTCGGCTTCAAGCTCGCCGGCTACGTGTCGACGGTGCCGCTGGCGATCGTGCTGGTGCTGCTCGCGGTGGTGCCGGTGGTCGACGACCTGCGGCGCGCAGCGCGCGCGCACGGAGGCTGAGCCGATGGCCGTCGCATCCCGGCCGCTGCTCGAGCGTCGGCCGGAAGGGCTGTACTGCGAGGCCGGCGACTTCTTCGTCGACCCGTGGCGGCCGGTGGCGCGTGCGGTGATCACGCATGCGCACGCCGACCATGCGCGGCCCGGCCACGGCGCCTATCTCGCGGCCGCGCCCGCCGAGGGCGTGCTGCGGGCGCGGCTGGGCGCCGGCATCGCGCTGCAGGCGCTCGGCTACGGCGAGGCGGTCGAGGTGAACGGCGTGCGCGTGTCGCTGTTCCCGGCCGGCCACGTGCTGGGCTCGGCGCAGGTCCGCCTCGAGCACCGGGGCGAGGTCTGGGTGGTGAGCGGCGACTACAAGATCGAGCCCGATCCGACCTGCGCGCCCTTCGAGCCGGTGCGCTGCCACACCTTCGTCACCGAGTCGACCTTCGGGCTGCCGATCTACCGGTGGGCGCCGGCGCGCGAGACCTTCGCCGGCATCGACGCGTGGTGGCGCGCGAACGCGGCCGCCGGACGCGCGAGCGTGCTGTTCTGCTACGCCTTCGGCAAGGCGCAGCGCATCCTCGCCGGGGTCGACGCGTCGATCGGGCCGATCGTCTGCCACGGCGCGGTCGAGCCGCTGAACCGTGCGTACCGCGCGGCGGGCGTGGCGCTGCCGCCGACCTCGCTGGTCACCGAGGTCGCCGACCGGCGCTCGCTCGCCGGCGCGCTGGTGCTGGCGCCGCCCTCGGCCGGCGGCTCGACCTGGATGCGCCGCTTCCCCGACCCGAGCGACGCGTTCGCCAGCGGCTGGATGGCGGTGCGCGGCGCGCGCCGGCGGCGCGCGGTCGACCGCGGCTTCGTGCTGTCGGACCATGCCGACTGGCCGGGGCTGCATGCGGCGATCGGCGCGAGCGGCGCCGAGCGGGTGTTCGTCACCCATGGCTACGTGCCGGTCATGGTGCGCTGGCTCGCGTCGCAGGGGCTGGACGCGCAGTCGTTCGACACCGAGTTCGGCGGGGAGGAGGGCGACGGCGATGCGGGGCCGGGCGGGGGCGCCGAGCCGGGCCGCACGCAGGGCGCCGCACCCGAGCCCGCCCCGGACGAGGCCGCCCCGTGAAGGCCTTCGCCGCGCTGTACACCGAGCTCGACGCGTCGACCTCCACGCTGCACAAGGTCGACGCGCTCGAGCGCTACCTGCGGCGCGCGGCGCCCGCCGACGCGGCCTGGGCGGTCTACGTGCTGGCCGGCGGCAAGCCGCGCCAGGCCGTGCCGTCGCGCCTCATGCGCGAGGCCGCGCAGGAGGCCGCAGGGCTGCCCGACTGGCTGTTCGAGGAGAGCTACCAGGCGGTGGGCGACCTCGCCGAGACGATCGCGCACCTGCTGCCCGAGGCACCCGCCGACGAGGACGTCGGGCTGTCCGTCTGGATGGGCGAGCGCCTGCCCTCGCTGCGGGGCGCCGACCCCGGACACGCCCGCGCGACGCTGCGCCGCTGGTGGGCAGGCCTCGACTGGAACGGGCGCTTCGTGCTGTCCAAGCTCATCACCGGCGGCTTTCGGGTCGGCGTGTCGCGGCTGCTGGTGCTGCGCGCGATCGCGCGGGTCTCGGGGCTCGACGAGAAGCTGCTCGCGCAGCGGATGATCGGCTGGACCGATGCGCGCACCGCACCCGACGCCGCCCGCTTCCTCGCGCTGGTGGCACCCGCCGACCCGTCGGCGCCGGCCGACCCGGCGCTGGCCGGCCATCCGTACCCGTTCTTCCTAGCGCATCCGCTGCAGGCCGATCCGGCGACGCTCGGCGCGCTCGCGGACTGGCTGGTCGAGTGGAAGTGGGACGGCATCCGCGCGCAGCTCGTGCTGCGCGCCGGGGGCTGCTGGCTGTGGTCGCGCGGCGAGGAGCTGGTGACCGAGCGTTTCCCCGAGATCGAGCGCGCCGGGCGCGCGCTGGCCGGCGCGGTGGACCCGGACCACGCGGGCCTGGTGCTCGACGGCGAGGTGCTCGCCTGGGACGCCGCCGCGCAGTGCCCGCTGCCCTTCGCGGCGCTGCAGAAGCGGGTGATGCGCAAGACGCTGACCGCGGCGGTGCTGCGCGAGTCGCCCACCGCCTTCGTCGCGTACGACCTGCTCGAGCGGGACGGCGAGGACTGGCGCGGCCGGCCCCAGGCCGAACGGCGCGCGGCGCTCGAGGCGATCGTCGCGCAGGCCGCAGTGCCGGGCCTGATGGCCTCGCCGCGCGTCGAGGCCGCCGACTGGCCGGCGCTCGCGGCCCTGCGCGAGACCTCGCGCGAGCGCCGCGTCGAGGGCTTCATGCTCAAGCGAGCGAGCGCCGCCTACGGCATCGGCCGCACGAAGGCCGAGGGCGGCGGCGACTGGTGGAAGTGGAAGGTCGATCCGTTCACCGTCGATGCGGTGCTGGTCTACGCGCAGCGCGGCCACGGCCGGCGCGCGAGCCTGTACACCGACTACACCTTCGCGGTCTGGGACCGGCCCGCCGATCCGGTCGATCGGGCGGATCAGGCCGGTCAGGCCGATCGTGCCGCCGTCGGGCCGCGCGTGCTGTTGCCCTTCGCCAAGGCCTACTCGGGCCTCACCGACGAGGAGATCCGCGGCGTCGACGCGGTGATCCGGCGCACCACCGTCGAGAAGTTCGGCCCGGTGCGCAGCGTCACGCCCACGCTGGTCTTCGAGCTGGGCTTCGAGGGCATCGCGCGCTCGCCGCGCCACAAGTCGGGCATCGCCGTGCGCTTCCCGCGGATGCTGCGCTGGCGGACCGACAAGCCGGTCGACGAGGCCGACTCGATCGATGCGCTGCGGGCGATGCTGGGCGATGCATCGGGTATGCTCGATCTCGGAGACGCCGGCTCGCCCGGCCCGTGACGACACCCCCTGCGAGACGCCCCGCGGTGTCATCGAAGACGACACACACGGAGACCCACGATGACGAAACGACAGTCCCTCAAGGTGCTCGGGGGCCTCGCACTCGCGGCGGTGGCGCACGGCGCGGCCGCGCAGGCCTACCCGAGCAAGCCGATCCGGCTGGTGATCCCGTTCACGCCCGGCGGCGGCACCGACTTCGTGTCGCGCACCGTCGGCAACAAGCTCGCCGAGTCGCTCGGCTGGCAGGTCGTGCTCGAGAACAAGCCCGGCGCGGCCGGCAACATCGCGATCGAGCAGACCTCCAAGGCCGCGCCCGACGGCTACACCATCGTGATGGGCCAGTCGGACAACATGATGCTCGGGCCGTGGCTGTATCCCAATGTCGGCTACGACTCGGTCAAGAGCTTCGCGCCGATCGTGCAGGTCTCGGTCGCGCCGATGGTGATCGCCGCGGCCATCGGCTCGAAGATCACCGGTCCCGCCGAGCTGATCGCCGCCGGCCGCGCCGGCAACGGCATCACCTGGGCGACCGCGGGCAACGGCAGCCTCGGCCACCTGTTCGGCGAGCAGCTGCGCCAGTCGACCGGCATGAAGCTCACGCAGGTCCACTACAAGGGCGCCGCGCCCGCGATCACCGACGTGATCGGCGGCCAGGTCGATGTCGCGATCCTCTCGAGCGGCTCGGTGCTGCCGCAGATCAAGGGCGGCAAGCTGCGGCCGGTCGCGGTCACCACCGGCAAACGGTCGCCTGTGCTGCCCGACACGCAGACGATCGAGGAGGCCGGGCTCAAGGGCGTCGACGTCAGCATCTGGCTGGGGCTGTTCGCGCCGGCCGGCACGCCGCCCGAGATCATCGCGAGGCTCAACGCCGAGGTGAACAAGGTGCTGCAGGCGCCGGACGTGCGCGAGAAGCTCGCCGCGCAGGGCATCGCGCCCGGCGGCGGCACGTCCGAGCAGTTCGCGACCTTCGTGCGCGAGGACTACGCGCGCTGGGGCAAGGTGGTGAAGGAGTCCGGCGTCAAGGCCGAGTGAGCGGGGGAGGCCGGACATGAGGATCGAATCGGTCGAGTTCTTCTACCTGTCGATGCCGGTGGTGACCACCGAGGCCGACGGCAGCCAGGACGCGCTGCTGGTGCGCGTGCGTGGCGGCGGCTTCACCGGACACGGCGAGTGCGAGGCGGCGCCGCTGCCCTCCATCGCCGCCTTCGTCTGCCCGATGTCGCACGGCGTGTGCCGCCCGGTCGGCGCGTCGGTGCTCGGGCGCACGCTCGACGGTCCCGCGGACATCGCGCGGATGGCTGCCGATGTCGCCTACGACAGCATGGACCTGCTGCAGGCCGCGCACACCTGGTCGGGCGTGGAGATGGCGCTGTGGGACCTGCTCGGGCAGGCGCGCGGCGAGCCGGTGTGGCGGCTGCTCGGGTACTCGGCCTCGAACCGGCGCACGCCCTACGCGTCGGTGCTGTTCGGCGACACGCCGCAGCACACGCTCGAGCGGGCACGTGCCGCGCGCGGTCGGGGCTTTCGTGCGGCGAAGTTCGGGTGGGGGCCGATCGGGCGCGGGGCGGCCGTGCTCGACGCGGACCACTTCGTCGCTGCACGCGAGGGGCTGGGCGCCGACGGCGTGCTGCTGGTCGACGTCGGGCAGATCTTCGGCGAGGACGTCGGGCGCGCGGCCGAGCGGCTGCCGGCGCTCGAGGCGGCCGGTGCGACCTGGCTCGAGGAGCCGTTCGCCGCCTCGGCGTACGAGGCATACGCGGCGCTGGCCGCGCGCGGTTCGTCGGTCCGCACCGCCGGCGGCGAGGGCGCGCACGACGTCGCGATGGCGCGCCACCTGATGGACTTCGGACACGTGGGCTTCGTGCAGATCGACTGCGGGCGCATCGGCGGCATCGGGCCGGCCAGGCAGGTGGCCGACCTGGCGGTGGCGCGCGGCGTGACCTACGTGAACCACACCTTCACGACGCACCTGGCGCTGTCGGCGTCGCTGCAGCCCTATGCCGGCCACGCGCCGGACGCGATCTGCGAGTACCCGGCCGAGCCCAAGCCGCTGGCGGTCGAGCTGACCGCGAACCGCCTGGAGCGCGGCGCCGACGGCAGCGTCGCCGCACCCGACGCGCCGGGGCTGGGCATCGAGATCGATGCGGCGGCGGTGCGCCGCTACCTGCTCGACGTCGAGATCCGGGTCAAGGGCGAGGTGCTGTACCGCACGCCGTCGGTGTGACGAGCGCGACACGGCTCGCGGGGGTCGACTTCACCAGCGCACCGCGTCCGCGCAAGCCGATCACGGTCGCGATCGGGAGCGTGGCGCCGGACGCTCACCAGGGCGAGGGCGGGCACGCGGCACCGCGCATCGTCCTCGAGCGGCTCGTCGCCTTCGAATCGTTCGAGGCCTGGGAGGGCTGGCTGCGCGAACCCGGACCCTGGCTCGCCGCGTTCGACTTCCCGTTCGCGCTGGCGCGCGAGTTCGTCGCGGCGCAGGGCTGGCCGCTCGACGGCGAGGACGCCTGGGCCGCGATCACCGCAGAGCTGGCGGCGCTCTCGCGCCTGGAGCTGATCGCGCGCTGCCGCGCGTGGTGCGATGCGCGCCCCGCAGGCTCGAAGTTCGCGCACCGTGCCTGCGACGCCACCGCCGGCAGCAGCGCGTCGATGAAGTGGGTCAATCCGCCGGTGGCCCTGATGCTGCATGCGGGCGCACCCCGCCTGCTGGCGGCCGGCGTCACGCTGCCCGGGCTGCACGAGCGCGGCACCGATCCGGACCGCATCGCGCTCGAGGGCTATCCGGGGCTGCCGGCGCGCGCGGTGCTGGGGCGCGCGTCCTACAAGAGCGACGACCCGAAGCTTCGCGACGACGCGCCGCGCCGCGCGGCCCGCGAGCGGCTGGTCGCGGCGATCGAGGCCGGTGCGCCGCCGTTCGACGTGCGCGTGGACTTCGGTGCCTGGCGCGAGGCCTGCGTGGACGAGCCCGGCGCCGACCGGCTCGATGCGGTGCTGTGCCTGGTGCAGGCGGCGTGGGCCCACGCGCGGCGCGATGCGAACTACGGGCTGCCGGCGCGCGTGGACCGCATCGAGGGGTGGATCGTCGGGGCCTGAGGCGCGAGATGGAACGGCGCGGCGCCGGCCTACGCGTGTCTCGGAGCCCGGCGCGCCGCCAGCCATGCACGTGTCACGAAGCGGCGCCATGCTTCGTGACGCGGTCACGCATGCCGCCTCCATGGAGCAGACCATGAACCGAGACGATCCGTTGCCCGAATCCGCCGTCGTGGCAGACGGGCGCATGCTCGTCCACTGGATGATCGGGCGGGAGTCGATCTGGATCCAGATCGCACCGGACGGCGCGCTCACGGTGAACGGCGAGCCGGTGACCAGCGCCGTGCCGAGGGCCGGTCGAGGCACGCGCATCCCCGCGGTGCGGACGGGTGCGGACACGACCAGCGTGGCGTCCCGCCCGGTCCTGCAGCGCGTGCGGCTCGTCGAGGCCGAGACCTAGGGACCGCATCGTTCCGGCCCCGGCAGGTCGGCGACCGTGCCGGCGGCCTTGGCGGCGAACCTGCGGTCGGCCGGGCGCGGTCGCCCCGTGCGGCGGAGGGGGCGACCTGCGAGCGGCTACGATCACGCGATGCCCGCCTTCCCGCGTCCCCGACCGATCCCGCGCCGCAGCCCCGCGACCGGCTCGCCCGACGCGGGCGACGACGCGGGCGTCGCGACGCGCAAGGCGCCGGCGACGGTCCGAGCGGTCGCGCCGGTGGTGCCGATCGAGCCGATCGAAGCGGTCGACGTCGACGGCTGGTTCGCGCAGCGCGGCTGGTCGGCCTTCGCCTTCCAGCGCGAGGTCTGGGAGGCGACCGCACGCGGCGAATCCGGCCTGCTGCACGCGACCACCGGTGCCGGCAAGACCTACGCGGTCTGGTTCGCCGCGCTGTCGGCCGCGCTCGGCGAGCGTGGCGAGGGCGCCTCGCCCGCCGAGCCCGCCGCCGTCCCGCGACGCTGGTCCCACACCGGCCTGAAGGTCCTCTGGATCACGCCGATGCGCGCGCTCGCCTCCGACACCGCGCGCGCGCTCGGCGAGCCGCCGGCCGGCCTCGGCCTCGCCTGGCGGGTGGGCCTGCGCACCGGCGACACCGCCTCGGCCGAGCGGGCGCGCCAGGACCGCGTGCTGCCCGACGCGCTGGTCACCACGCCCGAGAGCCTGTCGCTGATGCTGTCGCGGGCCGACAGCCCGGAGCGGCTCGGGCGCGTCGCGATGGTGGTCGTCGACGAGTGGCACGAGTTGCTCGGCTCCAAGCGCGGCGTGCAGGTGCAGCTCGCGCTCGCGCGGCTGCGCAGGCTCAATCCGGCGCTCGTCGTCTGGGGCCTGTCGGCGACGCTCGGCAACCTCGGCCACGCGATGGGCGTGCTGCTCGCGCGCCCGGGCGGGCGGCTCGTGCAGGGCGTGCTGCCCAAGACGCTGGCGGTCGACACGCTGCTGCCCGCCTCCACCGAGCGCTTCCCCTGGGGCGGGCACCTGGGCACGCGGATGCTCGCGCCGGTGGTGGCCGAGATCGACGCGAGCGCCAGCACGCTGGTCTTCACCAACACGCGCTCGCAGGCCGAGCTGTGGTACCAGGCGCTGCTCGAGGCGCGCCCCGACTGGGCCGGCCTGATCGCGCTGCACCACGGCTCGCTGGACAAGGGCGTACGCGACTGGGTCGAGGCGGGCCTGAAGGACGGACGCCTGAAGGCGGTGGTCTGCACCTCGAGCCTGGACCTCGGCGTGGACTTCTCGCCGGTCGAGCGCGTGCTGCAGATCGGCAGCCCCAAGGGCGTGGCGCGGCTGATGCAGCGGGCCGGCCGCTCGGGGCATTCGCCGGGCCGCCCGTCGCGGGTGACGCTGGTGCCGACGCATGCGCTCGAGCTGCTCGAGGGCGCGGCCGCGCGCGACGCGGTCGCCGCCCGCGCGATCGAGCCGCGCGACTCGCCGGCCAAGCCGCTCGACGTGCTGGTGCAGCACCTGGTGACCGTCGCCGCGGGCACCGGCTTCGTGGCCGACGCGCTGCTCGCCGAGGTCCGCGGCTGCCATGCGTACGCGGGCCTCGCCGACCACGAGTGGCAGTGGGCGCTGGACTTCGTCGTGCGGGGCGGGCAGTCGCTGCTCGCCTATCCCGAATACCGGCGCGTCGTGGCCGACGAGCAGGGCGTGTTCCGCGTGCCGGACCGCACGGTGGCGCGGCGCCACCGGATGTCGATCGGCACGATCGTCTCCGACGCCACGATGTCGGTGAAGTACCAGACCGGCGGCACGATCGGCACGGTGGAGGAGGGCTTCGTCTCGCGCCTGAAGCGGGGCGACTGCTTCCTGTTCGCCGGGCGGCTGCTCGAGCTGGTGCGCGTCCACGAGATGACCGCGTACGTGAAGCGTGCGACCGGCCGTCGCGCCGCGGTGCCGCGCTGGAACGGGGGCAAGATGCCGCTGTCCTCCGAGATGGCCGACGCCGTGCTGGCGCGGCTCGCGCAGGCTTCGCGTGGCGTCTTCGAGGGTCCGGAAATGAAGATGGCCGAGCCGCTGCTGCGGCTGCAGGCCGCGTGGTCGCGGCTGCCCGATCCGGACACGCTGCTCGCCGAGCGGCTGCATTCGCGCGAAGGCCATCATCTGTTCCTCTATCCGTTCGCCGGGCGGCACGTGCACCTGGGCCTGGCGTCGCTGCTCGCGTGGCGGGTGTCGCGGCAGGTGCCGGCGACCTTCTCGGTGGCGGTGAACGACTACGGCCTGGAGCTGCTCGCGCCCGAGCCGGTCGACTGGTCGGGGCTCGCCGACGGCACGCTGCTGGCCGACGGCGCGCTCGCCGAGGACGTGCTGTCGAGCCTGAACTCGGGCGAGCTCGCGCTGCGGCGCTTCCGCGAGATCGCGCGGATCTCGGGGCTGGTGTTCCAGGGATTCCCCGGGGCGCCGAAGTCCTCGCGCCAGCTGCAGGCCTCGTCGGGGCTCTTCTACGAGGTGTTCCGCCAGCACGATGCCGACAACCTGCTGCTGACCCAGGCGCAGCGCGAGGTGCTCGAGCAGGAACTCGACCTCGGGCGGCTGCGCGCGACGCTGGTGCGGCTGCGCGGGCGCAGGCTGGTCGAGGTGACGCTGGAGCGGCCCGGACCGTTCGCGTTCCCGCTGCTGATCGAGCGCCTGCGCGAGCAGGTGACCACCGAGAAGCTCTCGGACCGGGTCGCGCGGATGGTGCGCGAGCTCGAGCGCGCGGCGGGAGGCACGTAAGGGGGGGCGGGGCGCCACGAGGCGCCCAGGGTTGGTCCGGGCGCCACGACGCGCCTAGGGGTCGTCGGGGCGCCACGGGGCGCGCCCCGCCGGATCGCGCGACCGTGCCGTCCGTCGGTCGCGGCCG
>JBIIPQ010000024.1:0-25938 GCA_044342535.1 Burkholderiaceae bacterium
AGGAAGGCCCCGGTCGAGGAGCCCGCCGCGCCGTCGATCGCACGCCAGAGCTGCATCAGGTAGTTCAGGTCCCACTGCAGTTCTTCCTGCGTGCGACCGATGCCGGCGGTGCGGGCGATCAGGCTCATGCCCGAGGGCAGCTCGAGCCGGTCCATGATCTCCCGGAGCTCCTGCCGGTCCTCGCCCTCGACGCGGCGCGAGACGCCGCCGCCGCGCGGGTTATTCGGCATCAGCACCAGGTAACGCCCGGCCAGCGACACGTAGGTCGTCAGCGCCGCGCCCTTGTTGCCGCGCTCTTCCTTGTCGACCTGCACGAGGAGTTCCTGGCCTTCGGCGATCGCATCCTGGATGCGCGCCTTGGACGCCTCGACGCCCGGCTTGAAGTACGCCTTCGAGATCTCCTTGAACGGCAGGAAGCCGTGACGCTCCTCGCCGTAACTGACGAAGCACGCTTCGAGGCTGGGCTCGACGCGGGTGACGACACCCTTGTAGATGTTGCTCTTGCGGGATTCGTGGCCGGCCGACTCGATGTCGAGGTCGATCAGCTTCTGGCCGTCAACGATCGCGACGCGCAACTCTTCCGAGTGCGTCGCGTTGAACAGCATGCGTTTCATCCAATATCTCCGACTCGCGCAACCGGCGTGGTGCGCGGGGCCAGCGGATCAACGCATGAATGCCGGTCTAACGCGAGCAGCGCGTCCGGCCAAAACGCCTCGGACCCTGGCAGCGTGCGCGCAGCCCGCGACCCGAAGGGGATCGGCGGCTTCGTGTGTTCACGTCGGGCGCTGCATGGGTGGTTGGATGGGCGAGGAGCCTGGGGCGCGGACGCCGGCGCCTGTGGCCGGCCGCCCGGGCCGGGCTGGCCTCGGGACTCGTTTTGTTGATTCTTGCGTCGGTTCCGCGCGCCGAACCATTCGGCGCCGCGCTTGTTCGTTCTGTTGCCTGGTCCGGGGCTCCATCGTCCGTCACCGCTACAATGCGGCGAGACGACCATTCGGGTCCGTCGGCTTCGCAACGGCGCAAAGTATAGCAAGATGAATGCCTTAGCGGCAAAACCTGAGGCGCCGTCTTCGACGGACCCGCGCCCGACACCCGATGTGCGGTACGTCACGATCGACGAGGCGCACGCGGGTCAGCGCCTGGACAACTTCCTGCTCGGGCAGCTCAAGGGTGTCCCGAAGAGCCACGTCTATCGGATCGTGCGCAGCGGCGAGGTCCGGATCGACAAGGGTCGCGTGGCCCCCGAGCACCGGCTCGCCATCGGGCAGGTCGTCCGGATACCCCCGGTGCGCACCGCCGCCCCCGAGGATCCCCGTCTGGTACCCGGGCAGGAGTTCCCGATCCTCTTCGAGGACGACGCACTGATGGCGATCGACAAGCCGTCGGGTGTCGCGGTGCACGGCGGCAGCGGCGTGAGCTTCGGCGTCATCGAGCAGCTGCGGGCCGCGCGACCGGATGCGCGCCTGCTCGAGCTCGTGCACCGGATCGACCGCGAGACCTCCGGCGTGCTGCTGGTCGCCAAGAAGCGTGCGGCGCTCACCGCGATGCACGATGCGATGCGCGGCGGACGGGTCCGCAAGCGCTATCTCGCCTTCGCGCTCGGTGACTGGTCCGGACCGCAGCGCGCGCTGCGCTACCCGCTGCACAAGTACGTCACCGCCGACGGCGAGAAGCGGGTGGTGGTCCGGGACGGAGGTCAGGAGTCCGGCACGAAGGTCAAGGCACGGGCGCGGCTGATGCACCCCCGGTACGGCCCGGTCTCGCTGCTCGAGTGCGACCTGGAGACCGGCCGCACCCACCAGATCCGGGTGCACCTCGCCCATGTCGGCCATCCGATCCTCGGTGACGACAAGTACGGCGATTTCATTCTTAACAAGTCACTTGAGAAAGAAGGCCATAAGCGTATGTTCCTTCATGCTTTTCAAGTGGTCTTCCGTCATCCGGCCGATCAGCGCGAGGTCCGCCTCGAGGCGCCGATCCCGAAGGCGTTCGCGGCATTCCAGCGGGCCTGCGATGTGCCGGTTTGACCTCGTCGTCTGGGACTGGGACGGCACGGTCGTCGACTCGACCGGCGCGATCGCCGATGCCATCATCGGCGCCGCCGGTGACCTCGGGCTGCCGGTGCCGTCCGGGCGCGATGCCCGCTGGGTGATCGGCATGGGGCTGCTCGAGGCCATTCACCACGCGGTCCCGGCGATCCGGCGCGAACAGGTGCCGGCGTTCGTCGAGCGTTATCGGGTGCATTACCTGCGGCGCGACGCGACGCTCAAGGTGTTCGAGGGGATCCCCGAACTGCTGCGCGGGCTTGATGCGGCTGGCGTGCCGCTCGCGGTCGCCACCGGCAAGTCGCGCGTCGGGCTGAACCGGGCGCTCGCGCAGACCGGGCTGGGGCCGCGCTTCGCCGCGACCCGCTGCGCCGACGAGGGCGCCCCGAAGCCCGACCCCTGGATGCTGCGCGACCTCGGCGAGACGCTGATGACGCCCACCGACCGGATGGTGATGATCGGTGACACCACCCATGATGTCGGGATGGCCCAGGCGGCCGGAGCGGCGAGCGTCGCGGTGCTGTACGGCGCCCACGAGCCCGATGCGCTGCGGGCCATCGGTCCCGATGCGCTGCTGGGTTCCGTCGGCGCGCTGGCCGACTGGCTCGCGGCGGCCTGCGACGTGGAGCGCTCGCTGCTCGGTCCGGTGTCCGCGCGGCGATGAGCGCGGACGCTGGCGGTGCCGGCGGCCTCGCCGACGGCTGGGCGCGCGTCTGCGAGTCCGGACTGCTGGCCGAGCGCGGCGACGGCGTCCGCTTCGAGATCGCCGCTCGCGGCGGTCCGATCCCGGCCTTCGTGCTGCGCATCGACGGACGGCCGCTCGCCTGGCTCAACCAGTGCGCGCACGTGCCGGTCGAGCTCGACTGGACGCCCGGGCGCTTCCTCGACGACACCGGCACGGTCATCGTCTGCGCCACGCATGGTGCCGTGTACGATGCCTCGGACGGCGTGTGCATGGGCGGGCCGTGCCGCGGCAAGTCGCTGCAGGCCGTACCGTGCCGCGAGCGCTCCGGGGGGATCGAAGTGCAGGCCACGGTGGTGAAGAGCGAGCGATGAACGATCAGGATCCGACACGTTCGAGGGTCGAGCCCTCCTGGCAGCCCGGGCAGCCCGGACACTCCGGGGCGACCCAGCCCGGTCCGGCCCAGCCCGACCCGGCCGGCCCGTCGCCGCGTGCCGCCCAGGCCCCCGGCTGGGAGCGTGGGGTGCTGGAGCGCCTGGTCATGGCCACAATCGAGGAGCAGCGTCGCGCTCGCCGCTGGCGGATCTTCTTCCGCTTCGCCGCCTTGGGCGTCGTGTTCCTCGTGATCGCGAGCACCTTCGGCTGGATCCATTCGCCCGAGGCCGTGACCACCGGGCGCCACACGGCTGTGGTCGAGATCCAGGGCGTGCTCGACGCGGGCGGCGAGGTCGATGCCGACGCGGTCATCGACGCGCTGCGCCTGGCGTTCAAGGATGCCGGCACCGCGGGCGTCGTCATGCGGATCAACAGCCCGGGCGGCAGCCCCGTCCAGGCCGGACTCATCAGCGACGAGATGCGCCGCCTGCGTGCCCAGCACCCGAATACGCCGCTCTACGCGGTCGTCGAGGAGATCTGCGCCTCAGGCGGCTACTACGTCGCGGCCGCCGCCGACCGGATCTACGTCGACAAGGCGAGTCTGGTCGGCTCGATCGGCGTGCTGATGGACGGGTTCGGCTTCACCGAGGCGATGGGCAAGGTCGGCGTCGAGCGCCGGCTGCTCACGGCCGGCGAGAACAAGGGGTTCCTCGACCCGTTCTCGCCGTTGTCCGAGGTCCAGCGCGAGCACGCGCGCAAGATGCTCGGCACCATCCATGCACAGTTCATCGACACCGTCCGCAAGGGTCGTGGCGACCGCCTCAAGGAGACGCCCGACATGTTCTCCGGCCTGATCTGGACCGGGGCCACCAGCGTCGAGCTCGGCCTCGCCGACGAGATCGGCTCGCTGCGCTCGGTGGCGCGCGACGTGATCAAGGCCGAGGAGCTGGTCGACTTCACCCGCCGGGCCAACCTCGCGGAGCGGCTCGCCAAGCGGGTCGGGATGTCCGCCGGCCAGGTGCTGGCGCGCCAGTTCGGCATCTCGGGCGAGGCGCCCCGGGTGCGCTGAGCCCCGGCACCGCACTCGGCCGGGATCGGCTCGGCGGCCCGAGGCAGCGGGCCGGAGTCGGCGAACCGGAGGCAGCGGGCCGGAGTCGGCGAACCGGAGGCAGCGGACCGGAGGCAGCGGGCCGGAGTCAGCGGGCCAGCATCAGGAACACGGTCGGCAGCTTCTCGAGGACCGTGACGGTGCGCCGCCAGTCGGCGACGCGCAGGGTCTTCAGCCGCTGGCGGGTGCCGGTCAGGTCGGCCGCGACGCACAGCCACGTGGCCGGCGCCAGGCTGGCAAGCAGCGCGTCGAACATCGCCTGGTTGCGGTACGGGGTCTCGATGAACAGCACGGTCTCGTCATCGCGCCGCGATCGCTGCTCGAGTTCGCGAAGGCGTGTGCGGCGCTCGTCCGGTCCGGTCGGCAGGTAGCCCGCGAACGCGAAGCGCTGACCGTTCAGTCCCGAGCCCATCAGAGCGAGCAGCAGGGCGCTGGGCCCCACGATCGGCACGACCGGCACGCCCGCGAGATGCGCGGCCAGCACGAGGCGCGCGCCCGGATCGGCCACGCCCGGGCAGCCCGCCTCCGACATCAGCGCGGCCGAGCGACCCGCCCGCAGCGGTTCGAGCATCGGAGCGATCGCGTCGTCCCGGGTGTGCTCGCTCAGTTCGACGATCTCGACCGCCTGGATCGGTCGCTCGAGCGGGAAGCGCTTGAGCACGGCACGGGCGGTCTTCGCGCTCTCGGCCACCACGTAGTCGAGCCGGGCGACCAGTGCGATCACTGCCGGCGCCAGGTCGTCCTGGGGGCCGCGGTCCGCGGTGATCGGGGTCGGGACGCAGTACAGCGTGCCGGGCCCGCCGGCGGCGGGCGCGTCGCTCACGGCAGACGCAGTCCGGCGGTGCGCAGCATCGCCGCGAGGCGGATGAGCGGCAGGCCGACCAGCGCGCTCGGATCCGGCCCCTCCTGGGCCTCGAGCAGCGCCGCGCCCAGCCCCTCGGACTTGGCGGAGCCGGCGCAGTCGTACGGGGTCTCGGCCCACAGGTAGCGCTCGATCTCGTCGTCGGCGAGCGTCCTGAATCGCACGCGCGTGTCGACGCAGTCGAGCAGCGGTTCGCCGTCCGGGCGCCACAGGCAGAGGCCCGTGTGGAAGACCAGCGTGCGGCCCGAGGCGGCCCGCAGCTGCGCGACCGCGCGCTCGTGGGTGCCGGGCTTGCCGATGATGCCGATGCCGTCGAGGGTGGCGGTCTGGTCGGAGCCGATCACCAGCGCCTCCGGCCGCCGGGCAGCCACGGCCCGGGCCTTCTCGAGCGACAGCCTGCGCGCGACCTGCTCCGGCGACTCGCCGGGCCGGGCGGCCTCGTCGACGCCGGGTGACAGCACCTCGAACTGCACGCGAAGCCGCTGCAGGAGTTCGCGCCGGTAGGCGGATGTGGAGGCGAGGACGAGGGGAGGGTTGGACATGGGGCGGGTCGGCTCGGGCGGCAGGTATCATACGATGCCTCCCGGGCACGCCGCATGCGAGTCGGGCCCTGCCGGATGCCGCGATGACCGCCCCCACGATCGACACTCACGAATTCACCCGCCGTGGCGACGTCGCCGAGGGTCGGGTGCCGCTCGCCGAGCTCGAGCGGCTCGCTTCGCTGCTGGTCGCCCACGAGGGCGTGCTCGCCTGGCGGCTCGCCGGCGACAGCGAACTGGGCGCCGACGGCAGCCGGCGCGCCCACCTGCATCTGGCGCTGTCGGCGACCCTGGCGATGCGCTGCGTGCGCTGCCTGGAGCGCATCGACGTGCCGCTGGACGTCGAGCGCGACTACCGTCTGGTCGCCACCGAGGCCCAGGCCGAGCAGGAGGACGTCGACGAGGACGAGGTCGACCTGCTGGTAGGGGCGCGACGCTTCGATCTGGCCGGACTGGTCGAGGACGAGGCCATCATGGCCCTGCCTCCGGCGCCCCGGCACGACGACTGCAGTGCCCCGGCGGCCGCGTCGCTCGAGGGTGGATCCGTGCAGCCCGAAGCGCCGGCGCCCGAGCCGCGCAACCCGTTCGCGGCGCTCGGTGCGCTGCGTGGCGGAGCCGCGCAGCTGCCCGATGACGCATCGGCCGACCCCTCGGACGAGTCGGCGCCTGCGGGCCCGGCAGCGCCAAGTCGAGGCTGAGCCCGCCCGGCCGGCGGAGCCCTGTCCGGACGCAGTTGCGACGAGGCAGTGGCAAGACGTCGCAAAGGTTTGATATGATTGCAGATTGACCTTTTTGGAAGGAGGCCCAGTCATGGCCGTCCAGCAGAACAAGAAATCGCCGTCCAAGCGCGGCATGCACCGCTCGCACGACTTCCTGACGGCGCCTGCCACCGCGGTCGAGCCGCAGACGGGCGAAGTGCACCTGCGCCATCACATCAGCCCGAACGGCTTTTATCGCGGTCGCAAGGTCGTCAAGACCAAGGCCGACGAATAACGCACAGAGCCACGCGCAGCCACGGGCCTCGAGCCCGGGGCGCCAGCCGGGGCCGCGTGCCTCCGGCCTCGCTGCCGGCCACGGCGGAGGGGGCGGGTCAAAGGTCGGCCGCGGCGACGCACCGGATGGCTGGCCGGGCTGCCGACACAATGAGCGTCCGGATCGCGATCGATTGCATGGGAGGTGACCACGGTCTGTCCGTGACCATCCCGGCAGCCTTGGCGTTCGTCGACCACGAGGCCGATGCCGAGGTGATCCTCGTCGGTCGGGAGGAAGACGTCGCGGCGGCCCTGCGAAAGACCGGCCGCACGGTCGGCGGCCGCATCAGCGTCAAGCATGCGTCCGAAGTCGTCGCCATGGACGATCCCGTCTCGACCGCGCTCCGGCGCAAGCGCGACTCGTCGATGCGCGTCGCCATCGAACTCGTTCGTGACGGCCAAGCCGACGCCTGCGTGAGCGCGGGCAACACCGGCGCGCTGATGGCACTGTCGCGCTTCGTGCTCAACATGGTGGATGGCATCGAGCGGCCGGCGATCGCCGCGCCCATGCCGACCGCCACCGGGGGCCAGACGATGATGCTGGACCTCGGCGCGAACGTCGACTGCGAGCCGGCGCACCTCCTGCAGTTCGCGGTGATGGGCGCCGCGCTCGTCTCGGCGCTCGACGGCAAGGAGCGGCCCTCGGTGGGGCTGCTCAACGTCGGCGAGGAAGCCATGAAGGGCAACGACGTCGTCAAGCAGGCGGCCGAGCTGCTGCGCGCGAGCGGGCTGAATTTCCACGGCAACGTCGAGGGCGACGACATCTACCGCGGCACCGTCGACGTGATCGTGTGCGACGGCTTCGTCGGCAACGTCGCGCTCAAGACCTCCGAGGGCCTGGCGCAGATGCTCGCCGGCTTCATCCGCGAGGAGTTCACGCGCGGGCTGCTGGCCAAGGCGGTGGCGGTGATCGCCTATCCGGTGCTCGCCCGCTTCAAGAAGCGCGTCGATCATCGGCGCTACAACGGCGCCAGCCTGGTCGGCCTGCGCGGCATCGTGATCAAGAGCCACGGCTCGACCGACGCCTACGGATTCGAGCAGGCCGTCAAGCGCGGGTATGATGCGGCCCGCAACGGCCTGCTGCGCCGGATCACCGACGCGATCCCGAAGATCCACCAGCCCCAATGACGAGTTCCCCTCGCGTGTACACCCGCATCGTCGGTACTGGCAGCGCCTTGCCAGAGCGGCTCGTCGACAATGCGACGCTGGCCGCCGAGCTCGGCGCGCGGGGCGTCGAGACCTCGGACGACTGGATCGTCGCGCGCACCGGGATCCGCCAGCGCTACATCGCCTCCCCCGACGAAAGCAGCTCCGTCCTCGGCACCCGCGCCGCACGCGCGGCGATCGAGGCGGCGGGGCTCGCCCCGAGCGACATCGACCTGATCATCGTCGCGACGTCCACGCCCGACTACGTGTTCCCGAGCACCGCGTGCCTGGTCCAGCGTGCGCTCGGCATCGTCGGCGGCGCGGCCTTCGACGTGCAGGCCGTCTGCTCCGGCTTCGTGTACGGCCTGACTGTCGCCGACGCGATGATCCGCACCGGCAGCGCACGCCATGCGCTGGTGATCGGCGCCGAGACCTTCTCGCGCATCCTCGACTGGAACGACCGGGGCACCTGCGTGCTGTTCGGCGACGGTGCCGGCGCGGTGGTCCTGTCGGCATCGGATCGTCCGGGCATCCTCGCCGCCAAGCTGCACGCCGATGGCCGCCACGAGTCGATCCTGCGCACCGCGGGCAACGTCTCGCATGGCAGCATCACTGGTCATCCGTTCCTCACGATGGACGGTCAGGCGGTGTTCAAGCTCGCGGTCGGCGTGCTCGACGAGGTGGCGCGCGAGACGGTCGCGGCCGCCGGCCTCACGGTCGCCGACATCGACTGGCTGGTCCCCCACCAGGCGAACGTCAGGATCCTGCAGGCCACCGGACGCAGGCTCGGACTGCCCGCAGAGAAGGTCATCGTCACCGTCGAACGGCACGCCAACACCTCGGCCGCGTCGGTGCCGCTCGCCCTCGACGTCGCGATGCGCGACGGCCGGATCCGCGAGGGGCATCGCGTGATGCTGCAGGGCGTGGGTGGCGGCTTCACCTGGGGCGCGGTGCTCGTCCAGATCTGACCGACCGAACCGACCCACCCACACACCATGAAGCTCGCGTTCGTCTTTCCGGGGCAGGGCTCCCAGGCCATCGGGATGCTCGACTCGATCGCCACCCGGCCCGAGGTCGCGGCGCTCGTCGCCGAGGCCGATGCCGCGCTCGGCGAGTCGCTGTCGGGTCTGATCGCCGGCGGCCCCGCCGAATCGCTCGCGCTGACGGTCAACACGCAGCCCGCGATGCTGCTGGCCGGGCTGGCCTGTTACCGGGCCTGGCGCGCGGCGGGCGGCCCCGATGCCGAGGCGGTCGCCGGTCACAGTCTCGGCGAGTACACCGCGCTCACCGCCGCCGGCAGCTTCCAGCCCGGCGCGGCGCTGCGCCTGGTGCGGCTTCGCGCGCAGGCGATGCAGGAAGCGGTCCCCGTCGGTAGCGGCGGCATGGCCGCGATCCTCGGCCTCGACGACGAGCAGGTCATCGCGGCGTGCCGTCAGGCGACGGCCTCGTTCGCCGGGCAGGTGCCCACGGTCCCCGGCGTGCCTGACATCGTCGAGCCCGCCAACTTCAACGCGCCGTCCCAGGTCGTGATCGCCGGCAGCAAGGCCGCCGTCGAGCGCGCCTGCGAGGTGGCCAAGTCGCTCGGCGCCAAGCGCGCGATGGCGCTGCCGGTGTCGGCGCCGTTCCATTCGTCGCTGCTGCGTCCCGCCGGCGAGCGGCTCGCGATCGCCCTGCGCGACACCGTGCCCGTCGCGCCGCGCATGCCGCTGGTCAACAACGTCGACGTCGCCGTCCAAACCGACCCGGCCGCGATCGTCGACGCGCTGGTCCGCCAGTCGTACTCCCCGGTCCGCTGGGTGGAGGTGGTGCGCCGCCTCGAGTCGATGGGCATCACCCGACTCGTCGAGTTCGGGCCCGGCAAGGTGCTGTCCGGCCTCGTCAAGCGGATCGCGCCGGGCCTGCAGGTGACCGCGGTCACCGACGCGGCCAGTCTCGAGGCCGCGCTCCAGGAGCTCGCATGACCGCAGCCGCAGCTGCCCCCCCTTTGCCGCTCGCGGGCCGTATCGCGCTCGTGACCGGCGCCTCGCGCGGCATCGGCCGCGCCATCGCGCTCGAGCTCGGGCGGCTGGGCGCGACCGTGATCGGCACGTCCACCTCCGAGGCCGGCGCGCAGGGCGTCACCGAGGCGCTCGCCGCGGCCGGCGCCACGGGGCGCGGCGCGGTGCTCGACGTCGGTGACGCGGCCGCCGCCGAGGCGCTGATCGACGCGATCGGCAAGGCCGAGGGCCCGATCGGGATCCTGGTGAACAATGCCGGCATCACCCGCGACAACCTCGCGATGCGGATGAAGGACGACGAGTGGTCGTCGGTGATCGACACCAACCTGTCGGCGGTCTTCCGTCTCTCGCGCGCCGTGATGCGGCCGATGATGAAGGCCCGCTGGGGCCGGATCGTCAACGTGACGTCGGTCGTCGGGGCCTCGGGCAACGCCGGTCAGGCGAACTACGCAGCGGCCAAGGCCGGTGTCGCCGGCATGACCCGCGCGCTCGCCCGCGAGCTCGGCTCGCGCGCCATCACCGTGAACTGCGTCGCGCCGGGGTTCATCGACACCGACATGACGCGCGCGCTCGACGCGTCGCAGACCGCGGCGCTGCTCCAGCAGATCCCGCTCGGGCGGCTCGGCGACCCCGCCGACATCGCCGCCGCGGTGGGGTTCCTGTGCCTGCCTGCAGCCGGTTACGTCACCGGCAGCACGCTGCACGTCAACGGCGGGATGTACATGAGCTGACCTCGCGCGGGGCGATGCCTGCCCTGCGACTTAATCCCCGGGGCCGAGCGCCGCCGGGGCCGTGGGTGCGGGATGTTAGAATCTCGCGCCGGTTTTGATGCCGGGATGCGGCCGTCGCCGCCCCGTGCCACATCTGGAAAGGACAGCAACAACATGAGCGACATCGAAGCACGCGTGAAGAAAATCGTCGCCGAGCAGCTTGGGGTGAACGAGGCCGAGATCAAGACCGAGTCGTCGTTCGTCGACGACCTGGGCGCGGACTCCCTCGATACGGTCGAGCTGGTCATGGCGCTGGAAGACGAGTTCGAGACCGAGATCCCGGACGAGGAAGCCGAGAAGATCACCACCGTCCAGCAGGCCATCGATTACGTCAAGGCCCACCCCAAGGCCTGACGTCGACGCGCATGCAACCCGCGGGAGCGCCCTCCGAATGAGCCGTCGCAGAGTCGTCGTCACCGGCCTCGGGCTGATCAGTCCCGTGGGCAACGACGTCGCCACGGGCTGGTCCCGCCTGGTCGCCGGCCAGGGGGGAATCGGGCCCATCACGAAGTTCGATGCCTCCGCCTTCACGTCCCGCATCGCGGGCGAGGTCCGCGGGTTCCAGGTCTCGGACTGGATGCCTGCCAAGGAGGCGCGTCACTTCGACACGTTCATCCACTACGGCATCGCGGCCTCGGCCCAGGCGGTGCGGGATGCCGGCCTCACGGCCGACACGGTGGACCCGGAGCGCGTCGGCGTGATCGTGGGCTCGGGCATCGGCGGCCTGCCGATGATCGAGGAGAACCATGCCGAGTACACCAACCGCGGTCCGCGCCGGATCTCGCCGTTCTTCGTGCCGGGCTCGATCGTCAACATGGTCTCCGGCCAGGTGTCGATCATGCATGGCTTCCAGGGCCCGAACTACGCGGTCGTCTCGGCGTGTACCACCGGCCTGCATTCGATCGGCGACGCGGGTCGCCTGATCGAGTACGGCGACGCCGACGTGATGGTCTGCGGCGGCGCCGAGGCGACGGTCTCGCCGCTGGGCATCGGCGGCTTCTGCGCGGCGCGTGCGATGTCCACCCGCAACGACGATCCGGCGACCGCCAGCCGTCCCTGGGACAAGGACCGCGACGGCTTCGTGCTGGGCGAGGGTGCCGGCGTGCTGGTGCTCGAGGAGTACGAACATGCGAAGCGGCGTGGCGCGCGCATCTACGGCGAACTGGCCGGATACGGCATGAGCGCGGATGCGCATCACATCACCGCGCCGGACCGCAACGGCCCGAAGCGGGGCATGCACGCGGCGCTGCGCAACGCAGGGCTCAACCCGGACCAGATCCAGTACGTCAACGCGCACGGCACGTCCACGCCGCTCGGCGACAAGAACGAGACCGAGGCGATCAAGCTCGCCTTCGGCGATCACGCCCACAAGCTGGTCGTCAACTCCACCAAGTCGATGACGGGGCACCTGCTCGGCGCGGCCGGTGGCATCGAGGCGGTCTTCACGGTGCTGGCCATCCACCATCAGGTCTCGCCGCCGACGATCAACATCTTCGAGCAGGATCCTGAGTGCGATCTCGACTACTGCGCCAACCAGGCGCGCGAGATCCGGATCGATGCGGCGATCTCGAACTCCTTCGGCTTCGGCGGCACGAACGGCAGCCTGATCGTCAAGCGGCTGATTTGAGCGGATCCGCACGATGGGCGTCGCCGTTGAGATCGAGGTGATGCCCTCGCGGGCGGCGGGCCGCTGGGCTGCGGCGGGCACGCTCGTCGGGGTGCTCGGCCTCCTGCTCGCCGCGATGCACCTGCTGTCGGGGCCGACGCTCCTGGTCGATGCCCCGTCCGATCGGCGCGCGGCGCTCGCTGCGGGCTGCACGGCGCTGGCCGCATGGGGCGCGCTGCTCGCGCTGCGCGACCTGCGAGGCGCCCGGCGCGCGCCGACGGGGCTCGCGCTGCGGGTCGGCGAAGACGGCGAGGCGGTGCTGCACGGTCCGGCCCCCACGCCAGCTCGGCCGATGGCCCTTCGCGCGACATGCACGTTGCCGGGCTTGACGCTGCTGGTCATGGCACCATATTCGGCGCAGCCGTCCGTGTGGGGACGGTTCGCGCGTCCCACCGTGCTGCTGCTGGGACGCGATGTCGTACCGCAGGATGACTGGCGTCGGCTGCACGTGTGGCTGCGCTGGATCGAACGGGGCCGATCGGGCCCGTGATCGGACCGAACATGAAACGACGCCTCTCCGCCTGCCTGCTGGTGCTCTGCACCGCGCTCACCGCATTCGTCGCGCCCGCCGCCCATGCACAGCCGGCGGCGGTCGAGCGCGGCCTGCCCGACTTCGCCGACCTGGTCGAGCGCACCGGTCCGGCCGTGGTCAACATCCGCACCACCGAGCGGGCGCGTGCCAACACGCCATCGGCTGGCCCGAGCGCCCCCGGTGCGCCGCAGATGCCCGAGGGCATGGACGAGAACGACCCGTTCTACGAGTTCTTCAGGCGCTTCTTCCCGCCGCGCCAGCAGCCGGGCCCCAATGCGCCGCGTGGCGGCCGGGGCGGCGAGGGCAACGAGGTGCCGCGCGGCGTCGGATCGGGCTTCATCATCTCGCCCGACGGCTTCTTGCTCACCAACCATCACGTGGTCGAGGGTGCCGACGAGATCTACGTGACGCTGACCGACAAGCGCGAGCTCAAGGGCAAGCTGATCGGCTCGGACCGCCGGACCGACGTGGCGCTGGTCAAGATCGAGGGCGGCGCGCTGCCGGCGATGAAGATCGGCGACCCCCAGCGCCTGCGGGTCGGCGAGTGGGTGGTGGCGATCGGCTCGCCGTTCGGCCTCGAGAACACGGTGACCGCGGGCATCGTATCGGCCAAGGGCCGCGACACCGGCGACTACCTTCCGTTCATCCAGACCGACGTCGCGGTGAACCCCGGCAACTCGGGCGGCCCGCTGCTGAACATGCGCGGTGAGGTCATCGGCATCAACTCTCAGATCTACAGCCGCACCGGCGGATTCATGGGCATCTCCTTCGCGATCCCGATCGACGAGGCGATGCGGATCGCCGAGCAGATCCGCACCACCGGCCGCGTTACGCGGGGCCGCATCGGCGTGGGCATCGCCGAGGTCACCAAGGATGTCGCCGAGCCGCTGGGGCTGCCGCGGGCCGCAGGCGCGCTGGTGCGCAACGTCGAGGCGGGCGGACCGGCCGAGAAGGGCGGCATCGAGGTCGGGGACATCATCCTGAAGTTCGACGGCAAGCCGATCGAGAAGTCGACCGACCTGCCGCGACTGGTCGGCAACACGAAGCCCGGCTCGAAGGTGCCGGTCGGCGTCTGGCGCAAGGGGGCGAACCGCGAACTGTCGATCACGGTGGCCGAGATGCAGCCCGAGCAGACCGCCCGGGCGGGTGGGGGCAACCGGCCTCAGCAGACGCCGGGCGGCAGCGCGCAGGCGAGCAACGGGCTCGGGCTGGTGGTCGCCGACATCCCCGAAGACCGCCGCAACGCGCTGCGGATCAAGGGCGGCGTGCTGGTCGAGGCGGTCGAGGGCGCGGGCGCCCGGTCCGGCCTGCGTCCGGGCGACGTGATCCTGTCGCTGAACAACCAGGACGTGACGGGGGCGAAGGCCTTCAACGATGCGGTCGCCAAGCTCGACCGCACGAAGACCCACATCCTGCTCGTTCGGCGCGGCGAGAGCGCGCAGTTCATCCCGGTCCGGCCGGTCGGCCAGAACGGCCAGTAGGTTCGCGGCCCGGTCCTCGGTCGGGCGCCTGCCGCGGGGGCGACCGAACGGCCCCGCCGACCGCCGGCCTCACCCGCCCCGGGGGCGGTCACCGGTCCGGCGCGGCCGATCGGCTAGAATGGCAGGCTGTTTCCGGCAGGACAGGGCGCGAGCGCCCGACGTTCCGGCGGCGAGCCGGTCCGTGTCCGGCGTCAAGGGGCGCGCAACGCGCCATCGTGCACCGTGCAGAACATCCGCAACTTCTCGATCATCGCGCACATCGACCACGGCAAGTCCACGCTCGCCGACCGTCTGATCCAGCGCTGCGGCGGCCTGAGCGACCGCGAGATGGAGGCACAGGTGCTCGACTCGATGGACCTCGAGCGCGAGCGCGGGATCACCATCAAGGCGCAGACCGCCGCGCTGACCTACACCGCCCGCGACGGCCAGGTCTACAACCTGAACCTGATCGACACCCCGGGGCATGTCGACTTCTCGTACGAGGTCAGCCGTTCGCTGTCGGCCTGCGAAGGGGCGCTGCTGGTGGTCGACGCCTCGCAGGGCGTCGAGGCGCAGACGGTCGCGAACTGCTACACCGCGATCGAGCTCGGCGTCGAAGTCGTGCCGGTCCTCAACAAGATGGACCTGCCGCAGGCCGATCCCGACCAGGCCAAGGTCGAGATCGAAGAGGTCATCGGGATCGACGCGACCGACGCGATCCCCGCGAGCGCCAAGACCGGCATGGGCCTGGAGGACATCCTCGACGCGATCGTCGCGCGGATCCCGCCGCCCAAGGGCGATCCGGCCGCGCCGCTGCAGGCGCTGGTCATCGACTCCTGGTTCGACAACTACGTCGGCGTCGTGATGCTGGTTCGCGTGATGAACGGCACGCTGCGCCCCAAGGACAAGATCCGCCTGATGGCCACCGGCTCGGCCGTGCTGTGCGAGCAGGTCGGCGTGTTCACGCCCAAGGCGACCCAGCGGGATTCGCTGTCAGCGGGGCAGGTGGGCTTCATCATCTCCGGCATCAAGGAGCTCAAGACCGCGAAGGTGGGCGACACCGTGACGCTCGACCGCGCGCCGGCCTCGGCCGCGCTGCCCGGCTTCAAGGAGGTGAAGTCCTCGGTGTTCGCCGGCCTCTACCCGGTCGAGGCCAACCAGTACGAGGCCCTTCGCGACGCCCTCGAGAAGCTCCAGCTCAACGATGCCGCGCTGCAGTTCGAGCCCGAGGTGTCGGATGCGCTCGGGTTCGGCTTCCGATGCGGCTTCCTCGGGCTGCTGCACATGGACATCGTCCAGGAGCGGCTCGAGCGCGAGTACGACATGGACCTGATCACGACGGCGCCGACCGTCGTCTACGAGGTCCTGCTGCGCGACGGCACGGTGCAGCGCATCGAGAACCCGGCGAAGCTGCCGAATCCCGACCGGATCGAGGAGATCCGCGAGCCGATCGTGTCGGTGACGGTGTTCGTGCCGCAGGAGTACGTGGGCGCGGTCATCACGCTGTGCACCGGCAAGCGCGGCGTGCAGACGAACCTCGCCTACCACGGCAAGCAGGTGCACCTGAGCTACGAGCTCCCCATGAACGAGATCGTGCTCGACTTCTTCGACAAGCTGAAGTCGGTCTCGCGCGGTTACGCGTCGATGGACTACGAGTTCAAGGAGTACCGGGCCGCCGACGTGATCAAGCTCGACCTGCTGGTCAACGGCGACAAGGTCGATGCGCTGTCGCTGATCGTGCACCGCTCGAACGCACCGTACCGCGGCCGCGAGATCGCCGCGAAGATGCGCGAGCTGATCCCGCGCCAGATGTACGACGTCGCGATCCAGGCCGCCATCGGCGGCAACGTGATCGCGCGCGAGAACGTCAAGGCGCTGCGCAAGAACGTGCTGGCCAAGTGCTACGGCGGCGACATCAGCCGCAAGAAGAAGCTGCTCGAGAAGCAGAAGGCCGGCAAGAAGCGGATGAAGCAGGTCGGCTCGGTGGAGATTCCCCAGGAAGCCTTCCTGGCGGTCCTCCAGGTCGATTGAGCGTCGCGCGGCATCCGGACCGGACCGCGGGCCCGGCCGCCATCGAAGACAGAAAGAAGAACGACCGATGAACTTCGCGCTGGTCCTGTTCCTGCTGCTGGTGGTCACCGGCATCGCCTGGGTCGTCGACAAGCTCTGGCTCGCGCCGGCACGGCGGCGCTCCGGCCGCGGCGACCGTCAGCCGCTGTGGCTGGAGTACACCGCGGGCCTGTTCCCGGTGATCGCGGCGGTGTTCCTGCTGCGCTCCTTCCTGTTCGAGCCGTTCAAGATCCCGTCGGGCTCGATGATCCCGACGCTGCTCGTGGGCGACCTCATCCTCGTCAACAAGTTCACCTACGGGGTGCGGCTGCCGGTGATCCACACCAAGGTGCTGGACGTCGGCCTGCCCGAGCGGGGCGACGTGATGGTCTTCCGGTTCCCGAAGGACACCTCGGTCGACTACATCAAGCGAGTGGTCGGTATTCCGGGCGATACCGTGACCTACGAGGACAATCGGCTGACCCTCAACGGGACGCCGGTGCCGTTGGCGCAGTCGGGCGAGTTCTACGACGGCGAGCGCCTGGTGTACTACAAGCAGTATTCAGAGAAACTGGGAACAGTCGAGCATAAGCTGTTGACAGAATTGGAGAAACCGTCTTTCATCACGGGAGTCGACGCCTTCCCGTTCCGCGATCAGTGCACCTACGGGCGGTCCGGCCTGACCTGCAAGGTGCCGCCCGGACACTACTTCGTGATGGGCGACAATCGCGAGAACAGCCTGGACAGTCGCTACTGGGGGTTTGTCCCCGAGAAGAACATCGTCGGCAAGGCATTCTTCATCTGGATGAACTTCGGCGACCTCGGACGGATCGGACGATTCCATTGATGACCTCCCTTCGCCCCCTTCACGCCTTCCGTGCGCCGCACACCCGCCAGCGCGGCATGAGCCTGATCAGCCTGATCCTGCTCGGCGTGGTGCTGGTCTTCGGCGCGCTGCTGGTCATGAAGGTCGTCCCGACCGCCATCGAGTTCATCGCGATCAAGCGGGCAGTGGTCAAGGCTCGCAACGAGGGGAGCGATCCGCCCGGCATTCGGGCGGCCTTCGAGCGCGCCTCGGCGATCGACGACTTCACCTCGATCACCGGCAAGGATCTGCAGATCGTGCGTCGTGCGGGCGGCGAGTACGCGGTGTCGTTCGCCTACGAGAAGCGGATCCCGCTGGTGGGTCCGGCTTATCTGCTGCTGGACTACCGCGGCGAAGCGCTGCCCGCGTCGGGGCCCGCGAGATGAGCGTGGCAGGCCCCGGAGACCGGTGTTGACCCAGGCCCTTCAGACGCTGCAGGAGCGGCTCGGCCACAAGTTCGCCTCGGCGACGCTGCTGCGGCAGGCGCTCACGCACCGCAGCCATGGCGCCACGCACAACGAGCGCCTCGAGTTCCTGGGCGACAGCGTGCTGAATTGCGCGGTCGCTTCGCTGCTGTACGAGCGCTTCGGCAAGCTCGACGAAGGTGACCTGTCGCGGGTTCGCGCCAACCTGGTGAAGCAGCAGACCCTGTTCGAGGTCGCGCAGCGCATCGAGCTGGCCACCTGCCTGCTGCTGGGCGAGGGCGAGCAGAAGAGCGGCGGCTTCCGACGTCCGTCGATCCTCGCCGATACCCTCGAGGCCCTGTTCGGCGCGATCTTCCTGGACGGCGGCTTCGACGCCGCCCAGCAGTCGATCCGCAGGCTCTACGATCCGGTGCTGCGCAACGTCGACCCGAACACGCTCGGCAAGGACGCCAAGACGTTGCTCCAGGAGTGGCTGCAGAGCCGCAAGATCCCGCTGCCGGTGTACGCGGTCGTGGCCACCCACGGGGCCGCGCACAACCAGCTGTTCGAGGTCGAGTGCTCGGTGCCGAAGCTGTCGATCCAGGTGCTGGGCAGCGGCGGCAGTCGGCGGGCCGCCGAGCAGGCCGCGGCGAAGCTGGCGCTCGAGCAGACGCAGACCCTGCTGCCGGCGACGGTGCGCAAGCCCCGGCGCAGCGCCCGGGCCGCGGCCGTGCTCGAGGCGCCGGCGGAGGCCGTCGCCGCCGAGGCTCCCGAGCCAGTGTCCGAGGCGAGCGCGGCCGTCGACGGGGTCGACGTGCCCGTGGTCGCGCCCACGCCCGTCACCGAACCGCGCCGCCGCGCCCACGCGGCCTGAGCCGATGGACACCCCGAGGGACGCGGTACCGCACCGTTGCGGTCATGTCGCCATCGTCGGCCGTCCGAACGTCGGCAAGTCAACGCTCGTGAATCGCCTGGTCGGCACCAAGCTCAGCATCACCTCCGCCAAGGCGCAGACCACCCGGCATCGCATCGTGGGCGTGGTCACGCGCCCGGACGCCCAGTTCCTGCTGCTCGACACGCCCGGTTACCAGACCCGCAACCGCGGTGCCCTCAATCGCGTCCTCAACCGGACGGCCGCGCAGGCGGCGATGGAGGCAAACGTGGTGGTGCTGGTCTGCGATGCGAACGCCTGGACCGCGGCCGACGACCAGGCGCTGGCGCTGGTGCCCGAGGGCTGCCCGATCGTCATCGCCCTGAACAAGATCGACGCGGTCGGCGACAAGGCGAAGCTCATGCCGCTGGCCCAGCGGCTGATGGCGCGCCCCGGCGTGGCCGCGATCGTGCCCATCAGCGCGAAGACCGGACGGCAGGTCGAGGCGCTGCTCGGCGAGTGCGCCAAGCACCTGCCCGAGGGCGAGGCGCAGTACGACGCCGATTCCTTCACCGACCGCAGCGAGCGCTTCATGGCGGCCGAGGCGGTCCGCGAGAAGATGTTCCGGCTGCTCGGTGACGAGCTGCCCTATCAGAGCACGGTGCAGATCGAGAAGTTCGAGGAGCTGCCCGGGCTGCGGCGCATCTTCGCGGCGATCGTCGTCGAGCGCGACGCGCAGAAGCCGATCGTCCTCGGGGCTGGCGGCGAGAAGATCAAGCGGATCGCCAGCGAGGCCCGTCAGGACCTCGAGAAGATGCTCGACTGCAAGGTCTACCTCGAGGTCTGGGTCAAGGTGAAGGGCGGCTGGGCGGACGACGAGAACCGTCTGCGCACCTATGGCTACGAGTGAGTCCGGCGCGACCGCGACGGCAGGCGCCGGACCGGACCGCGGGTCCGATGCGCTCGATGGAACCGGCGCAGTCGAGCCGGGCGGCCCGCCCGGGCGCGACGGCCCGCGGCTCGGTCCGGGCCGCGGTGCCGGGACGGGCAGCGCACCGCGCCGGCCCGCCTCTGCACGCGCGCAGCGCCCGGTCGGGCGTGCCGCGGAGCGGGTACACGACGAGCCCGCGTTCGTGCTGCACACGCTGCCCTGGCGCGAGACCAGCCTCATCGTCGAACTGCTGACCCGCGACCACGGACGCATCGGCTGCGTCGCCAAGGGCGCCAAGCGCAACGGCTCGAAGCTGCGCGGTGTGCTGCATGCGTTCCAGCCGCTGCACGTCGGCTTCAGCGGTCGCCACGAGCTGCGTACGCTGACCTCGGCCGAATGGCTCGGCGGCATGGCCGCCCCCCAGGGAGACGGCCTGCTCTGCGCGTTCTACCTCAACGAACTGATCGTGCGGCTGCTGCCGCGCGACGATGCCCATCCCCAGCTCTTCGACGGCTATGCGCAGGCGCTCGTCGCGCTCGGTCTGGGCGAGTCGATCGAAGGCACGCTGCGCCGCTTCGAGTGGATGCTGCTGCGCGAGATCGGCTACGCGCTCGACCTCGCGTTAGATGCCGACGAGCGGCCGATCGACGCCGGGCGCCGCTACGCGCTGCTGCCCGGGCGCGGCTTCGTCGTGGCGGATCCGGCCGAGGAGGGCGGCTTCTCGGGGACCACGCTTCGCGACATCGCCGCCGAGCGCTACGAGTCCGCGCGCACGCTCGCGGAGGCCAAGCGGCTCACGCGCGCGCTGCTGGCCCGCCACCTCGACGGCCACGTGCTCAAGACCCGCCAGATCCTGCTCGATCTGCACAAACTCTGAACCTCCGACGATGATCGAACTCGGCGTCAACATCGACCATGTCGCGACCGTCCGCCAGGCGCGTCGCACCTACGAGCCCGACCCGGTCTGGGCCGCGGTGGAGGCCCACCTCGGCGGCGCCGACGGGATCACCGTCCACCTGCGCGAGGACCGCCGCCACATCCAGGACGAGGACGTGCGCCGACTGCGCGAGCTCACGCACATCAAGCTCAACCTCGAGATGGCGGCCACCGACGAGATGGTCGGCATCGCCTGCGGGCTCAAGCCCGAGATGGCCATGCTGGTTCCCGAGGGGCGCCACGAGATCACCACCGAGGGCGGGCTGGACGTCGCCGGCCAGCGGGCCCGCCTGACCGAGGTGGTGGCACGGCTGGCGGACGCGGGGATCGTCGTGAGCGTGTTCATCGACGCCGAGCCGCGCCAGGTCGAGGCGGCCGCGGCGATCGGCGCGAAGGTCTGCGAGATCCACACCGGCCCCTATGCCGAGGCGTTCTTCTCGCGCGGTCGCGATGCCGAGAGCGCCCCGGTACTCGCCGAGCTCGATCGCATCGCGCGGGCCGGGGCCGCGATCCGGGCGGCAGGCATGCGCTTCAATGCCGGCCATGCGCTGAACTACGTGAACGTGGAGGCGGTGGCCGCGCTGCCCGGCATCCGCGAACTGCACATCGGCCACGCGATCGTCTCGCGCGCCATGTTCGTCGGCATGCGCGAGGCGGTCCGTGAGATGAAGCGCCTGATCCGCGAAGGCGCCGCGCCCGGCCTGCGCCCGGGCTGACGCGGAGCCCCAGCCGGTGATCTACGGGATCGGCACCGACATCGTCCTGATCGCGCGCATCCGCACGCTGATCGAGCGCTGGGGCGAGCGGTTTCCGCGCCGCGTGCTCGGGCCCGACGAGCTGCGCGAGTACACCCGCCGGCACGGCCGCGGCACGCCGGGGCCGGAGCGTGCCGCGCGCTATCTCGCCAAGCGCTTCGCGGCCAAGGAGGCGTTCTCCAAGGCCATCGGGCTGGGCCTGCGCGGGCCGATGACGCTGCTGTCGCTGCAGGTGCTCAACGACCCGCGGGGCAAGCCCGTGGCGGTGCCCCGCAAGGCGCTCGAGCCGTGGCTGCGCGAGCGCGGTCTGGTCGCGCACGTCTCGATCTCCGACGAGGTCGACAGCGCGCTCGCCTTCGTAGTCGTCGAGCGCATCGAGCCCGCCGGGTCACCCCCCGGCGGCTGAGCTCGGCACGGCGTCTCGGCCCCAGGGGCTAGAATTTCGGCGTGCAGACCTCCGACTCCGATCCGACCGCCCCCGGCGACGCCCCCGCCTCCTCGACCGACGGCCTGCCCGACGGCGTGCCCGACTTCGACGTGAAGGCGTATCTCGCCGCGCTGCCGAACCGCCCGGGCGTCTACCGGATGCTGGCCGCCGACGACATGCTGCTGTACGTCGGCAAGGCCCGCGACCTGAAGAAGCGGGTGGCGTCGTACTTCCAGAAGACGCAGCCCAGCCCTCGGATCGCCCACATGGTGGCGCGGATCGCGCGCATCGAGACCACCGTGACCGGGTCCGAGGCCGAGGCGCTGCTGCTCGAGAACAACCTCATCAAGACGCAGGCCCCGCGCTACAACATCCTGTTCCGCGACGACAAGTCCTACCCATACCTCAAGTTCACCGCGCACCGCTTCCCCCGGATCGCCTACTACCGGGGTGGCACCGATCGGCGCAGCCAGTTCTTCGGCCCCTATCCGAGCGCCTGGGCGGTCAAGGAGAGCATCCAGGTCCTGCAGAAGGTGTTCCGCCTGCGGACCTGCGAGGACTCCGTGTTCGCCAACCGCTCTCGCCCCTGCCTGCTGCACCAGATCGGCCGTTGCACGGCGCCCTGCGTGGACGAGATCGACGAGGCCGGCTACCGGTCGGATGTCGACGCCGCGGTGCGCTTCCTGCGCGGCGGGCAGCAGGAGGTGCTGCGCGACTTCGAGGCGCGGATGCACGCCGCGGCCGGCGAACTGCGCTTCGAGGAGGCCGCAGTGCTGCGCAATCGCATGACGGCGCTGTCACGGGTGCTGCACCAGCAGACGATGGAGACGGGCACCGACATCGATGCCGATGTCATCTCGGTCGAGACCGGCGGCGGGCGCGTCTGCGTGAACCTCGCGATGGTGCGGGGGGGGCGCCATCTCGGCGACCGTGCGCATTTCCCCACCCGTGTCGACGCGATCGACGAGCAGGTGCCCGGCGAGGTGCTCGACGCGTTCCTGTCGCAGCACTATGCCGACGGCGACGTGCCGCCGGTGCTGGTCTGCGCGATCGAGCCCGCGTCCCCGGATGCGCTGCCATTGCTGCAGGCGAGCGCCGGCCACCCGATCACCTGGGTGCGGCAGCCGACCGGTGCGCGCCGGCGCTGGCTCGAGCAGGCGACGCTGAACGCGAAGATGGCGCTCGCGCGGGTGCTGGCCGAGGAGGGCTCGCAGCAGAGCCGCACGCGTGCGCTGGCCGACGTCCTCGCCCTCGACGACGGCGACCTCGACGGGCTGCGCGTGGAGTGCTTCGACATCAGCCACACCATGGGCGAGGCGACGCAGGCCTCGTGCGTCGTCTACCAGCACCACGCGATGCAGCGAGGCGAATACCGGCGCTTCAACATCGAGGGCGTGATCGCCGGCGACGACTATGCGGCGATGCGGCAGGTGCTGACGCGCCGCTACGGCCGGCTCGCCGCGGAACTCGCCGGCGAGGATCCCGAAACGGGGGTCGCCTCCGCGGCCGACGCACCGCCGCCCGAGGCGCCCCCAGGGGCCGACGCCGACAGCACGGCCGAGGCCGGCGTCGAGGCCGCCGCCGAGGCCGCCCCGGCCCCGATCGAGTCGCGCATCCCGCAGATCGTGCTGATCGACGGCGGCAAGGGGCAGGTCGAGGTCGCCCGGCAGGTGTTCGAGTCGTTGGGCCTCGATCCGTCGATCCTGGTCGGCGTCGCCAAGGGCGAGGACCGCAAGGTCGGACTCGAGACCCTGGTCTTCGCGGATGGCCGCGAGCCGCTGGCGCTCGGGCGGGAATCTCCGGCGCTGATGATCATCGCGCAGATCCGCGACGAGGCGCATCGGTTCGCGATCACCGGCATGCGCGCGCGCCGGGCGAAGACGCGCAACACCTCGCGCCTCGAGGAGATCGACGGTGTCGGCCCCCGCAAGCGCCAGCGCCTGCTCGCGAGGTTCGGCGGCATGCGTGGCATGATGGCGGCCAGCGTCGACGATCTCGCCTCGGTCGAGGGGATCTCGCGGGCGTTGGCGGAAGACATCTACAAGCGCCTGCACTGATGCGTTGGAACCTGCCGAACGCGCTGACCTGGCTGCGGATGCTCGCGATCCCCCTGCTGGTCGCGGTCTACCTGCTGCCGGGCGACGATGCGTCCATGAAGACCCGCAACCTGGTCGGCACGTCGATCTTCGTCGCCGCGGCCGTCACCGACTGGTTCGACGGCTGGCTCGCCCGTCGGCTCGGGCAGACCTCGGCCTTCGGCGCCTTCCTCGATCCGGTCGCCGACAAGCTGCTCGTCTGCGCCGCGCTGGTCCTGCTGCTCGACCTGAACCGGGTCGACGCGCTCGTCTCGGTCGTGATCATCGGGCGCGAGATCGCGATCTCGGCGCTGCGCGAGTGGATGGCCGGAATGGGGGCGCGCACCAGCGTCGCCGTACACTCGATCGGCAAGCTCAAGACGGTCGCGCAGCTGGTGGCCATCCCGATGCTGCTGTACGACCAGCCGCTGTTCGGCGTCGTGCCGATCCACAAGATCGGGACCTGGCTGATCTACGTCGCCGCGCTGCTGACCCTGTGGTCGATGTTCTACTACCTGCGACAGGCTTGGCCGCACCTTCGCGATTCGTCCTGAGCGCCGGGCCGCCGGCCGCCGGAGCGCACCGGGGTGGCGCGTTCCGGCCTCCCGCACAGCGCTGCCGTTTTGACAGAACGCGAAAACCTGCTATGCTCTTCCTTCTGTCGGGAACGACGGATTGCGGGAGTAGCTCAGTTGGTAGAGCGCAACCTTGCCAAGGTTGAGGTCGCGAGTTCGAGACTCGTCTCCCGCTCCACGTTTCGCAAGGGAAGCTCCACGCAGCTTCCCTTTTCATTTCAGGGTTCAGCTCGGCGGGCCGCGTGCGGCGCGTCCGAGTGCGGCGCGATGGCAGAGTGGTTATGCAGCGGCCTGCAAAGCCGTGTACGTCGGTTCGATTCCGGCTCGCGCCTCCAGTAGCGGTCCTCGCCGCCCGGACCCGGGTTCTCCCCCCAGCCGTCTGATGAGTCCGGTCACCGCTGTCCGGGTGATCGGTCACGCCGACCGTACCGGCAGCGACGCGATCGACGATCCGCTGTCGGCGAGGCGTTCCACGCGCGTCCGCGAGCCGCAGGTCGCCCAGGCGCCCGCGTCCGAAGGACCGGCGACTTCCATCACGGCCGATTCGCCCGTGCTCCGGTAGCCTCGGTCGGTGGCTCGACGCTTGAGCCGAGGAGAGGCCGATGTCGACTCATGCGAAACGCCCCATGCGGTGGCTGATCCCGCTCGCGACGCTGGCGTTCCAGGCGCTGGTGATCGTGGTGGTGGTGCGCAAGGGTCTCCCGCCCGCGATCGCGAACCGCGACATCGCCCATATCGCCAACCTGCATCCGCTGGTCGGCGTGGTCTCCAACCTGGGGGCGCTGCTCTGGGCCGCCGCCGCCGCCATCTGCGGCCTGACCGCCGGTGTGCTCGCGCGGGCGCGTGCGCCGCGCACCGAGGTCAGGTTCTTCGCTGCCGCGGCCTGCCTGACCGCGTACATCGTCATCGACGACTTCTTCATGCTGCACGAGGTGCTGCTGCCCGCTTACCTGGGCATGTACGAGCGCCATGCGGTCGGCCTGGTCGCCGCGGGCGCAATGCTGTTCGTCGCCACGTCGTTCCGCCAGATCCGTGCGACCCGCTACGGCCTGTTCGTGCTGGCGGTGGCGCTGCTCGCCACCTCGGTGCTGATCGATCGCTGCGACGATCGCCTCGACGCGATGTTCGTCGCGCACGGCTGGGGTACGGAGTGGCGCTCGGTGATGGAGGATGTGCCGAAGTGGCTCGGCATCGCCTGCTGGTTCGCCTACTTCGTCGATGCCGCGATGGCCGCGCTGCTGCCGCGAGCCGATGCCGACCGGCGCCCCGTGGTGCCGGTGCCGACCGAGGTGCTGATGCCGGCGCCGAACCGGCGTGGCGCGCGCAGCGGGATGCGGGCGCACGCCTGAGGACCTCGCCCCTGCGGGCTGTGGTAAGGTCGCGCGCCGCCCCGATGACGAAACCGGTAGACGTAGCGGACTTAAAATCCGCGGCCGCGAGGCGTGGCGGTTCGAGTCCGCCTCGGGGCACCATGCGACCCGCATGCGCTGCCGCTGCGGCGCGCCACCGGCCCCGCCCGTCGGGAGACCGTGGCCGTCGGGCCGCCCTCGCGCGACGCCCTGGCGACGCTGGGGCAGAAGGCGCTTTCAGCCTGTCCGGGTGCGTGCTGCGGGATCCGACCCCAGGCCCGCAACGTCCGTTCGAGGGGGCCGTGATGGTGATGATCGAACTCCGAAAACCCGGGGCCGAGGAGCCGACCGTGGTCGCACCGGTAGCCCCCGACCGTGACGCCCCCGATGCCGCCCGACCGACCGCCGAGGTGCAGGCATGGCTGGACCGCCTGCCGGAGGCGGCGCGCGCCCCGCTGCTCGTCGCCGCCTTTTCGCGGATCGCGGAG
>JBIIPQ010000540.1:0-2777 GCA_044342535.1 Burkholderiaceae bacterium
CTGCCGCAGGGGCAGCCTGTCGCGGACCGCGGACGCGTTCCGGGCGGCCAGGCCGCGCGGGTTGCCGGCCTGGAAGTAGGCCTGGTCGTTGCCGAACACGTCCCGCAGGACGTTCTCCCGTTCCTGTGCGTTGACGGGCGGGCCGATGTCGCGGGCGAGCATGGCCTGCAGGGGGCCCGCGCCGAGCATCGATGCGGCCGCGAAGTGCTGCGGGTACTTGAAGGCGATCCGGGCCGCTCCGAAGCCGCCCATGCTGAACCCTTCGATCAGCCGACCCTGCCTCGTACCCAGTGTCCTGAAGCGGCGGTCGACGTGGGGGAGCAGTTCCTGGACGACGACCGTTTCCATCGGGACCGTGCCGTCCTTGGAGTCGGTCCACATGCTCGAGGCCAGACCGTTGGGGAACACGATGATCATCTGGGGAACGGCCCCCGCCTGCATCGCGCGGTCGAAGCGCTCCGCGACGGCGGGGATGCCCGCCACGCCTGCACCCGTTCCGTGCAGCCAGTAGAGAACCGGATAGCGTTTCTCGCTGACCTCGTAGTCCGAGGGCAGGTACACGTGGAAGCTCACCCGCGCGTTCGCGGCGGTGCTCTGGAACACCTGATACGAGACACGAGGTGCTTTCGCCGCGGGAGTCGTCCAGTCGGCCGGCGGCGTGCCCGCGGGCAAGCTCGAGGCGCTTTCGCCTCCGCATGCGACGAGGTGATGGAACAGGACGGCCAGGGTCAGCAGGCGGCGCAGCAATGCAATTCCCCTCGGGACGCCTGCAAGCGTACCGGACACACGGCAGCGCCTCGACCCCGGGAGAACACGGGACGGTGACTGCGGCACCGTGGGCTGCGAGCGAACCGGCGCCGCGGATTCCCCCAGGGGGCGCCGGGACGGACTGACGTGCCCGGTTTCGTCGGCCCGATCGCTCCTGTGAAGCGCGCTCCGCGTCAGCGGCGCAGCAGCAGCAGGCAGCCCAGCACGATGAGCGCCGCCGAGCCGATGCTCCATCCGGTCGGAATCTCCCCGAACGCCAGCCAGCCGAGCAGCGCGGCCCACACCAGACCGGTGTACTCGAGCGGTGCCGCCCGGCTGGCCTCCACGTGCGTATAGGCCCAGGTGATCGCTACCATGCCGATCGTCGCGAACCCGCCCATCAGCAGCAGGATCGGGACGTCGGACACCCGCATCGGTTCCCACAGCCACCACAGCGGCGCGGCGAGCACGATCGTCGGCACCACGTTCTGCACCAGCAGGATGGTCCAGAGCGCATCCTGCCGCGCCTGGTGCCGCGCGACCACCATCACGCCCGCATAGGCCAGGGCCGACACGCCCGCGGCGGCCATCCCCCACGGCCGGGCCCCGCCGCCCCCTGCATCGACGGACCCCAGCTCGGGCCACAGCCCCACGACCACGCCCGACATGCCGAGGGCCATGGCCGCCCAGAGCCAGCGCGAGGGCCGCTCGCGCAGCGCCCACATCGCCAGCAGCGAGATGAAGATCGGCGCCGTGTAGCCGATGCCCACCGCCTGCACCAGCGGCAGCACCTTGAGCGCGTGGAACCAGGTCAGCAGCGCCACGATCAGCAGCGCGCTGCGCAGCAGGTGCCAACGCCATTGCGAGCGCGTCGGAAGCGGGGTCCGCCACCAGAGCCAGAGCGGCACCGCGTACAGCGTGCCGAAGGCGAAGCGCAGGAAGGTCACCTGCGCCGAGCCGTAGCGCTCCCCGAGCCACTTGGCGGTGCCGTCCATCGCGATGAAGCTGGCGGCCGCGAGCACCGCGGCGGCGAGTGCGAGGGCGGTGGTCCGGGGAGCGGCGGTGGTGGCGATGGCGGTCATGCGGGGAGGTCGGGGGGCCGTCCGGGCGAGGCGGACGATCCGGCCCTCCGCGCGCGCGGCCCGCCAGTATCTCTCGTCGGCGGTCACGAGGACCGCATCGGGATGTCCGAGCGCGATGGCGTGGTGCTGCGTGTCGAGAACGTGCTGGCCTGTCGCGATGGCCAACTCGACGGCCCGGACACGCGTGGCGGCATCGTCGACGATCCCGATCTCGACCTGCAGCAGGTCGGCGAGATCGCGGAGCGCTGTCGCGGGCGTCTCGCGCGCGAGCACCGCCGCGACCTCGGCGACGAAGCGAGGCGGTGCGCTCAGGCGGAAATCACCGTCCCGCACCCCGTGGAGCAGGCGTCGCGCGCGGCCGCGTCGACGCAGTCCTCGAGTCAGGCATCCTGGCCCACGGCTTCCTGCGCCCGCGCCTGCGCCTGCGCCTGCGCTGCGGCGAGTGCGGCTACGACACGCTGCTGGCGTTCAGCCGTAAGCGACGCGGATTCAGCCTGTCGTGCGGTGCGCGACGCATGTCGCAGACGGCGGCGCACCGGGTGGATCACGTCATCCCCCGGGGGCCGGTACGGCAGTGGGTGCTGTCGCTTCCGATTGCGCAGCGGCTGCTGCTGGCCGCGGAGCCCGAGTTCGTCACGCCGGTGCTGGGCGTGGTGCAGCGAGCCCGTACCGGGGCGGCCCGGATCGCCGTCGTCGGGCACAGCATGGGCGGCCTCGCGATCCTCGGCTCAGGCGCCGGTGTCGATCGACCACCGGGTGCCGCAGCCCCGGCAGGAAGCGACGAACTGAAGAGGGCGACCCAGGGTGCCGGACTCGTTCTCGGGCACCGGCCGGAAGCCGTCGCGCTGGCAGGCGGGACACACTGCCTGGCTTCCGACATGCTCGGCCACCATCATCATCTGCGCGTAGCGCCGCAGGCAGACCCAGCCCAGACAGCCTCCGCCCACC
>JBIIPQ010000168.1:0-9082 GCA_044342535.1 Burkholderiaceae bacterium
GACGCTGCGCCATGCGCACCTCGTGCAGCTCGAGGGGCGGCCGCCGAACCTCGAGCAGCGCGGCGAAGTGACGATCCGGGACCTGGTCCGCAATGCGCTTCGCATGCGGCCGGATCGCATTGTCGTCGGCGAATGCCGGGGCGGCGAGGCGCTCGACATGCTGCAGGCGATGAACACGGGCCATGACGGCTCGCTCACCACGGTCCATGCGAACAGCCCGCGCGACGTGATCTCCCGGCTGGAGGTGATGACGCTGATGGCCGGCATGGACCTGCCGGTGCAGGCGATCCGCGAGCAGATCGCCGCGGCCGTGGATGTCGTGGTGCACCAGTCGCGCTTCGCCGACGGCACGCGGCGCATCGTCTCGATCATGGAGGTCACCGGGATCGAGGCAGGGCGCGTGCAGATGCAGCCGATCTTCGAGTTCCGCGCGCGCCACGGCCACCACGACGCGAGGATCGACGGCGTGTTCAGCGGCTGCGATGCGATCCCCTCGTTCTACGAGTCCTTGCGCGAGTCGGGCATGAGTCTCGATCTCTCGCCGTTCGCGCGGGTGCGCGATGGCCTTTGAGCTCGCCTGGGTGCTGGCCGCTGCCGGCGCATGCGTCGGCCTGGCGAGCGTCGCGCTGCTGCACCTCGTGCGCCGCGGCGCAGCGCACTGGCGCGAGTGGTTCCGCGCCGATCTGGGCGCAGGACTGCGGCAGTCGTTCGTCTACCTGGACGTCGGTCGGCTCTTCCGCCTGAACGTCGCGGGGGTGTGCGGGCTGGGGCTGCTCGCGCTCGTGCTGACGGGCGAGCCGCTGGTGGCGCTCGCGGTCGCCGGCGGCGCGGGCGCGCTGCCCGGGGTCGGGCTGGCCTGGATGCGTACGCGCCGTCTCGCGCGTCTGCGCGCGCAGCTGCCCGATGCGGTGATGCTGGTGGCGGGCGCGCTGCGAGCGGGGTCGAGCCTGCCGCAGTCGATCGCGCAGGCCGCCCGCGAACTCCCGTCGCCGGCCGGTCGAGAGTTCGACCTCGTGGTGCGCGAGCAGCGACTGGGCGTCGGCCTCGATGCGTCGATGTCCGGGCTCGAGCGTCGTGCGCCGCTCGAGGAGGTGACGCTGTTCGCCGCTGCCGTGCGCATCGCGCAGGAGAGCGGCGGCAACCTGGCCGAGACGCTCGAGCGTCTCGCCGAGACGCTTCGGCGCAAGGCGGCGGTGGAGGGGAAGATCGATGCTCTCACCGCTCAGGGGCGGCTGCAGGGATGGGTGATGACGGCGCTGCCCGTCATCGTGGGGGCGGTGCTCGTCGTCATCGAGCCGCAGGCGATGCGTCCGCTGTGGGTCACCTGGCAAGGCTGGGCGGTGTGTGCGGGGATCGTCGCCCTGCTCGCGCTCGGTCTGCACGTCATCCGAAGGATCGTCGACATCGATGTCTGAGCTCGAACTGCTGCCGGTACTCCTCGCCGCGGGCGTGTCCGCGGTGCTCGCCGCCGCGGCCCTGCGCGCCACGATCGCCTCGGTGCCGGGTGAGGACCGCCGCTGGCGGGAGCGCCCGCCGCTCGGCTGGCGCCTCGTCTGGCCGCTGGTCCGGCTGCTCGCCACGCTGCTCGATCCCGCGCTGCCGCCCCTATGGCGGGCGCGCTGTGCACGAGGGCTGCGGCAATCGGGGCTCGACCTCGCGCTCGATGCCGCGCAGGTCGCCGCCGGCTGCGCGATCGGCGCGATGGGTCTGGGCGCGGCCGTCTGGATGGCCGGCGCGTGGACGGCAGGGCTCGTGCAGGGGCCGGGCGAAGGACGCTGGTTGGCGCTCGCGGTCGCGCTCGCCGTCGCGGTCGGCGCATGGTGGCCGCTGTCGTGGCTGCGCGAGCGTCGGGCCGCGCGGCTGCGCAAGATCGGGCGCGCGCTGCCGTTCTATCTGGACGTGGTGACGCTGTCGGTGGAGTCCGGCGCGAACCTCACCGGGGCGCTGCAGCATGCGGTGGCCAAGGGGCCGGGCGGGCCCTTGCAGGCGGAGCTCGAGCGCGTGCTGCGCGACATCCGTGCCGGTCGGACCCGTGCCGATGCGCTGCGTGCGCTCGCGGAGCGACTCGACCTGCCGGCCGTCTCGAGCTGGGTCGCGGCGCTGGTCTCCGCGGAGCGGCACGGCAGCGGCCTCGGGCCGATCCTGCGCGCGCAGGCCGAGCAGCGCCGCCAGGAGCGGTTCCAGCAGGCCGAGAAGCTCGCGATGAAGGCGCCGGTGAAGATGCTCTTCCCGCTGCTCGTCTTCATCTTTCCCTGCACGTTCGTGCTGCTGTTCTTTCCGATCGTGGTGAGGCTTCTCGAGGAGGGCGTCCTGAGATGAACGCGGTGATGGTTCCGGTCCGACGCGCGCGCACGCCCTGGCAGCGCCTGAGGGGCCTGCTCGGGTCGGCGCCGCTGCCACCCGGCCAGGGACTGCTGCTCGAGCACTGCCGGGCGGTCCATACGATCGGGATGAGCCGTGCGATCGACGTGGTGTTCGTCGCCGGCGACGGCGCGGTGATCGAGCTGCGCCGGGGGCTCGGTGCGGGCCGCTTCGCAGTCTGCAGGCGTGCCTGCTCGGTGCTCGAGCTCGGGGCGGGGGATGCGTGGCGGCTGGGGCTGTGGCCGGGCTGCCGCATCCGGTTCGTCGATGCGGAGGGCGCGCGATGAACCTGCGCCATCGGTGGTGGGTGGCCGCCATGCTGCTCTGCGTCGGTGCGGCCTGGGCCCATCGGGCGCGCGCCGACGGCGCGTCCCCCTGGCCGGCGTCCGCCGGCGCGCCCTCGGTGGCCTCGGTCACCGGGCAGGCACCGCTCGTGTTGCTGCGGCCGGTGGCGGCGGAGACGATCGAGCGGGCGCTGAGAGAGGCCGATGCGCTCTATCGGTCGCGGCAATCCGCCCAGGCGCTGCACGCTTACGCGACGCTCGTCGAGATCGATGTCGCGAACCCCCAGGCCTGGTTGCGTCTCGGGAACCTGCATCAGCAGGCGGGCCGAGACGAGGAGGCGATCGATGCCTACCGGCGCGCCGCACGGGTCCGCGCGGCGACGCCCTCCGAAGCCGAGGCGCGCGGCAAGGCGCTGCTGAACATCGCGCTCCTCGGCATCGCCGATGCGACCCGGGCGATCGACGAGCTCGAGGCGATGAAGCTACCCGCCCTCGACGACACACGGGAAACGGTGGGCGAGCAGCTCGGTACGCAGCAGCGCCGTGCGGATCGGTCCGCAGGGCAGTGGCTACCGGCGCCGTCGCCCCCGGTCACGCCGCCCACGTCGGTCGCGCAGCCCACGCCGCCGGGGCAACCTGTCGCTCGCGCCGTCCAGGCGCCCCCCGCATCGCTCGTACCGACGACCACGACGACCACGACCGCCCCGACCGCCGCTGCCGGGATGCCGATCCCCCGCCCGGCCTCCGTGGCCGCTGTCCGAGTCGCGCCCGCTGCGGCGGCCTCGCCGCCCCCGGTGGCCGCCGAGCCCTTCGAGCCTTTCACCGTCGATCGCTGGATCGCGAAGGCCCGCCGGGCGGTCGGCACGCGCACGACCGGGCGGTCCGCGGTGACCGAGCCGGTCACCGAGACGCCGCTGCCGCCGCTGCCGGTCGTCGAGATGCATCGGGGCGGCTCGGGCGGGAGGCGTCCGTGACGCCGCCTCGCCGCATCCGCGGCGTGTCGGCGATCGAGACACTGCTCGCGCTCCCCGTGCTGCTGCTCGTCGGGGGCGGCGCGCTGCAGTTCGGTCTGGTCTATCACGCGAAGCACGCGCTCAACCACGCGCTCATCGAGGCGGCCCGCGCGGGCAGCGTCGCCCACGCCGATCCGGCAGCGATCCGCCAGGGACTGGCGCGCGGTCTGGTGCCGTGGCTGTACGGCGCCACGGACCTCGGCGACTACGCGCTCGGCCTGGCCCGAGCCTCGGTTCACGTGGCGCAGGCCGAGGCGCTCGGCGGTCTGCGACTCGAGCGGGTATCGCCGAGCGCGGCCTCGTTCGCGGACTGGGCGGAGCCGGCGCGCGATGGGGCGGGCGAACCGCTGCCCGGACTTCGCGAGATCCCGAACGACGACCTCGTGCACCGGACGCGCCGTACGCCGCCGGGCGGCGCCGCCGCGGGCGCGCGCCGCGGCGAGCCGATCGGCGCGGCATCCGGGCAGACGCTGGCCGACGCGAACATGCTGCGTCTTCGCCTCGACTACGGCGTACCGCTGTCGGTGCCGGTGGTCGGCCGCATCCTCGCCTGGTCCATGCGTGCCTGGCACGGCTGCGGGGCCGTGGCGCCGCTCAGGCTCGGGATGGTCGAGCTCGGCAGCCCCACCGGGCCCGGCGGGCCCGCCTGGGCATGCGCGATGCTGGGCGTCGGCGGCGCGGCGGACCGCCCGCGGCTGCCGGTGACGCTGTCGGCGACGCTGCGCATGCTGTCGCCTGCACGCGCGCGCGCCGGCGCGCGCGCGCCCGACGCCGGCGGGCAATCGCTCGCATCGGTGGCACGCCTCGATACGGTGCCCGTATCCGATGACAAGAGGGTCGCGCCTGCGGTCTCGAAGGCCGCGCGGCGCGACCCAGGACGCGACGCACCGCTCGGCGAGGATTGCAGAACAGCCTGCGGCGTCGAGACGCCGCTTCGCGCGGGTACCAGGCACATCCGTGCTCGCGCCCAAGCTCGCTCGAACGTCGGGCAACGTCGCCGATCGCGATGCGAGCGAGCGCGGCGGGGAGTTCGGCCGCCCGAGACGGCCCGAGCGGCGTGCCCGAAGCCGTGGCATCGAACGCTAGAATATTGCCCGCGTTCCCACTCCCTGCGGCCCCACCATGTCCGACGCCTCCGTCCCCGACTCCGGCTCCCTCGACCAGTGGCGCAAGGCTGCGGCCAAGTCCGCCCCGGGGGGCGACGTCGACGCGCTGAACTGGAAGACGCCCGAAGGCATCGACGTCAAGCCGCTCTACACCAAGGCCGACCTCGAGGGCGTGCAGTACACCGACACGCTGCCCGGCTTCGCGCCCTACATCCGCGGCCCGCAGGCGACGATGTACGCGGTCCGCCCCTGGACGATCCGCCAGTACGCGGGCTTCTCCACCGCCGAGGCTTCCAACGCCTTCTACCGCAAGGCGCTCGCCGCCGGCGGGCAGGGCGTGAGCGTGGCCTTCGACCTGGCCACCCACCGCGGCTACGACAGCGACCATCCGCGCGTGACCGGGGACGTGGGCAAGGCGGGCGTCGCGATCGACTCGGTCGAGGACATGAAGATCCTGTTCGACGGGATCCCGCTCGACACCGTGTCGGTGTCGATGACGATGAACGGCGCGGTGCTGCCGGTGCTCGCGGGCTACATCGTCGCGGCCGAGGAGCAGGGCGTCTCGCAGGACAAGCTCTCGGGGACCATCCAGAACGACATCCTCAAGGAGTTCATGGTCCGCAACACCTACATCTACCCGCCGGAGCCGAGCATGCGGGCGGTGGGGGACATCATCGAGTACACCGCGAAGCACATGCCGCGGTTCAACTCGATCTCGATCTCCGGCTACCACATGCAGGAGGCGGGCGCGAACCAGGCGCTGGAGCTCGCCTTCACGCTGGCCGACGGCAAGGAGTACGTGAAGACGGCGATGGCCAAGGGCCTGGACGTCGACGACTTCGCCGGGCGCCTGAGCTTCTTCTGGGCGATCGGGATGAACTTCTATCTCGAGATCGCGAAGATGCGCGCCGCCCGCCTGCTGTGGTGGCGGATCATGACGAGCGTGGGCGCGAAGAACCCCAAGAGCCTGATGCTGCGCACGCACTGCCAGACCTCGGGCTGGAGCCTGACCGAGCAGGACCCGTACAACAACGTGGTGCGCACCACCGTCGAGGCGATGGCGGCGGTCTTCGGCGGCACGCAGAGCCTGCACACCAACGCGCTCGACGAGGCCATCGCGCTGCCCACCGAGTTCAGTGCGCGCATCGCCCGCAACACGCAGCTCATCATCCAGGAGGAGACGCACATCACGAACGTGGTGGATCCCTGGGCGGGCAGCTACATGATGGAGCGGCTCACCCAGGAAATGGCCGACACCGCCTGGGCGATCATCGAGGAAGTCGACGCGATGGGCGGCATGACCCATGCGGTGCAGAGCGGCTGGGCGAAGCTCAAGATCGAGGCGAGCGCGGCCGAGAAGCAGGCCCGCATCGACTCGGGCAAGGAAGTCATCGTCGGGGTCAACAAGTACCGCTCGGGTGCCGACGACGCGATGGACATCCTCGACATCGACAACGTGGCGGTGCGCGCCTCGCAGATCGAGCGGCTGAAGGCGGTCCGCGCGAAGCGCCACACCGCGACGGTCGAGCGCACGCTGGCCGCGCTGACCGCGGCGGCCGAATCGGGCACCGGCAACCTGCTGGCCCTGGCCATCGACGCGGTGCGCGCGCGCGCCACGGTGGGCGAGGTCAGCGACGCGCTGGAGACGGTCTGGGGCCGCTACCGCGCCGACACGCAGAAGGTGACCGGGGTCTACGCCGCGGCCTACGACAGCGCCGAGGGCTGGGACAAGCTCCGTGACGAGATCACGCAGTTCGCCGAGGAGCAGGGTCGCCGCCCGCGCGTGATGATCGCCAAGCTCGGCCAGGACGGCCACGACCGGGGGGCCAAGGTGGTGGCCACGGCCTTCGCGGACCTCGGCTACGACGTCGACATGGGGCCGCTCTTCCAGACCGCCGAGGAATGTGCGCGGCAGGCGATCGAGAACGACGTGCATGCGGTGGGGGTCTCGACGCTCGCCGCCGGACACAAGACGCTGGTGCCGGCGATCATCGAGGCGCTCAAGGCGCAGGGCGGCGACGACATCATCGTCTTCGTCGGCGGGGTGATCCCGAAGCAGGACTACGCCTTCCTCTACGACGCGGGCGTCAAGGGCATCTACGGCCCGGGCACGCCGATCCCGGCCAGCGCCAAGGACGTGCTCGAGCGCATCCGCGAGACCGCTCGGGCACGGTGAGCGCGGTGACCCACCCGGCCGCACCGCCCCCGCCCGATCCGCTCGACGCGGACCTCGCCCGGGGCATCGAGGCCGGCGAGCGCCGCTGGCTGGCCCGCGGCATCACGCTGACCGAGTCGACCCGCGCGGACCACCGCGCGCGCGCCGACGCGTTGCTCAACCACCTGCTGCCGCGCACGGGCGGCGCGGTGCGCGTGGGCATCTCGGGCACGCCGGGGGTGGGCAAGTCGACCTTCGTCGAGGCGCTGGGCATGAAGCTCATCCGGCGCGGCATGAAGGTCGCGGTGCTCGCGGTGGACCCGTCCTCGGTGGTCTCGGGGGGCTCGATCCTCGGCGACAAGACGCGCATGGAGCACCTGTCGGTGGCCGAAGGCGCCTTCATCCGGCCGAGCCCGGCCTCGGGCACGCTGGGCGGCGTCGCGGCCAAGACGCGCGAGGCGATGCTGCTGTGCGAGGCGGCGGGCTACGACGTGGTGATCGTCGAGACGGTCGGCGTCGGCCAGTCGGAGACAGCGGTCTCGGACATGACGGACGTGGTGGTGCTGATGCAGCTGCCCAACGCCGGCGACGAGCTCCAGGCCATCAAGAAGGGCGTGATGGAGATCGCCTCGCTGGTGGTCATCAACAAGGCCGACACCGACCCGGATGCGGCGAGCCGCGCGCAGGCGCAGATCGTGAGCGCCTTCCGCACGCTGGGGTTGGGCATCGGGCGCGAACGGGCGGACGCGCGCGTGCTGAAGACGAGCGCGCTGTCGGGCGAGGGTATCGACGCGCTGTGGGCGGAGGTCGAGCGCTGGGTCGCCGACCGTCGCGCCAGCGGCGAGTTCGAGGCGCGCCGCAAGCGCCAGTCGGTGTCCTGGATGTGGGACCTGGTGCAGACGCGGCTGATGTCGGGCTTCCGGGGCGACGGCGCGGTGCGCGGGGCGCTGCCCGGCGTGCTCGCCGAGGTCGCCGGCTCGCGCTTGGCCGCGACGGCCGCCGCCCGCCGCCTGCTGGAGCTCTACGGCCACCCCTGATCCCCTCGGGCCGCGCCGCCGTGGCCCCCGAACGACCCATCGAACCCTCATCGAACCTTCACCGAACCCACCTCGACTCCCACCACCATGCACGACATCCAGCAGCAACTCGAGCTCAAGCGCGCGCAGGCGCGACTCGGCGGCGGCCAGAAGCGCATCGACGCGCAGCACGCCAAGGGCAAGCTGACGGCGCGCGAGCGCATCGAACTGCTGCTCGACGAGGGCTCGTTCGAGGAATGGGACATGTTCGTCGAGCACCGCTGCGCGGACTTCGGCATGCAGGACCAGAAGATCCCGGGCGACGGCGTGGTCACCGGCTACGGCGTCATCAACGGGCGCCTGGTGTTCGTCTTCAGCCAGGACTTCACGGTCTTCGGCGGCGCGCTGTCGGAGGCGCATGCCGAGAAGATCTGCAAGGTGATGGACCAGGCGATGAAGGTCGGGGCACCGGTGATCGGCCTGAACGACTCGGGCGGCGCCCGCATCCAGGAGGGCGTGGCCTCGCTCGGCGGCTACGCGGAGGTCTTCCAGCGCAACGTGCTGGCCTCGGGCGTGATCCCGCAGATCAGCCTGATCATGGGCCCGTGCGCGGGCGGCGCGGTCTACAGCCCGTCGATGACCGACTTCACCTTCATGGTGAAGGACAGCTCGTACATGTTCGTGACCGGCCCCGAGGTGGTGAAGACGGTCACGCACGAGGAGGTCTCGGCCGAGGAGCTGGGCGGCGCCTCGGCGCACACGACCAAGAGCGGCGTGGCGGACCTGGCCTTCGAGGACGACGTCGAGGCGCTGCTGATGCTGCGCCGCTTCTTCAACTACCTGCCGCTGAACAACCGCGAGAAGCCGCCGGTGCGTCGCTCCACCGATCCGGCGCACCGGCTCGACCCCTCGCTCGACACGCTGGTGCCGGAAAACCCGAACAAGCCCTACGACATCAAGGAGCTGATCACGAAGGTCGTCGACGACGGCGACTTCTTCGAGCTGCAGCCCGATTTCGCGAAGAACATCGTGATCGGCTTCGGCCGGATGGATGGGCAGTCGGTGGGCATCGTCGCGAACCAGCCGCTGGTGCTGGCGGGCTGCCTGGACATCAAGAGCAGCATCAAGGCGGCGCGCTTCGTGCGCT
>JBIIPQ010000025.1:0-25793 GCA_044342535.1 Burkholderiaceae bacterium
ATCGAAGTGATAAAGCGCCTCGAAGCCCACGCCACGCATCTCGACCCGCTTGGGAAAGTTGCGGTGGTCGACCCCCTCGGCGTCCTTGCGCAGCAGCTCCTCGCGCGAGAGCTTCAGCAGCTCGGGCCGCTCGCGGCTGGCCGCGCGCCACCAGCGCTCGAGCTGCTGGCCGCTGGTGACCTCGGCGGGAACCTGCGCGTCGAACCAGTCGAAGAGGAAGCGCTCGTCGACCAGCAGGTCCGGGCGGCGGATCTTGGCCTCGAGCTGCTCGACCTCGGCGACCACCTTGCGGTTGTGGCGGAAGAACGCGCAGTCGCTCTCCCAGTCGCCGGCGACCAGCGCCTCGCGGATCAGCAGCTCGCGCGCGAGCGTCGGGTCGATCGACGCGTAGTGCACGCGGCGCTGCGCGTAGACCACGAGGCCGTAGAGCACGCCGCGCTCCATCGCCACCACCTGCCCGGCGCGCTTCTCCCAGTGCGGCTCGCTCCAGGACTTGCGGATGAGGTGGTCCGCGGCCTGCTCGATCCAGGCCGGATCGATTCGCGCGAGCGTGCGCCCGTAGAGCCGTCCGGTATCGACCATCTCGGCGGCCATCACCCAGCGCGCGCTGCCGGAGGCCTCGGTCTTGTGCTCCGCGCGCGCGGCATCGGCAGCCTGCTGCTGGCGGGCCGAGCTGCGCTTGGACAGGCCCGAGCCCGGATGCAGCCAGAACTTGGTGGCATGGGTGCCGAGGTAGTACGGCTCCTCGGGCGCCCGGCAACCCAGGTTGCCGAGCAGCCCGGCGAGCAGCGCCCGGTGCAGCGGCTCGTAGCCGGCCGGCTCGGGGTTCGGCGCCCAGTGCAGCTCGGCCACGGCCTCGGCGAGCTGGGCGTGGACGTCGGCCCACTCGCGCAGCTTGCGCATCGACAGGAACTCGCGCTCGAGGCGTGCCGCGTAGGCCCGGTTCGACTCGCCCGCGCCCTTGCCCGCCTGCCAGGCGTCCCAGAGCTTCACCAGCGAGGCGAAGTCCGAGCGCGGGTCGGTGAAGCGTGCATGGGCCTGGTCGGCGGCCTGCTGGCGCTCGACCGGGCGCTCGCGCGGATCCTGCACCGACAGCGCCGAGGCGACCACCAGCGCCTCGCGCAGCGCCCCGCGCTCGCGCGCCGCCAGCAGCATGCGGCCGATCCGCGGGTCGACCGGCAGCCGCGCGAGCTGCTGGCCGACCTTCGTGAGCCGCCCGTCGGCGTCGACCGCGTCGAGCTCCCTCAGCAGGTCGTAGCCGTCGGTGATCGCGCGGCGCGGCGGCGGATCGACGAACGGGAAGGCGTCGATGTCGACCAGCCTGAGCGACTTCATCCGCAGGATGACCGCGGCGAGCGACGAACGCAGCACCTCGGGGTCGGTGAAGGCCGGCCGGCGCCCGAAGTCGGCCTCGTCGTAGAGCCGGATGCAGATGCCGTCGGCGACCCGCCCACAGCGCCCGGCGCGCTGGTTGGCCGCCGCCCGCGAGACCGGCTCGATCTGCAGCTGCTCGACCTTGCCGCGGTAGCGGTAGCGCTTGACCCGGGCCAGACCGGTGTCGATCACGTAGCGGATGCCCGGAACGGTCAGCGAGGTCTCGGCGACGTTGGTGGCCAGCACCACGCGCGGCGGGCCGCCGGTGCTGAAGACCCGCTGCTGGTCGGCGGCCGACAGGCGCGAGAACAGCGGCAGGATCTCGGCCGAGGCCACCAGGCCCGCGCGGGCGCCGCGCCGCGCCCAGGCACGGCGCAGGTGCTCGGCGGTCTCGCGGATCTCGCGCTCGCCCGGCAGGAAGACCAGGATGTCGCCCGGCCCCTCGGCCCAGAGCTCGTCGACCGCGTCCTCGATCGCGGCCGGCAGGTCGGTCTCGTCGTCGTCGTCGCGCTTCGCGGTGCGCCCGTACGAGACCGGCGCCGGGGCGGGCGGCGCCACAGGCGCGGGCACGCCGGTCGCCGCCGCCAGTGCCCCGGCCCCCGCGGCGGCGGCCGCGGCCTCGCCGGGGGGGCGCCAGCGGATCTCCACCGGGTAGGTGCGGCCGGACACCTCGATCACCGGAGCCGGCCCCTTCGGCCCGGCGAAGTGCTGCGCGAAGCGCTCGGCGTCGATGGTGGCCGAGGTGATCACCAGCTTGAGGTCGTCGCGGCGCGGGCCGTCGACCAGCTGCTTGAGGTAGCCGAGCAGGAAGTCGATGTTCAGGCTGCGCTCGTGCGCCTCGTCGATGATCACCGTGTCGTACTGGCGCAGCAGCGGGTCGCCCTGCGTCTCGGCCAGCAGGATGCCGTCGGTCATCAGCTTGATGCGGGCGGTCTTCGAGACGCGCTCGTTGAAGCGGATCTTGTAGCCGACGTCGGTGCCCAGCGGCGAGCCGAGCTCCTCGGCGATGCGCTTGGCCACGCTGGTGGCCGCGAGCCGACGCGGCTGGGTGTGGCCGATCAGGCCGCGCGCGCCCCGGCCGGCCATGATGCAGATCTTGGGGAGCTGGGTCGTCTTGCCCGAGCCGGTCTCGCCGCCGACGATGACCACCGGATGGGCAGCGATCGCGGCGGCGATCTCGTCTCGCCGGCCCGAGACCGGCAACGCTTCTGGGAACTCGAGCCGCACGCGCAAATTATAATGGCCCGATGCCCTACCACTCCGAGCCGCAGCAGTTCGTCGCATGGCTGCGTGCCGTCGCGCCGTACATCCATGCCTTCCGGGGCAAGACCCTGGTCATCGGCTTCGCCGGCGAGCTGGTCACGCGAGGCCGACTCAACGCGCTCGTCCAGGACCTGAGCCTGCTTCATGCGATGGGCATGCGGCTGATCCTCGTCTATGGCTCGCACCCGCAGATCGAGGAGCAGATGTCGCTGCGGGGCACCAGCAGCCGCTATCACGCGGGGCTGCGGATCACCGACCCGGTCGCGCTCGAATGCGCCAAGGAGGCGGCCGGCGAGACCCGTCTCGACATCGAGGCGGCGTTCTCGCAAGGGCTGCCGAACACGCCGATGGCGCATGCGACCGTGCGCGTGGTGTCGGGCAACTTCGTGACCGCGCGCCCGGTCGGCATCGTCGACGGCGTCGACTTCGAGCACACCGGGTTCGTTCGCAAGGTCGACGTGCAGGCGATTCGGCTCGCGCTCTCCAGCGACGCACTGGTGCTGCTGCCGCCGCTCGGCTTCTCGCCCACCGGCGAGGCCTTCAACCTCGGCATGGAAGACCTCGCCTGCGCGACCGCGATCGCGCTCGATGCCGACAAGCTGATCTTCGTCTCCGAATCCGGCGGCATCGTCGACCAGGACGGCGCGCAGCTGACCGAGATCACCGAAGGCACCGCGCGCGAGATCCTCGCCGCCGCCTACCTGCCGAGCGATGCCACCGACTACCTGCGCTATGCGCTCAAGGCCTGCGACGGCGGCGTGGCGCGCGCGCACATCGTCCCGATCGACATGGACGGCTCGGTGCTGCTCGAACTCTTCCTGCACGACGGCGTCGGTTCGATGGTGGTCGAGGAAACGCTCGAGGCGCTGCGCGAGGCCACGCTCGACGACGTCGGCGGCATCCTGTCGATCATCCGCCCGCTCGAGGACGACGGCACCCTCGTCAAGCGCGACCGCGCCCTGATGGAACGCGAGATCGCCAACTTCACCGTCATCGAGCACGACGGCGTGATCTTCGGCTGCGCAGCCCTCTACGCGTTCCCGCAGGACGGCATCGGCGAGCTCGCCTGCCTGGCGGTCAATCCCCAGGTGCAGGGTCAGGGCGACGGCGAACGCCTGCTGCAGCGCATCGAGCAGCGGGCCCGCGCTGCAGGTCTCAGGCGCCTCTTCGTGCTGACCACCCGGACCGCACACTGGTTCCAGAAGCGCGGCTTCGTCCTCGGCTCCGTCGACGACCTGCCGGGCGTGCGCAAGAATCTCTACAACTGGCAGCGGAAGTCCCAGGTCCTGTTCAAGACGCTGGGATGATCCGTTGCGACGCGGGACCCACTCCCCGCGCCCCGACCCCTTACAGAGGCATCCGATGGCACGAACCGTTCACTGCGTGAAGCTCCAGCGCGAGGCCGAGGGCCTCGATTTCCCGCCGTACCCCGGCGAGCTCGGCAAGCGCCTCTGGGAGAGCGTCTCCAAGGAGGCCTGGCAGGCTTGGCTCAAGCACCAGACGATGCTGGTCAACGAGAACCGCCTGAACCTCGCCGATGCGCGGGCCCGCAAGTACCTCGCCCAGCAGATGGAGGCCTGGTTCTTCGGGGGCGGCACGGTCGACCAGGCCGCCGGCTACGTCCCGCCGGCCGCCTGAGGGCCAGGAATTGCGGGGCTGCGGTCCCGCTGCCCGGGCGTTCGACTGCAGGCGGCGACGCCCGGCCGCCCGTTCGCCACGGCCGTCCGCTGACATAAGCGGCAATTCCGTCCGCGTTCATCGAGGATCTAAGGGTTTACCCTAGTCTCTTGTTCGGCGAGGCCCTGCCCGATAACCGTTCATGTGGCTCGCAAGACAGCGCGCCAGAACATGCGAACGAACAGAAAGGAGCCTCGAACATGCAAGTGATCAACACCAACCTGATGTCGCTGAACGCCCAGGGCAACCTGTCGGCCACTCAGAAGGACCTGAGCACCGCCATCCAGCGCCTGTCGACCGGTCTGCGCGTGAACAGCGCCAAGGACGACGCAGCGGGCCTCGCGATCGCCAACCGGATGGACGCCCAGGCACGCGGCATGAACGTCGCCGTGCGCAACGCCAACGACGGCATCTCGCTGGCGCAGACCGCCGAGGGCGCGCTCGGCAAGGTCACCGACATGATGCAGCGCATGCGCGAGCTGGCGGTGCAGTCGGCCAACGCCTCGAACACCGCCACCGACCGCGGCAGCCTGAATGCCGAGTTCTCGCAGCTCGCCCAGGAGGTCGACCGCACGCTGCTGTCGACACGCTTCAACGGCCAGGCGATCCTCGCGGGCAGCGCCGGCGCCCTGCAGTTCCAGATCGGCGCGAACAATGCGGCCACCGACCAGCTGACGATCACGACCACCAACATGGCGACCGCGACGACCATCGCCGCCATCACCGTGTCGACCGCCGGCATCGGCACGAGCGCGGCGAACGCCAACGCGATGATCACCGCGCTCGACACCGCGCTCGACACCATCAACAGCGAGCGGGCGACCTTCGGCGCGGTGCAGAACCGCTTCGAGGCGGTCATCGCCAACCTGCAGATCTCGGCCGAGAACCAGAGCGCCGCCAAGAGCCGGATCATGGACGCCGACTTCGCCAAGGAGACCGCCTCGCTCACGCGTGCGCAGATCCTGCAGCAGGCCGGCACCGCGATGCTCGCCCAGGCGAACTCGGCACCGCAGGGCGTGCTGGCCCTGCTGCGCGGCTGAGTCAGCGGGTCGCCCGTCCCGCGGCCTCGCCGCGGGACACGGCGATCATCAGCAGCACGCCGACGGCGAGCACCGCGACACCGACCCAGGCGGCGTTCACGCCGAGGAAGGTGTTGCCGCCGACGTAGCCCAGGCTCGACTGCAGCATGTAGGCGCAAGCGCCGCAGAACACCAGCGGCAGCACCGGGTAGAGCGGGACGCGGAACGGCCGCGGCGTGTCGGGCTCGCGCACGCGCAGCACGAACAGGCTCAGGCCGGCGAGCAGGAAGAAGAGCCAGAAGACCGGCGCGGTGTACTCGACCATCGTCGAGAAGCCACCGCCCGTGGCCAGTCCCAGCAGCATCAGCGCCAGCGCGAAGCCGCCCTGCAGCAGCATCGCGTTGACCGGCGTGCCGCGATCGTCGACCCATTCGCCCAGCCGCCCGAGCGCCGCCCAGTCCCGACCGGCCGCGAAGTTCGAGCGGGCGCCGACGATCATCGTCGCGTTGATCGAGGTCAGCGCCGCGATCGCGACCATCAGCGAGATCAGCACCTCGCCGGTCTTGCCGAACACGATGCCCAGCAGGTCGGCCGCGACCGCCTGGGACTTCGCCATGCCGCCGAGCCCCAGCCCGGCGAGGTAGGCCCAGTTCGCGCCGAGGTAGAGCAGCGTCACCAGCGCGAGCGAGCCGACCATCACCGGCACCATGTTGCGCTGCCGGTCGCGCAGCTCGGCGCTGATGTAGGCGCCCTCGTTCCAGCCCCCGAAGGTCAGGAGCACGAACACCATCGCGAAGCCGAAGGCCGGCAGCGAGAAGGCCGCCGCCGGCGCGACGGCGGTCGTCGCGGCCTGCGGCGCCGATGCGCCGAGCCCCTGCGTCGCGGCCACGATGCCCGCGACGAAGACCAGCACCAGCCCGCCGACCTCGAGCAGGGTCAGCGCCACCTGCGTGGCCGCCCCCTGCTTCACGCCGCGCACGTTGAGCCAGGTCAGCGCGACGATCGAGCCCGCCCCCCAGAGCGCCGCCGACCACGGCCCGAGCGGCACCACCTGGGTCATGTAGTCGCCGAACACGAAGGCGAGCAGCGCGATCGAGCCGGTGGTGATCACCGAGAACCGGCTCCAGGCGAACAGGAAGGACACGCGGCGTCCGAAGGCCCGGTGCAGGAAGTGGTAGTCGCCGCCGGCGCTCGGATAGGCGGTCGCGAGTTCGCAGTAGCACAGCGCGCCGATGATCGAGACGACGCCGCCGAGCACCCAGGCACCGAGCATCCAGGCTTCGCTCGGCGAGTTCATCGCGACCAGCGAGGGCGCCTTGAAGATGCCCGCGCCGATCACGATGCCAACGACGATCGCGATCGCCTCGCGCGGTCCGAGCGTCTCGCGCGGCGCGCCTTTCGGGGTGGGCTCGTTCATCCTGGCTCCTGCAGTGGGTTCGCCCGCCCGGTCGGTCCAGGCCGCCGGCGCGCGGCCCGCAGTATGCCTCGGCGCCGCCGCACGGGCGCCCCGGCGCATCAGCGCGTCAGGGTTCTCAGGCCGGCCGGGTCGGCGATCAGAGCCACGTCGGCGCCCCGCCGGGCGAACAGGCCCACGGTGACCACGCCCGGCCACTGGTTGATCTCGGTCTCCAGGCCGACCGGATCCGCGATCCGCAGGCCGTGGACGTCCAGGATCGGATTGCCGTTGTCGGTGGTGAAGCCCGCGCGAAGCCGCGCCTCCCCGCCGAGCTGCGCGCACCAGCGCGTCACCAGCCCGCAGGCCATCGGGATCACCTCGATCGGCAGCGGGAAGCGCCCCATCACCGGCACCACCTTGGAGGCGTCGACGATGCACACGAAGCGCTCGGCCGCCGCCGCGACGATCTTCTCGCGGGTGAGCGCACCGCCCCCGCCCTTGATCATCCGCAGTTGCCCGTCGATCTCGTCGGCGCCGTCGACGTAGACGGGCATCGAGCCGACGGCATCGAGATCGAGCACCTCGATGCCCTGCTCGCGCAGCAGCGCGCTGCTGCGTTCCGAGCTGGACACCGCGCCGCGCACGCGGTGGCGCACGAGGCCGAGCTCGCGGATGAAGAAGCCGACGGTCGAGCCGCTGCCGACGCCGACGACCGCACCGTCGACGACGTGTTCGATGGCCGCGCGTGCGACGGCCTGCTTGAGCTGGTCCTGGTTCATCGGAGTCTGGAGTCGGGAGGCGGGCTGGGGAGGCAGCGACGATCCGGGTCAGAGCCGCAGCGTGCCGGCCGGATCGTCGGGAAGGCTGCGACGCGCGGCGTCGCCCGCGCCGGACACCGCGCGCAGGGCCACGCCGGGGCCGGTGCGCACGGCCCCGGGCACGGTGCCGTCGAACCGCCGCGCCCAGTCCGGCAGCGCCTGTGCAGGCATCGGCCGGGCGTAGAAGTAACCCTGGACCTCGTCGCAGCCGAGCGCGCGCAGCGAGTCGAGCTGGGCCCGGGTCTCGACGCCCTCGGCGATGGTCGACAGGCCGAGCGCCTGCGCGAGCGCGGTGATCGAGCGCACGACGGCGCGGCTCTGGCCGCTCTCGCCGAGCTTGTCGACGAAGCTTCGGTCGATCTTCAGCGTGTCGATCGGCAGCTGGGTGAGGTAGGCGAGCGACGAATAACCGGTACCGAAGTCGTCGAGCGCCAGGCGCACACCGAGCTGCTTCAAGCCCTGCAGGCTGTCGAGCGAGCGCTTGATGTCGCGCATCACGCCGGTCTCGGTCAGCTCGAGCTCGAGCGTCGCCGACTCCAGGCCGGTGCTGTCGAGCGCCTGCGAGACCGCCCGGGCGAGCTCGGGCTGCTCGAGGTGGCGTGCATGGATGTTCACCGACACCGTCGAGACCTCCAGGCCCGCGGCCTGCCAGCGCCGCACCTGCTGCAGCGCCTCGGCCACCGCCCATTCGCCCATCCGGAAGATCAGTCCGGTCTCCTCGGCGATCGGGATGAACTCGCGCGGCGACAGCAGCCGGTCGTCGCGCTGCCAGCGCATCAGCGCCTCGACGCCAGCGAGCCGACGGGTGCGCGGATCGACGATGGGCTGGTAGTGCAGCACCAGCTCGTGGCGGTCCAGGGCCTGGTGGAGCGCGGCCTCGAGGTCGAAGCGTTCGCGGTCGGCGTGCCCGAGCTCGGCCTGGAAACGGCGCGAGCAGTTGCCGCCGAGGGACTTGGCCGCCGACAGCGCCTGCCCGGCCTGCGCCAGGAGTGCGTCGGCACGCATCGGGACCGCCGTCGTGGCCAGGCCCACCGAGGCCCGCACCACGCAGTCCAGTCCGCCGCAGGTCAGCGGCCGGCTGAGCTCGGTCATCGCGATCTGCGCGGCTCGCTCGGCGGCGGCTGCGGTGCGCATCGCCGGGAACAGCAGCGCGAACTCGTCGCTCGCCAGCCGGGCGAGCACGATCCCCGGCATGTTGCGGAACGCCTGGCGCAGCCGGGTCGCGACTTCCTTGAGGGCTTCGTCGCCGGCGGCGGCGCCGAGCGTGTCGTTGAGCCGGTTGAACCGATCGAGGTCGATGAGCAGCAGCGCCGCCGGCTGGCCCGGATCCTCGCGCGGCGCGTCGAGCAGCGCCTGGGCGGCTGACAGGAAGCCCTTGCGATTGAGCAGGCCGGTCAGCGGATCGCTGCTGGAGAGTTCGCGCGTGCGGCGGGCGGTCTCGTGCGCCAGCAGCGCGAGGCCCTTGGCGCGGTCGAGCCGGCGCTGGCTGCTCGCCAGCTCGGTGCGCATCTGCGCGGCCGAGACGAGCTGCGCGAGACGTTCGGCCAGCAGCTTCCACTGCAGCGACTTGACGAAGAAGTCGGCCGCGCCCGCGGCGAACGCCCGCTCGATCGAAGCCTCGTCGTCGCGGCCGCTGAAGACGAGGATCGGCACCGGCAGCTCGCCGATGAGGGCCCGGATCCGCCTGCACAGGTCGAATCCGTTGCCGTCGGGCAGGATCGCATCGAGCACCACCGCATCGGGCCGGACCGTTTCGAGCGACTCCAGCGCCCGGGCCACGCCCGGCGCCCCGTGCACGTCGATGCCGTGCTCGGCCAGCCCGGTCGCGACCAGATGCTGCCAGGCAGGATCGTCCTCGACGAGCAGGATGCGGAATCGCCGATTCGGCGGACGAGGGAGGGGCAAGAGCGGTCGGAGCGGGAGGTCGAGGGCCCGATCCTACCGCAGGTCGCCGGGGCGCAGGCGCCCCCCTCCCCCGGGATTTCCCCGGGGGCGACGACGGTCACGCTCAGACGTAGTCGAACAGGCTCAGCTTGGAGATCTGCGCGTAGCTCTTCATCGCGGCCTGCAGCGCCGTCTGGTGCTGGGTCATCTCCGAGATCGCCTGCGCGAAGTTCACGTCGACGAGGTTCGACAGCCTGGCCTGGTTGTCGATGCTGCCGGTGGCGACGGCCTCCTCGTGGGCGTCGATCGCCTTGAGCCGCTCGCCGACCGTCGTCCGGGTGTAGCTGAACCGGTCGAGCGACCGGTCCACCGCCGACAGCGCCGTGTTGGCCGCGGCCGTCGAGACGGCCGGGGTGGCGTTCGGGTTCGACAGCGTCGCGATGGCCGCGTCGAGCTGCGCGAAGATGCTCTCGGTGCCGGTCGCGGTGCGGATCGCGGTGAAGTTCTCGCGGCCGTCGAGCGAGACCGGGTTGACCATCTCCTGGCCGATCTGCTGCGTGCCGGCCGGCGGCGTGTAGACCGTTCCGGTCGAGTCGATCGGGGCGGCGACCGCGCCCTGTCCGCCGAAGATGAAGCCCCCGGTGCCGTCGCTGCGGTTGGCCACCGACAGGAGCTGGTCGCGGACCTGGCGCAGCTGCTCGGCGTACTTGACCCGGTCCGCGGCGCCGGTGGTCGCGTTGCCGGCCGCCAGCAGCGACTCGCGCGCCGACTGCAGCAGGTCGGTCGCGTCGCCGAGCGCGCTGTCGGCGCTGCCCAGCATCTGCCTGGCCTGCTCGATGGCGCGCTGCTCGGCGCCGAGCCTCGACTCGCGCGAGCGCAGCCGCTCGGCCTCGGCGGCGGCGGCCGGATCGTCCGACGGCGAGTTCACGCGCCGCCCCGAGCTCAACTGCCCCTGGACCTCGAGCAGCCTGGACTGGCGTTCGGCGATCCCCTCGATCGCGATCTGCTGCGCGTATGCGGTGCCGATCCTCATGTCCGTCTCCCGTCTGCGCCGATCAGCCCGCTGCGTCGAGCAGCGAGCGGAACATCTCGTTGGCGGCCGCGATCACCTTGGCCGCGGCCTGGTAGGCCTGCTGGTACTGCATCAGCCGCGCCGCCTCCTCGTCGAGGTTGACGCCGGACATCTCGTTGCGGGCGCGCTCGGCATCGTCGTAGAGCCGCTGGCTCATGTCGCCCTGCGCGCGCGCCGACTGCGTCCGCGAACCGACGTCGCCGATCAGCTCCGAGTAGCGTCCGATGATCGATGCGCCGTCAGCCAGCGCAGCGTCGCCGAGCCCCTGCATCACACGGGCGTTGCGGTTGTCCGCAGCCGGGTTCGGCGTGCCGGACACGCGCATCGTGTCGCCCGCCACGGGACTGCCGTCGAGCTTGAGCGTCCAGCCGTTGAACGACAGCTGCATGCCCGGCGAGTAGGTCAGCCCGGTCGGGTTGCCGGTGCCGGCGCCGCTCACCGAGAAGGTGTTCGGACCGGTGAACGTGATGTTGACGGTGGCGGTGGTGGTCGCGCCGAACGTGGTGATGTCGAGCGCGCCGGCCCGCAGGTCGCCGCCGTTCGAGGCACCGGCCTCGGTGACCACCGGCATCGCGGTCGCGAGGCGCTGCGGGCTGGTGAGCAGCGAGCGTGCGCCCGAGGCAAACGCGGTGGCGCTGCGCACGAGGTACCGGTCGTTCGCCGCCGGCGCACCGGAGCCGACCGACAGCGTGAGGCCGTCGAAGGTCTGCGGCATCGACGCGAAGTTGGTGACGACCCCGTCCGACAGCCGGGTGACGGCGTACTGCGTGCCGTCGAATCCGATCTCGTAGTCGCTCGCCTTGAGCGCCTTCGAGTCGGCGATGGCGATCCCGAACTGCGCGGTGCCGACGTTGGCGGCCGCGCCGAACGCGGTGGGTGCGCCGAGCGCGAACATCGGCTGGCCCTGCCCGCCGGTCGCATCGACGCCGAGCGCCTGCTGCGCGTTGAACGCACCGGCCACCGAGGCGGTGATCCGGCCGACCTGCGCACGGGCCGCGTCGATGTCCTCGTTCGAGAACTTCAACAGCCCGGCGAGCGTGCCGCCGATCTGCCCGGCGTCCATCGGCAGGGTGACGCCGTTGCCGCGCACGACGGAGATCGAACGCTTGCTCGCGTCCAGCGGATCGATCGTCAGCGCCAGCTTGGAGGCGTTGCCGCCGACGACCAGCGGCTCGCCGGTCTGCGAGGTCGCGGTGATGGTGCCGTCGGCGCCGAAGGTGGCGTTCACGCGAAGCGACTTGTTCAGGTCGCCCAGCAGCTTGTCGCGCTGGTCGAGCAGCCCGTTGGGCCGGCCGCCCGCAGTGTTGGCGTCGTTGATCCGGCGGTTGATCGAGGCCAGCGATGCGAGCGTCTCGTTGGCGGTGCTCACCTCGCTCTGCATCCGGCCCTGCGCCGCATCGCGCAGCTCGAGCAGCTGCGTGTCCAGGCGTGCCGCGCGGTTCGCGAAGGTCTCGGCGCGGGTCAGCACGATCGAGCGGGCGGCCGGATCCGAGGGCTTCGCGGTCACGTCGGTGAAGGCGCCGACCAGGTCGTCGAAGGCCGCGCCGAGGCCGCTCTTGGAGTCGGCGAACAGCGTGTCCAGGCGGGTGAGCGCGTCGCTGCGCGCCGTGTCCTGGGCGGCGGACGCCCGGTTCGCGACCGACTCGCGCACCAGGAACTGATCGTAGACCCGACGCACCGCAGTGACGTCGACCCCCCGCCCCACCCAGCCGGCGCTGCCGTTGCTGCCGGATTCCGCCAGCACCACCTCGCGCCGGACATAGCCCGGCGTGGACGCGTTGGCGATGTTCTGCCCGGTGGTCTGGAGCTGTGCATACGCAGCGTTCATGGCGCTGCTGCCGATCCGCATCAGGTCGCTCATGGCGCCCCCCGCTTCAGGTTGACTCGCGGCGCAAGGTCAGCGCCTGAGTGATGGTGCGCGTCAGCTTCGACGCGTAGTCGGGATCGGTCGCGTAGCCGGCTTTCTGCAGGTTGCGCGAGAAGGATTCGATGCTGCCGCCGGCCTGCAGCACGCCCGCGTAGCGGGGGTTGGAGGCCATCAGCTTCGCCCAGTCGGCGAAGGACGCCTCGTGGCTGTCGTACGCGCGGAACCGCTCGACGGTCTTCACCGCGCGGCCGTCCACGAACTCGGTGGTGGTCGCCTCGACGGTCTCGCCGCGCCAGCCCGGGCCGGCCTTGATGCCGAACAGGTTGTGCGCGCTGCGCCCGTCCGCATGGCGGATCTCGGCGCGGCCCCAGCCGGTCTCGAGCGCGGCCTGGCCGACGATGAAGCCCGCCGGCACCCCGGTCGAGCGCTCGGCGGCGGCGGCGGCGCTCCACATCCGGTCGACGAAGGCCGACTGCGCCGCGCCGCGTCGGCCGTCCGCGACCGGAGCGGGCGTACCGGCGAGACCGCCGGTGCCGCCGCTGCCCGGGCGCTCGGTCGCCAGCGGCGCCTCCGGCAGGACGCGCCTGGGCTCCGCCGCCGCTGCCGCGACCGCAGCCCGGGCGCGCGCCGCGGCCGCCGCGGCCATCTGCGCCCCGCTCGGGAACATCGAGGGTTCGTCGTCCTCGCCGCGCGGCGCATCCTGGGCCAGCAGCGCGCGCGACAGACCGTCCACCGACACCTTGGCGTCCGGCTTCGCGGTCGCGCCCACCGGGTCGTCGGCCTTCATGCCACGCATCAGCTGCTTGGCGATCATCTCGGACAGCCCGCCCGGGCGGCCCGACATCGCCTGCGCGAACTGGGTGTCGAGCATGCTCGCGTACACGTCCGCCCCCGTCCCCTCGAGCATTCCGCTCTTGGGCACGGCGTCGCGCATGCTCTTCAGCACCATCTGCATGAACAGGGCCTCGAACTGCGAGGCGGCCTGCTTGACCGCGCCCGACGGATCCTTCGCCGCGCCCGTTTTCAGGGCGTCGAGCGAACGAACGTCGGTCGCGAGCGAACCGGGCACCCGCATTTCTAAATGATCTCCAACTCCGCCTTCAGGGAGCCCGCGGCCTTGAGCGCCTGCAGGATCGCGATGAGATCCTGCGCGGTGGCTCCGAGGCTGTTGAGTGCCTTGACGACGTCGGCCAGCTTGGCCCCCGAATCCAGCATCATCAGGGCCGCGCCGTCCTGCTTGATCTGTATATCGGCCTTTTCCGTCACGACTGTAGCGCCCTGCGAGAACGCCCCGGGCTGGCTCACCGACGGCGTGGTCGAGATCGATACCGAGAGGTTGCCGTGCGCGACCGCGCTCGGCGCCAGCGTGACCGACTGGTTCATCACCACCGAGCCGGTCCGAGCGTTGACGATCACGCGGGCCGGCGGCGTCACGGCCGACACGTCGATGTTCTCCAGTTCCGACATGAACGCGACCCGTTTGTCGCCGGCCGGCAGCTTCACGCGGATCACGCGCGCGTCGATCGCCTGCGCGACCGCGCCGGACGCGCCGGCCTTGCGGTTGATCGCGTCGGCGACCTGGGTGGCGGCGGTGAAGTCGGTGGTCTTGAGCTCGAGCTGGATGGTGTCGTTCTCCAGCACCGCGTTCGGCACCGCACGCTCGACCGTCGCGCCCGAGGGCACGCGGCCCGCGCTCAGGTGGTTGATCTGGACCTTGCTGCCGGCGGCCGAGGCACCGGCCCCGCCGACCACGACGTTGCCCTGCGCCATCGCATAGATGAGGCCGTCGGCGCCCTTGAGGGGCGTCAGGATCAGCGTGCCGCCGCGCAGGCTCTTGGCGTTGCCGATCGAGGACACGGTCACGTCGATCGGCTGGCCCGGCTGCGCATAGGCGGGCAGCTGCGCGGTGACCATCACCGCCGCGGTGTTCTTGAGCTGCGGGTTCACGCCGGGCGGCAGCGTCACGCCGAGCTGCTGCAGCATCGTGGCCAGACTCTGCGTGGTGAACGGCGCCTGCGTGGTCTGGTCACCGCTGCCGTCGAGGCCGACGATCAGGCCGTAGCCGATCAGCTGGTTGGTCCGCACCCCCTGCACGGTGGCGAGGTCCTTGATGCGCTCGGCCTGGACCGGACGCAGGCCGGCGGACAGCGCGAGCAGCACGATGGCGGCGAGCAGCTGGCGCTTCGTCGGGCGGGCGACCCGCAGCGAAGACAGCACGGTCCGCAAGGCCGGCGGAGAGACGAAGGCGGCGAGCGCGAACAGGATCATCGGGTCGGGGCGCCGCTCACAGCGGCGAGTAGCTGAAGAAGAAGCGCTGGAGCCAGCCGACCGTCATCGCGCGGTCGATGTCGCCGCGGCCGCGGAACTCGACCCGCACGTCGGCGAGCTGGGTGGACGGGATGGTGTTGCCCGGCCGGATGAAGCGCGGATCGACGATGCCCGAGAAGCGCAGCGAGTCGACGGTCTGGTTGACGCCCACCTGCTTCTCGCCGATCACCACCAGGTTCCCGTTGGGCAGGACCTCGGCGACGGTGGTGGTGATCGTGCCGGTGAAGACGTTGTCGCTGCCGCTCTCGCCCTTGGCGCTCGAGTCGTTCGACGACGTGGCGCCGATCCTGGCGCGCGGCACCACCGGCGAGGTGATGAAGGGCAGCGACGCGATCGCGCCCTCGAGCTTGCCCTCGCGGTTCACCGAGCTCTTGGAGCTCTGGCGCGCGGTGGTGTTCTCCTGGATCTGCACCGTCAGCAGGTCGCCGACCCTGCGCGCGCGGATGTTCTCGAACAGCGGCCGGTAGGCCTCGCCCTGGAAGATGGCGCCGGCGCTCGCCGGCGGCGCGGTCGTGGCCGGCGGGATCACCGGACGCGGGGGCGGCTGGACGACCTGGACCTGCGGGGTACGCAGCTCCGCGCAGGCCGCGAGCAGGCCGATCGCGGCGAACGCGGCGATCCGGGCGCCCGGGCGACGACGGAAGGCGCGGCTCATCGCGGCACTCACAGCTGCGAGAGCCGACCGAGCATCTGGTCAGCGGTCGAGATGGCCTTGGAGTTGATCTCGTAGGCGCGCTGGGTCTGGATCATCGTGACCAGCTCCTCGACGACGTTGACGTTCGAGGTCTCGACGTAGCCCTGGCTGACCGTGCCATGCCCGTTCAGACCGGGCGTGCCGACCGCTGGCGTACCGGAGGAGGCGGTCTCGCGGAACAGGTTCTGGCCGATCGGGTCGAGGCCGGCCGGATTCACGAAGGTGGCGGTCTGCAGCGTGCCGACCTGCACCGGCGTGGCGTTGCCCGGCGTGAGCGCGGTCACGACGCCGTCGGCGCCGATCGTCACATTGGTCGAGTTGGCGGGGATCGTGATCGCCGGGTTCAGCGGATAGCCGTTGGCGGTCACCATCTGCCCCTGCGAGTCGACGCGCAGCGCGCCGTCGCGGGTGTACGAGGTGGTGCCGTCGGGCATCTGCACCTGCAGGAACCCGTTACCGTTGATGGCGAGGTCGAGCGGGTTCTCGGTACGGTTCAGGTTGCCCTGCGAGAAGTTGCGGCTGGTGCCGACCGGGCGCACGCCGGTGCCGAGCTGCAGGCCCGTCGGCAGCATGTTGGTCTGCGTCTCCTGAGCGCCGGACTGGCGCAGGTTCTGATAGAGCAGGTCCTCGAACTGCGCATGCGCCCGCTTGTAGCCGTTGGTGCCGACGTTGGCGAGGTTGTGCGAGATCGTGTCGAGCTGCATCTGCTGCGCATCGAGCCCGGTCTTCGAAATCCAGAGCGATCGGATCATGGGGAATCTCCTCAGCCGGCGGGCGACAGCAGCTTCGCGGCCCGCTGCTCGTTGCCTTCGGCGGTCTGCAGCATCTTCATCTGCATCTCGAACTGGCGGGCCGCGGCAATCATGCCGACCATCGACTCCACCGGATTGACGTTGCTGCCCTCGAGCGCGCCGTCGACGACGCGCACCGCGGGGTCCGGCGGGGCCGGGTCGCCGCCGGCGACGCGCATCAGGCCGTCGGCCCCCTTGCGCAGCTCGCCGACCGGCGGATTGACCAGCTTGATCTGGCCGACCGGCGTCGGCGGCGTGGTGCCCGCCTTCGCGGTCACGGTGCCGTCGGCGCCGATCGACACCTCGGCGCCCTGCGGCACCACGATCGGTCCGCCGTCGCCCAGCACCGGGAAGCCAGCGCGCGTCTGCAGCGTGCCGTCGGCCGACACCTCGAGACCGCCAGCGCGCGTGTAGGCCTCGTTGCCGTCCAGGCCCTGTACCGCGAACCAGCCGGCGCCGCGCACCGCGATGTCCAGGTTCCGCCCGGTGCGGGCGATCGGGCCCGCCGCGGCATCGAAGCCCGCGGTCGCCTCGAGTGCATGGACGCGCGTCGGCGCGCCCTGCCCCTGGATCGGCACTGCCCGGAACGCCGAGAGGTCGGCACGAAAGCCGTCGGTGCTCGCGTTGGCGAGGTTGTTGGCGATCGCGTCCTGACGCGTCATCGTCGCCTTCGCCCCCGACATCGCGGTGTAGATCACACGGTCCATGGCAGTTCCCGGTCAGCGGCCGATGTCGTCAACGCAGGTTGACGATGGTCTGCAGCAGCTGGTCGTGGGTCTTGATCGTCTGCGCGTTGGCCTGGTAGACCCGTTGCGCGGTGATCATCGCGACCAGCTCGGAGGTGAGGTCGACGTTGGAGTTCTCGACCGCGCTGGATTCGAGCGTGCCCATGACGCCGCTGCCCGGAGCGCCCAGCGTCGGCTGACCGGCGGTCGCCCCCTCTACCCAGAGGTTGCCGCCGAGCGAGATCAGACCTTGCGGATTCGCGAAGTTGGCCAGCACGATCTGACCTTGCGGCCGGGTCTCGCCGTTGGAATAACGAGCGACCAGTACGCCGGAATCGTCGGCGGTGAAGCCCGACAGCCGGCCGGAGCCGTAACCGTCCTGGCTGATCTCGGTGGTCGCGAAGCTCGCGCCGAACTGCGTCGCCGAGGTGAGGTTCACGCCGAAGGTCATGGTCCCGCCGGCATCCGCGCCGACCGGGATGGTCAGGTTGAACGGGCCGGTCGGCGCGGTCATCGTGCCGCTGGAGTTGAAGGTCAGCGTCGAGGCGACGCCGGCCACGTCGACGCCGTCGGCCTGGGCACGCACCTCCCAGGTGTTGCCGGCAGTCTTGCGGTAGAACAGCGTGACCGAGTGGTCGCGGCCGAGCGAGTCGTAGACCGACATCGACATCGCGCTGTGGTAGGTCGTCGGATCGCTCGAATCGAAAGGCGCGGTGATCGCGGTGTCGCGGGCGTCGAGGTTGAGCTGGGCCCGAGCCAACACGGTCGCTCTCGGCGTGATGTCTGCGGAGGTGATCTGCAACTCGGTCGGCGCGCCGACGCTGGTCACTCCAGCGGCGTCGACCCGGTAGCCCGTCAGGCGCGAGCCCTGCGACGTGACGATGTAGCCGTCCTTGTCCATCCGGAACTGGCCATTTCGCGTGTACTGCGGGACGCCATCCATCGTGACGCGGAAGAAGCCACGGCCGTTGATCGCCATGTCGAGCGGATTCTGGGTCGATACGATGTCGCCCTGGGTGAATTGCTGGGCGACACTCGCCACCGATACGCCGATGCCATTGGTGGCCGAGGACAGGCCGGTGAGCGAGTTCGCGTACATGTCGGCGAACTCGACCCGCGACGACTTGGCGCCGACCGTGTTGGCGTTCGCGACGTTGTTGCCGATCACGTCCAGGTTGCGTGCGGCGGCGCTGAGGCCGGACAGACCGTGCTGGAAGCTCATGCTCGAGGACTCCTGCTGTAAAGAGGGTGCTGCGGTGAATTCGGTGAAGGGCTCGGACCGGCGCACGGATCAGAGGATCGCGCGCACCTTGTCCATCGTCGTGCTGCCGTAGGCGCCCAGCTGCAGCGTGGCGCCGCCGGTGCCGAGCGTGACCGCCTGGACCGGCGCGGCGGCGAGCGTGGTCGCGGAGACCTTGCTGGCGCCGTCGAGGGCGGTGACGCGCAGCGTGTAGAGGCCGGGATCGAGCGTCCGGGTGCCCGAGCTGCCGTCCCACTGGAAGGTCTGCAGGCCGGCGGGCATCGGGCCGAGCTCGATGTTGTCGACCACCGCGCCGGTCTTGTCGAGCACGTCGACGCGCACCGAGGTGGCCGCGGCGGCGAGCTCGAACCCCGCCTTCGCGATACCGTCCTTCGGCAGCGTCATCGTGTTGCCCTCGACCAGCACGCTTCGACCGACCATCGAGGCCGCCTCGCTGGTGCTGCCCTGCTTGCTGCCGTCGACGAGCGTCTGCAGCGAGGTGTTGAGCTTGTCGATGCCCTTGACGGTGTTGATCTGCGCGAGCTGGGTCGTGACCTGCGCGTTGTCGAGCGGGTTCAGCGGATCCTGGTTCTTCATCTGCGCGACGAGCAGCTTGAGGAAGCGGTCCTCGGTGGCGTCCTCGCTCGCGCGGCCGGTCGTGCCGGCGCCGCCGGTCGTGCCCTCGGTGCCCGATGCGCCAGCCGTCCCGGTCGCGCCGCGCAGCTGGTTGAGTACGGAGTCGAAGGCGGCGCTGCCGGCGCCGGTGCCGGCGGACGAGGGCGTGGGGGTCGCCGCCGACGGCGAGACGGTGGCCTTGGAGGCGATCGCGCTGAGGCTCATGCTCTGATGTCCGGTTGCGGCGAGGTCACGACTGGCCCATCTGCAGCGTCTTCTGCAGCAGCTGGCGCGCGGTGTTCATGACCTCGACGTTGTTCTGGTACGAGCGCGACGCTGAGATCATGTTGACCATCTCCTCGACCACGTTCACGTTGGACTGCGTCAGGTAGCCGGTCTGGTCGGCCATCGGATGTCCGGGCTCGTAGACCCGCTTGGCCGGCGCGTTGTCCTCGATCACCGAGGCGACCTTCACGCCCGCACCGCCGTCGGGCGTCGGCTGGCTCTGGAAGACGACCTGGCGCGACTTGTAGCTCTGCCCGTCGGGGCCGGCGACCGATTCGGCGTTCGCGAGGTTGCTCGCCACGACGTTCAGGCGCTGGCTCTGCGCGGAGACCGCGCTGCCCGCGACGTTGAAGACCTTCATCAGCGACATGGCCGCCCCCCTCACTCGCCCCGGATCGCCGAGAGCAGCGTCCGGACCGATCCGTTGATGAACCGCAGGCCCGCCTCGTAGCGCACCGCGTTGTCCGCGAAGTTGGCCCGCTCGCGGTCGAGGTCGACGTTGTTGGCGTCGAGGCTCGGCTGCTCCGTGGCCCGGTACCTCTGGACGGTGGAATCGATCCGTCCGGCGCCGCCCGTGCCGCCGCCGATGTGGCCGGCGTGCGTGGTCGCGACCCCCTGCGAGGCCGGTGCCGCGGTGCCTTGCGGGCGGGTGCCCGTCGCCTCGGCCAGCGCGGCCTTGAAGTCGAAGTCGCGGGCCGCGAAGCGCGGCGTGTCCGCATTCGCGATGTTTCCGGCGATCACCTTCTGGCGCTCGGCGCGCAGCAGCAGCGCGCTGCCGTGGAAATCGATCGACTCGGTCAGTCGGCTGGCGCTCATGTCGACAAGCTCCGGTCGGGATTCATGGGGGCAATGGTGGCGGCGCCGCGCGGAACTTAAGCGCCGAAAAGCGGCGTGGCGGACCCGTTGATCGGCCCCATCGCGCACCGGTCCCTGCCTATGCTCGGCTTCGCTCCAGACGCATCAGACAGAGGTCCGCCGATGGCCGAACCGATTCGAACCGCATCCCGCCGCCCGGTGCGCCGCCTGGCCGCGGCGCTCGCGCTGCTGGCCGTGCACGCCGTCGCCGCAGCCCAGCCGACGGTCGCGCCGGAACCGATCCGCGCCTTCGTCGAGCGCCAGGTACCCGCCGGCAGCGGCCGTGTCGAGGTGCAGGTCGGCACCCTCGATCCGAGGCTGCAGCTCGCCCCCTGCGGGCGCGCCGAGCCCTATCAGGTGGCGGGCACACGCCTGTGGGGCCGGACGGTGGTCGGACTGCGCTGCCTGGAGGGCGCCACCTGGTCGGTCACGCTGCCGGTCAACGTGATCGTCCGGGGCCGGGCGCTGGTGGCGGGCGAGGCGCTCGCCGTGGGCAGCAGCCCGGCGGGCGCGTCGCTGCGCATCGAGGAGGCCGAGCTCAGCCGCGAGCCGGGGACGCCTGTCACCGATCCGGCGCAGCTCGTCGGCCGCAGCTTGATCCGACCGGTGGCCGCCGGGCAAGTTCTCAGGCTGGAGCACCTGCGGATCGCGCAGACGGTGGCCGCAGGCGACCCGGTCCGGATCCAGATGGTCGGCCAGGGGTTCATGATCCAGGCCGACGGTCAGGCCCTCGCGGGGGCCGGAGACGGCCAGACGATCCGGGTCCGGACCGAGAGCGGACGGATCCTCGCCGGAACGCTGCGCGGACGAACGGTCGAAGTCAGGATCTGAACGGTCGACGCAGGAACGCTAACGTCGTGTCTGAAGGTGTGCAACCGTGCTTTTCGGGCTCAAGTCGCACGGCCGAGTGTCGATAATGGACCTGAGGGGCGCTTTCACCGCGCTCCCAGGAGAATGCGATGAAGATCGGACCCAGTAATGCGGATGGCATCCGTGTCGACGGTGGCACCACCGGAGGCACGGACCGCTCGGCGCCGGTCCGGACCGGTGCAGGTGCCGGCCCGGCTCCGCTGCCGACGAGCGTCGACCGCGTGTCGCTGTCGGGCAAGACCATGCCGCTGGCCGATACCGGCGGCGTGGTCTCCTACAACGACAAGAAGGTCGAGGAGATCCGCTTGGCGATCGCCGAAGGGCGCTTCCCGGTCGACGCCAAGCGCGTGGCCGAGCAGCTGCTCGCCGACGCACGCGACTTCCTCGGCATCAAGACGGCCCTCTGATGACGGCGGCCCGTGTGCGTCAGCAGCCGGCGACCGCAGCCGGAGTGCGGGCGCTCGCCGCCCTCGAGCACCTGCTCGAGGTACAGCGCCATGCGATGAGCGCGGGCGACCTCGCCGCCATGCAGACTGCGCACGCCGGCATCCACGGACTGCTGTCGGACCCCGCCTGGCGGCGCGACGCGGCCCGCAGCGGCGCCCCCATCCGCGTGCAGGACGCGCTGAAGTCGGCGGCCATCAACGCAGGCCTCGCCGCGCGCGGCGAGGCGCATGCCGCCCGGGCGCTCGCGGCGCTCGGCCAGAGTCCCTCCCTGTACACCGCCTCCGGCGCGCTCGGCGCGAAGAGCGGTCCCTCGCGGGGCCTGTCGGCCTGACCTTGTCCGGGCGAGCGTGCGCGCGCCGCACACCGCCCGGCACCGCAAAGACAACGGGCCCCTGACGGGGCCCGTGTGCATTCGGAACCGCGGCGGTCGCGCCGCCCGCCCTCAGAACCGGTAGGCGATCCGCAGGCCGCCCCAGTGGCGCCCGGCCACCACGATCGGCGCCGACAGGTCCTTCATCAGCACGAACTGGCCGCCGCCCATGTCGCGGCGGTAGGTCTGCAGCAGGAAGCGACGCGGGTTGCGGCCCGCCGCCAGGCCGGTGCGATCGGCGAAGATCCGACGGTTGCGGCAGTTGGCCGCGTTCCACACCGGGTCGGGCCCCTGCGGCCGCGAGAACTTCTGGTTGTGGGTCGGCAGGTAGCCGTTGCGGTCGACCGCCGCGCAGAACACCACGTTGGGCAGCGTCGCGGCCACCGGCTCCTGCAGCTCGGGGAGCACCGAATCGGTCAGCTCGGTGAAGCGCGTCAGGTGCTGGACAGGGTCGGTCCCCGCGATCGGCTGGTAGCGTTCGTCGAACAGGTCGGCGAGCGTGATCCGTCCGGCGGCGATCGCCTGCTCGAAGCGTGCCGCGATCGCCGTCGCGGTCCCGATCGCGGCTTCGATGTACGGCGTGTCGAGGGTGCGCACCCCGCTGCTCGCGGTCAGCTCGAGCAGCGACTCCGACACGCCGAGGAAGGTGCCGGCCCGGGTGCGCGCAGCCTCCAGGGCGCCCGCGCTGCGGTCGACCTGGCCGGCCAGCTCGCGGACGGTGCCCAGCACCGACTCGCAGGTGGCGAGGTTCGCGTGGGCCGCACCGGCGATGCCGTCGACCTGCGCCTCGGCACGGCCCAGGGCGGCATGGAACGCGCTCTCGTTGACGCCGCCGGCGACGATCTCGCGAGACAGCGCGTCGATCCGGGCATCGAGCTGCTTGACCGTGCCCATGATGAGCTTGGACGACTGCTCGACCTTGGCGGCGAGGTCGCGCACGGCGTCGGCCACCACGGCGAAGCCGCGCCCTGCGTCGCCGGCACGCTTGGCCTCGACCGACGCATTGAAGGCGACCAGCCGGGTCTGCAGGGCGATTCGCGTGATCTCGCTCGCGGCATCCGACACCTCGCGCAACGTGTCGACCACCTCCACCACGCCACGCCCCACATGCTCGACCGCCTCGCGCGCCTCGTGGACTGCCGTACGGCTCGCATCGGTCGCCGCGGCGATCGTGCGGTTGGCGTCGTACATGCCGTCCATCTCGGCGGACGCATGGCGGAACCGGTCCCGCTGGCGTGCGCCGTCGGTGGCGAGGTCGTCGATCGTGCCGGACAGCTCGGCGGCCTCGCGGCCCAACTCACCGGCCTGGCGGGCGAGCTCGGCGAGCCGGGTGTCGTCGAGCCCGGCTGCGGCCGGCACGGTGTCGGGAGAGGCCGCGCTGGACAGGGGTGCGGGGCGCCGCTTGATCAGCGAGGGAATCATGTCATCGGTTCCTGGGTTCGACGGGGCCGATCTCACCAGCCCTTGAGCTTGGTACGCAGCCGGGCGACCGCCTGGCTGTGGAGCTGGCAGATCCGGGACTCGGTGACGCCGAGGACCGCACCGATCTCCTTGAGGTTCATGTCGTGCTCGTAGTACATGCCCATGACCTGGCGCTCGCGCTCGGGCAGCGCCTCGATGGCGGCGGCGAGCGAGGCCCGGAAGCGATCGTCGTCCAGCACCTTCACCGGGTCGAGGCTGTCCGGCCCGGGGTGCCGGTCGATGAAGCTCTCGTCCGTGTCCGAGCCGACGAAGTCGTCCAGGTAGAGCAGCTGACCGCCGTGTGCATCGCCCAGCATCTGCTGATACTCGGCGAGTCCGAGGCCCATCTGCTCGGCGACCTCCGCCTCGGTGGCCGAGCGGCGTACGCGCTGCTCGACCGCATGCACCGCGGTCTCGATCGCGCGCTGGTTGCGCCGCACCGAGCGCGGCAGCCAGTCGGCCCCGCGCAGCTCGTCGATCATCGCCCCGCGGATGCGCTGCATCGCGAAGGTCTCGAACTGCGCGCCGTGCCCGGTCTCGTACCGGGACAGCGCATCCATCAGTCCGATCATGCCGGCCTGGATCAGGTCGTCGATCTCGACGTTCGCCGGCAGGCGCGCGATCAGCTGCGACGCGAGGCGCCGCACCATCGGCGCATACCGTTCGACCGCCGCGCTGCGGTCCAGCGTGCCGCGTGCCGTGTACATCGCTCCTCCAGCCGTCAATGGGGCCGCCATGTCACGCCCTCCCCCCGTCCGCGTGCCCACTCGGTCAGGTCGTCCGCCAGGCGGCGGTAGTCGCCTGGCAGGGTCGTGTCGGGTGCCGCGCCACCGAAGGCGAGGTCGACACCCAGGAATCGCTGCACCGTCTGTGCGAGCCGCTCGTGGCCGAGGCGCGCGGGCGCACCGCCCGTACCGCGGCCGAACAGCGCGCAGACGTCGCGGATCGAGCCGAGCCCGACCATCGCCTTGATCCGTGCGTACGCGGTGGCGAGCGCCTCGGTGTCCGCGCCGGCCAGCACCACCGCATCGCAGCTTGGCAGAGACAGGCCGCGGGCGAGACGGCCGTCGTCGACCGCCACCAGCGTCAGCTGCGCGCGGGCGGCGATCGAAGCCAGCCCCTGCAGGTCGTCGCCGGCCTGCCTGGAGTGGATCGCCGTCAGCCCGCTGCGCGGCCGTCCGCGCCCGAGCTGCTCGATGACCGCGTCGAAGTCGCTCACCACCGTGACCCGCGTGCCGCTGTCGGCCAGCGCCTGCGCCAGCCGCACGACGAACTCCGGATGCTCGCCCGCGCCTGCCAGCGGCAGCACGGGCCCGCCGCGACGGGGCATCGCCCGCCGCAGGCCGGCGGCCTGATCTTGTCCGCGGTCAAGCATGCGAGACGTCCCCCTGCAGCGTCGCCGCCACGCCGAACACCAGCGGCAGCTCCTCGTCGTCGAGCGCGAATGCGCCGGCGGGCGGCGCGAGCAGCGCACGTCGCACCAGCCTCGCGCCGTCGGGCGCCTGCCAGTCCTCCGGCACGCGCTGCCCGTCGCACACGCCCAGCAGCTTGATGCGCTGGCGCAGCAGGCAGTCGATCGCGCCGCCCAGGCGGGCGGCCTCGTCGACCTTGGTCAGGATGACGCCGGCCGCCTGGCGTGCCTCGTAGGCCCGCAGCGACGCATCGATCGTCTCGGCCTGGGCCGCGCAGCTCGCGACCACGACGTGCTTGATGTCCGCCCGCGGCAGCGACCCCAGCAGGCTGCGGATCCGCTCGTCGCGATGCCCCATGCCGACCGTGTCGATCAGCACCAGCTGGCGGGTGCCGCGCAGGCGCAGCAGGTCGTGCAGCGCGGACGCGTCATGGGCGATGTGCACCGGCACGCCCAGGATGCGGCCGAAGGCGCGCAGCTGGTCGTGGGCGCCGAGACGGTAGGTGTCGACGGTGATCAGCGCGACCGACTGCGCGCCGTGCTTGAGCACGTGGCGGGCGGCGATCTTCGCGGTGGAGGTTGTCTTGCCGACGCCGGTGGGGCCGACCAGCGCGAACACGCCGCCTGCCTCGAAGGACTCGGTGCGCGGTGCGCAGCGCACGTTGCGGGCCAGGACGTCCTCGAGCCAGGTCTGCGCGTCCCGGTCGCCGAAGTCCGACGGCAGCTTGGACACCACCGAGCGCGCCAGCTTCAGCGAGAAGCCGGCCGCGACCATCGTGCGCAGCAGCTTGCCCTGCACCGGACTGCGGCGCACGCCCTCGAACCAGCTCACCGTGGCGAACTGGCGCGCGATCATGCCCTTGAGCGACTGCAGCTCGGCGACCAGCGCCTCGTTGCCAGCCGCCTGGGCCATCGCGGGCGCGCTGCCGCGTGCGCCCGGATCGGCCTGCGGGCGCAGGGCGGACGCGCCCGCGTCGAAGGACTCGCGCGTCGGCGCGGCGGGCGCGAACAGGCCGGGGGCGACACCGCCCGGATGGCCGCTGCCCGCGAAGCCCGCATCGGCGAACGCATCGTCCTCCCGGGACGGCGCGAGGAAGGTCGGCTCGACTCGAATCGGCGCGGCCGCGGCACGCGGCGCGACCGGCTGCGCGGCGGCGGGGGCCGCCGGGCGCTGGGCCGCCGGGCGCTGGGCCGCGGGCACCGCGGTCCGCGGCTCGGCGGGACGTCCCTCGACGGGACGTGCCTCGACGGACCGGGGCGCAGGCTGCGTTGCCGGCTGCGTAGCGGGCTGCGTAGCGGGCTGCGTAGCGGGCTGCGTAGCGGGCTGCGTA
>JBIIPQ010000541.1:0-2746 GCA_044342535.1 Burkholderiaceae bacterium
GCCGTCGGCGACTCCGCCGATCCAGACCTGCCCGTCCTGCACCGTGCAGGACAGCTTCATCGAGCGCGCGGCGAGCCGCCCGAGCGCGACCGTCGCCTCGGGGTCGATCGCCACCACCGACAGGTTCTCGAAGCGCTCGAGCGCGGCCTGCTGCTGGCGCCACCAGACCTCGGCCCGGTGTCCGCCGTAGGCGAGCACCACCACCCGGTCGGCGCGGCCGCAGGCCTTCTTCACCCACTTGTCGTCCGGCAGGCCGACCTCGATCCACAGCCGGATGAGGCCGGTGTCGTCGCGCAGCACGACGTCCGGCTCCTCCTCGGCGGACAGCCCCCGGCCGAAGCCCAGCGCATCGTCGGCGAACAGCGCGAACGCGAGCAGGCGCAGCATCATCCGCTCCTCGGTCTCGGAGGGATGCAGCGCGATCGTCAGCGCGTGGTCGGCATACCGGCCGCGATCCATGTCGGCGACCGCAAGCTCGGCCTTGTAGATGGTGGAACGCAGGGCCATGGGCCGCGATTGTAGGCGTGCGCGGCGCCGGCGCGTTCCGTGGCACGATGCCCGGCTGCGCGACGCGCGCCCGCTGCGGGCCGCGCGCGGCCACGGAGACGTTTCGATGAAGGCAGCCTGGTACGAACGCAAGGGACCCGCCCGCGAGGTCCTGCAGGTCGGCGAGCGCCCCGCCCCCGAGCCCGCGCCGGGCGAGGTGCGCGTGCGCATCCACCGCTCGGCGGTGAACCCGTCGGACACCAAGAACCGGGGCGGCGCGCGCGGCAACGTCGCGATGCCGTTCCCGTACATCGTCCCCCACCAGGACGGCGCGGGCGTGATCGACGCGGTGGGGGCGGGGGTCGATGCCGCGCGCGTCGGCGAGCGCGTCTGGGTCTACGAGGCGACGCAGGGTCGCTTCCAGGGCACCGCCGCGCAGTGGTCGGTGGTGCCGGCGCACAAGGCGGTGCGCCTGCCCGACGGCGCGGGCTTCGACGCGGGCGCCTGCATGGGCATCCCGGCGATGACCGCGCACCGCTGCGTGATGGCCGACGGCCCGGTCGCCGGCAAGACCGTGCTGGTGCAGGGCGGCGCGGGCGCGGTCGGCTACTACGCGGTGCAGATCGCGCGGCTCGAGGGCGCACGGGTGATCGCGACCGTGAGCCGGCCCGAGCAGGCCGAGCGCGCGCGCGAGGCCGGCGCCCACGAGGTGATCGACCGCCGCACCGAGGACGTGGTCGCGCGCGTGCGCGCGATCACCGGCGCCGACGCAGGGCTCGACCGCGTGGTCGAGGTCGCGTTCGGCGCGAACCTCGCGACCGACATCGCGCTGCTCAAGGCCGGCGGCGTGATCGCCTCGTATGCGTCGGACGCGGTGCCCGAGCCGACCATCCCGTTCTGGCCGATGCTCGCCCGCGACCTGACCGCGCGCTTCGTGCTGGTCTACGCGATGTCGCGCGAGGCGCACGACGAGGCGGCGCGCTGGATCACCGACGCGCTGGCGCGCGATGCGTTGCGCCACCAGGTGTTCCGCACCTTCGCGCTCGACGAGATCGTGGCCGCGCACGAGGCGACCGAGGCGATGGCCAACGTCGGGAAGGTGCTGGTCGCCGTGGAGTGAAAGAAGCCGTGAATAAACCTACTGCGCGGCCTTGTAGCCCTTCGCCGCCTTGGCCAGCCGCTGCGCGATCCGCTCGCGCAGCTCGGGCGGCCCGAGCACCTCGACCTGCTCGCCGTGCCGCAGGATGTCCATCTCGAGCTCCGGGCTCGCCGAGTACGGCAGGGTGAGTTCCCAGCCGCCGTCGGGCAGGTCGCGCGCCTGCTGCTTCGGATGCCAGACCTCGGCCCGCACCCAGCGCGCCGCCTCGGGCGAGAAGTGCAGCACGGCCCAGCTGCGCGGCCGCCCGCGGAAGATGCCGTAGCCGCTGCCCAGCACACGGTCGACCTCGGCGAGCGAGACGTCGAGCGCGCGGCGGTCGAGCAGCCGCGCCTCCTCCACCGCGTCGAGCGCGAACACGCGCAGCGCCTCGGCACGGTGGCAGAACGCATCGAGATACCAGGCGTTGCGCCAGTGCACCAGGCGCTGCGGCGACACCTCGCGGCGGCCGCGCTCGTCGCGCCCGCGCGAGTGGTATGCGATCTCCATGCGCTGGCGGCCGACCAGCGCGCTGCCCACCAGCTCGAAGAAGCGCGGCGCCACCGGCCGGTTCTGCGCCGGGATGATCCGCACCCGCTCGCGCACCACGCGGGCGCCGCCCGCGCCCTGCCCGAGCAGCGCCTCGAGCCGCTCGACCAGCGGGCAGACCTGGTCACCGAGCAGACCGCCCGAGCCGAGGTCCTCGAGCATCCGGTGCATCGTCAGCAGCGCCAGGATCTCGCGGTCGCTGAACCACAGGCCCGGCAGCTCGTACTGCGGCCCGAAGCCCGCGTCGGCGAGCACGTAGCCGCCGCGGTCGCGGTCGAAGACGATCGGCGCGTTGAACCGGTCGCGCAGCGCAGCGAGGTCGCGCGTGAGCGTGGCGCGCGAGACCTCGAGGGCCGCCTGGAGGTCCTTGAAGGCGATCGTGCCGCGCGAGCGGATCAGCTGGTCGATGCGGTAGTAGCGTTCGGTCTGTCGCATGGCCGCGGGGGTCCTTCAGAACATCGCGCGGATCTTCGCGCCGACGTCGACCGGCGCGGCGCGCCCCGCCGCCGGGCCGTCCTGCGCGGACGCGGGGGGCGGGCCGATGCGCCGCAGATGCGCGAGCACGCCGCGCGTCAT
>JBIIPQ010000072.1:0-14974 GCA_044342535.1 Burkholderiaceae bacterium
CGTCGCCGCAGCGGTGCCGCAGGAGGCCGGCGGCACCTGGCTCGAGGCCGGCGGCGTCCGAGGCTGGCTGCGTCCGAGGCTGGCTGCGTCCGAGGCTGGCTGCGTCCGAGACCGGCGGCGTCCGAGACCGGCGGCGCCTGAGGCTGGCGGCGCCTGAGGCCTGCGGCGCCTGAAGCCTCCGGCCCGCCACCGGGCCCGGCGTCCCGCTACGCAGCGCCTCGGGCCGCTCCGACACCCATCGCGGCCACCATCCGCCCGACGGTCACCGAGCCGGGGTCGCCGAGGGGCGCGACGATCGAGAAATGGTCGGCGCCCGACGCCACCTCCATGCGCACGCGCCGTGCGTCGTCGCTCGCCCAGACGGCGGCGAGGTCGGCGCTCTGGCGCAGGTACTCGGGGCCCTCGGCCCCGCCCACCCACAGCGTCCAGTCGCCGCCGCGAGGCGGCGCCATACCGACCGGCTCGGTGCGGCGCGCCTCGGCCTCGGAGATCGCCAGCGTGTCGTTCAGGTAGCAGAGCCGGATCGGCTCGAGGTCGTACAGCCCGCTGAACGCGAAGCCGCCCGCCGGGCGCGGTCCGGCGCCGGGGTCCGCGGCCACCGCCGCCGTGAGGTGCCCGCCCGCCGAATGCCCGCCGACCCAGACCCGCGACGGGTCGCCGCCGAACGAGGCCGCGTTGGCGATCGCCCAGGCGACCGCGGCGCGGCACTGGCGCACCAGCTCGTCCATCCGCACGCCCGGCACCAGGTCGTACTCGACGTTGACCACCGCCACGCCGTGTGGCGCGAAGCCGAGCGCCACGAAGTCGTTCTGCGCCTTGGTGAGCGACATCCAGTAGCCGCCGTGGATCCAGACCAGCACCGGCGCGGGCGCCGCGCCGCGTGCGGCGTAGACATTCATCGCCTGACGCTCGCCGTCGCCGTAGCGCACGTCGAGGCGCGGCGCGAGCGTGGCACGGGCGCGCTCGCCGTCTGCACCCCAGCGCTCGACGTGCGCCTGGAAGGTCGGCACCTTGGTGCGGTTGTTGTACTGCGCATCGAGCGCGTCGCGGTCGTAGCCGCGGAAGATCGGATCGGCCATTGCGTCAGTCCTTCGTGGAAACGTTCGCGGCGGCCGCCTGCTCGCGCAGCACCCGCTTCAGCAGCTTGCCAGTGGCGCTCTTGGGGAGCTCGGCCACCACGTCGACGCGCACCGGCACCTTGTACGCCGCGAGATGCTCGCGGCACCAGTCGATCACCTGCTGGCCGGTGAGCCCCGAGCCCGGCGTGGCGACCAGCGCCACCGCCACCTGCTCGTCCTTCACCGGATCGGGGACACCGTAGACCGCGCACTCGTGCACGCCGGGCATCCGGTACAGGTACTGCTCGACCTCGGCCGGCCAGACCTTGAAGCCGGACACGTTGATCATGTCCTTCACCCGGTCGACGATGAACACGTAGCCGTCCGCGTCCATGCGGCCGATGTCGCCCGAGTGCAGCCAGCCGTCGCGCAGCGCCTCGGCGGTCTCGGCCTGTCGGTTCCAGTAGCCGGCCATCACGCCCGGGCCGCGGATGACGATCTCGCCCCAGTCGCCGCGCGGCCGCTCGCGGCCCTGCTCGTCGTGGATGGCGATCTCGAAGTCGGCGACCGCGCGGCCGACCGAGCCGAACCGGTGCTCGAGCGCGTCGTTGTAGGCGGCGAACGGCGAGCATTCGGTCAGACCGTAGCCCTCGAAGATGCGACGCCCGAAGCGCTCGGTCCAGCGGCGCGATACCTCCTCCGGCATGGTGGAGGCGGCCGACATCTCGTAGCGGATCGAGGACAGGTCGCGCTTCGAGAGGTCCATGCCGAGCAGGCCGATGAAGATCGTCGGCACGCCGAAGAACATCGTGATCCGGTCGCGCTCGATCGCCTCGAGCACCCCATCGGGTACGAAGCGGCGGAACAGGGCCACTGTGGCGCCGGCATGCACCGCGCCGTTCAGGATGTAGTTCTGGCCGTAGACGTGGAAGAGCGGGAGGAACAGCGCGAGCCGATCGTCGGCGCGGTAGCCCGAGGCGGCCGCGGCGGTGGCGACGTTGGTCGCGATGTTGTGCTGGGTGAGGGTCACGCCCTTCGGGAAGCCGGTGGTGCCCGACGAGTAGAGGAGCGAGGCGGGATCGTCGCTGCGGCGCTCGACCGGCTCGAAGGGACCGGACTGCGCGGGCACCGCGGTGAGCCAATCGGCGAGCGGCTCGGTGCCGGAGGTCGCGGCACCCGGGGCGCCGTCGCACACCACCACGTGGCGCACCGCCGGGCAGCGCTCGCGCGGCACGAAGCCCGCGAGCTCGGCCAACGTGAGCACCACCGCCGCGCCCGAATCGTTCAGCAGGTACTCGACCTCGGCGGCCTTGAAGATCGCGTTGATCGAGACGGTGATCGCGCCGAGCAGCTGCGTGGCGAAGTACGCGACCGCGAAGTCCGGCACGTTGGGCAGGTAGAGCGCGACACGGTCGGCCGGCCCGACGCCGTGGGCGCGCAACGCGTGGGCGAGGCGCGAGGCACGCGCGTCGAGTTCGCCGTAGGTGATCGTGGCACCCTCGAAGAGGATCGCGGGATGCGCGGGCGTCGCGGCGGCCCGTCGGCGCAGCGTGGCGGCCAGGTTCATGTCGTGCTCCTCCGGCGCCGATTATCCACGCTTCGCGCGGGCGGCTAAGATCGGCGCTTTCCGAACGCCGCCGGCCCGCACCCGATGTCCACCGCCCCGTCCCTGTTCACCCGTCCCGCCACCGTCGAATCGATGACCGCCGTCCACCGCGACACGGCGGTCGAGCGCATGGGCATCGAGTTCACCCAGGTGGGCCCCGACCGGCTGGTCGCCCGCATGCCGGTCGATGCGCGCACCAAGCAGCCCGCCGGGATCCTGCACGGCGGCGTGTCGGTGGTGCTCGCCGAGACGCTCGGCAGCTGCGCGGCCACGCTGTGCCTGGCGCCCGGGCGGCAGGCGGTGGGGCTCGACATCAACGCGAACCACATCCGCGCAGTGCGCGAGGGCTGGGTGATCGGGACCTGCACGCCCGTCCACGTCGGCCGCAGCACGCACGTCTGGGCGATCGAGATCCGCGACGAGGCCGGCCGGCTGGTGTGCACCTCGCGGATCACGATGGCGATCCTGGACGCGCCGTCCGCCGGATAAGGCGCGCTCAGCGCACCGCATCGAACCGCGGCCGCATCAGCACCGCCGCCGCCAGCAGCACGCCGCAGGCCAGCGCCGACGGCCCGCCGAAGCCGCTGCGCTCGGCGAGGTAGGCCGCGGCCACCGGGCCGACGATCTGCCCGGCGCCGAACGCGGCGGTCATCACGCCGATCGCCCGGGCGCTGCCCGCCGGGTCGAGGCCACGCGCGAAAGGCAGCGCCAGACCGCTGGCCGGGATGAAGGTCGCGCCCAGGCCCAGGGCCGCGATCGCGGCGGCGGCGATCGAGTCGCCGGCGAACAGCGGCACGAGCGCGGTGACGCCCTGCAGCAGGTAGCAGCCGACGATCGCCGCGCGGGCCCCCGAACGCTGCGCCACGCCGCGCCAGAACGCGATCGACGGCAGCGCGACCGCGCCCACGAGCACCCAGATCCAGGACGCCGCGGCCGGCGGGTAGCCCGCGGCGCGCACCATGGCCGGCAGGTAGGTGGCGTGGATGACGTAGCCCAGGCCGAAGAGACCGTAGGCGAGCACAGCGGCGCGAAAGGCGCGCGGTGCGGGGGGGGCGGCGGGGGGGTCGGCGGGCGCTGCGGGCGGGACCGGGACTGCGACCGAGGCGGCGGCCGGGTCGGTGACCTCGGGTGCGCCGGGGTGGCCGGCCGGCTCCGCCGCGACGGCACGCGTGCGCGCCGCGCCGGCCTGCACGGCACCCGCCGGCGCCCACGCATACGCCGCGAACACCGACGCGATCGCGGCCGCCGCCGCCCAGGTCCCGGGCCAGGGCAGGCCGGCGGCCACCGCCGCCTGCACGCCGAGCGCCGACACGACGATGCCGATGCCGACGCCCGAGTACAGCCAGATCGTCCGGTCGGCCTGCCCGATCGCGGCCAGCCGCTCGAGCACCTGCGTGGAGACGAACACCAGCGCGAAGGCGCTCGCCATGCCGGCCACGAAGCGCACGGCCATCCACGCGACGATGCCGTCGAGCAGGGCCATCGCCAGCAGCGCGAGCACCGACACCACCAGCCCCGCGCGCAGCCCGCGCGACTGCGCGAGGCGCCCCGCGATCCGCGACGCGGCAAGCGCGCCGATCAGGTAGCCGACGAAGTTCGCCGACGCGACCCAGCCGGCGCCGCGCAGGGTCAGCACCTCGGCGGCGAGCATGTCGGGCAGGATCGGCGTGTAGACGAAGCGCGAGATGCCCATCACCGCGACCAGCGCGGCGATGCCGGGCCACAGCGCCCGCCGGACGGCGGCGCGGGTCGGCTCCGGGAGACGGCTCATCGCGGCCCGCGGGCCGCAGACGGCCTCAGCGCAGCGCGGAGGGGGCGCCCGGCGCCGACACCTGCTGCAGCCGCGGACCGGGCTCGTAGGCCCAGCGCTTCCACGCGGCCAGCACCATGTCCGGATACTCCGGCCGCCCCAGGCTGCCGTTGTAGCGGCCGAGCGCGCGATACAGGTCGCCGCGCTCCATGTCGAGGTAGTGGCGCAGGATCACGCAGCCGTAGCGCAGGTTGGCGCGCGCGTCGAACAGGCCCGAGGGCTCGCCGTCGCCGATCAGCCGGGTCCAGAAGGGCATGACCTGCATGTAGCCGCGTGCTCCGGCCGACGAGATCGCATGGCGCCGGAAGCCGCTCTCGACCTGGATCAGGCCGAGCACGAGCTGCGGGTCCAGCCCGGCGCGCTGCGCCTCGTAGCGGACCATCCGCAGGAACTCGACGCGCTCGGCAGGGGTCGGCTTGTGCCGCGCCGGCAGCCGCGCGGCCATGTCGGCGAGCCAGTCGACGCGCTCCATCGTGGAGGCGAAGCGCGGCTCGGGCGGGGAGCGGTCCTGCATGGCGGCGACCAGCGCGACGCGCACCGAGTCCGACAGCGGCTCGTAGATCTGCGCACCGGCACGTGCGGCAGGCGGCGCGGCCAGCCCGGCCGCGAGCACGACCGCGGACACGCACGCGGTCGCGTACGCCCGCCATCGCGCCCCTGCCTCGGTCTTCGTCCGGTTCCCGCCTGTCAGCACGCCTCGAGCGCTTCCATCACCGCGTCGAAGGCCCCATCGAGCGGCACCTGCGTGGTGGTCATCCCCCGCCTCACCGTCAGCTCGAGCTGGCCTTCCTTGAGCCCGCGCTCGCCGACGGTGACGCGAAGCGGCACGCCGATGAGCTCCCAGTCGGCGAACATCGCACCCGGCCGCTCGTCGCGGTCGTCCAGGATCACGTCGATGCCCGCCTGCATCAACCGATCGTACAGTCCGTCGGCCGCGGCCTTGACGTTTTGCGAGCGCGAGTAGCCGAGCGGCGTGATCACGAGGTCGAACGGCGCGATCGGCCGGGGCCAGACGATGCCCTTCTCGTCGTGGTTCTGCTCGATGGCGGCCGCCGGCAGCCGGGTGATGCCGATGCCGTAGCAGCCCATCTCGATGGGCTTGGACTTGCCGTCCTCGTCGACGAAGCTGGCGTTCATCGCGGTGGAGTACTGGGTGCCGAGGTAGAACACGTGACCCACCTCGATGCCGCGCTGGATCGACAGGCGCCCGCGGCCATCGGGCGAGGGATCGCCCTCGACCACGTTGCGCAGGTCGGCGACGGTCACCCCGCCCTCGCCCGGCATCGGCAGGTCGCGGCCCCAGTTCACGCCGGTGAAGTGGTGGTCGACCACGTTGGCGCCGCACACGAAGTCGCTCATGTTGGCGACCGTGCGGTCGACGACGAGCCTGACCGGATGCGCGGTGCCGATCGGGCCGAGGTAGCCGGGCGTGCAGCCGAAGTGGGCCACGATCTCGGCCTCGGTCGCGAACCGGAAGCCCGCGAGCCCGGGCACCTTGCCGGCCTTGATCTCGTTGAGCTCGTGGTCGCCGCGCACCAGCAGCAGCCAGACCTGCGTGAAGACGATGCGCCGCGGCGCATCGGCCTCGTCGCCGTCCTTGAGCGGCTCGAGCTCGTCGACCGCCAGCACCAGCGACTTCACGGTCTGCTGCAGCGGCAGCCCGAGCAGCGCGGCGACGTCCTCGCAGCGCGCCTTGCCGGGCGTGGGCGTCTTGGCGAAGGGCTGCGTGGGCGCGGCGCGCTCGGCGACCAGCGGCATCGCTTCGGCGAGCTCGACGTTGGCCGCGTAGCCGGAGTCGGCGCAGTACGCGATCGCGTCCTCGCCGGTATCGGCGATGACCTGGAACTCGTGCGAGGCCGAGCCGCCGATCGCGCCGGTGTCGGCCGCGACCGCCCGGAACTGCAGCCCCATGCGCTCGAAGATCCGCACGTAGGCGTCGAACATTGCCTGGTAGCTGACCAGCGCGGTCTCGGGCGAGCGGTCGAACGAGTACGCGTCCTTCATCGTGAACTCGCGCCCGCGCATCACGCCGAAGCGCGGGCGCCGCTCGTCGCGGAACTTCGTCTGGATGTGGTACAGGTTCTTCGGCATCTGCCGGTAGCTGCGGATCTCCTGGCGGGCGATGTCGGTGATCACCTCCTCGGAGGTGGGCTGCACGATGAAGTCGCGGTCGTGGCGGTCCTTGATGCGCATGAGCTCGGCGCCGTACTTCTCCCAGCGGCCCGACTCCTGCCACAGCTCGGCCGGCTGGATCACCGGCATCAGCAGCTCGATCGCGCCGGCCCGGTTCATCTCCTCGCGCACGATGGCCTCGACCTTGCGGATCACGCGCAGCCCCATGGGCATGTACGAGTAGATGCCGCCGGCGAGCTTGCGGATCATGCCCGCACGGGTCATCAGCCGGTGGCTGGCGACCTCGGCGTCGGCGGGCGCTTCCTTGAGCGTCGTGATCAGGAATCGGGAGGCTTTCATGGGCAGCGGGTCGTCCCGCTGTCATGCGGGCGCGTCGATATAATCGGTCCAATTCTAAGGGATCGAGGGGTAGCCCATGCTGGACAAGGACGGCTATCGCCCCAACGTCGGCATCATCCTGGTCAACCAGCGCAACGAGGTCTTCTGGGGCAAGCGGATCCGCGAGCATTCGTGGCAGTTCCCGCAGGGCGGCATCGACCGGGGCGAGACGCCCGAGCAGGCGATGTACCGCGAGCTGCACGAGGAGGTCGGACTGCTGCCGGAGCACGTGCGGATCATCGGCCGCACCCGCGACTGGCTGCGCTACGAGGTGCCGCAGAACTGGGTGCGCCGCGAATGGCGCGGGCACTACCGCGGCCAGAAGCAGATCTGGTTCCTGCTGCGCCTGATCGGCAAGGATTCGGACGTGTGCCTGCGCGCCACCGAGCACCCCGAGTTCGACGCCTGGCGCTGGCACGACTACTGGATCCCGCTCGACGCGGTGATCGAGTTCAAGCGCGGCGTGTACCAGCAGGCGCTGACCGAGCTGTCGCGGCTGCTGTTCGGGCGCCAGGATGGGCGCCCCGAGCCCTCGCGCTTCCTGCGCCAGCACGCCCGGTCGCGCGGTGCGCGCGGCGACGGGGCGCGGCACTCGGCCGAGGCCCCCCGCCACGAACCCGTGCACCACGATCCGGCGCGACCGGGCGACGCGGTGGTGCCGGCCGACCCGGTGCTGCACGCCGACCCCGTGCTCCGGCCGATGCCGCTGGACTCGGCCGCACCGGACGCGCAGGCCCTGGAGGCCGTGCCGCCGCGGACGGCCGACCCTCAGACCTGAGTCAGCAGCGGCCGGCCCGCGAAGTACGCCGCGACGTTGTCCAACGTGAGCCGGCCCATCGCGGTCCGGGTGTCGTGCGTGCCGCTCGCATGGTGGGGCTGCAGCACGACGCGCGGGATGTCGATCAGCGCCTGCGGCACGTTCGGTTCGTCGTCGAAGACGTCCAGGCCCGCGCCGCCCAGCGCGCCCGAGGCCAGCAGCTCGACCATCGCCGGCTGGTCGACGACCGAGCCGCGCGCGATGTTCACGAAGTGGCCGGTGGGCCCGAGCGCCTCGAGCACCGCGCGCGACACGATGCCCTGGGTCGCGGCGCCGCCGGGGCAGGCGGCGATCACGACGTCGGCCCAGCGGGCCATCTCCACCGGATCGGCGTAGTAGGCCCAGTCGACCGGCTTGCGGTTCGGGCCGTGATAGGCGATCTCGGTGCCGAACGAGGCGCAGCGCTGCGCGATCGCCTGGCCGATGCGACCCAGCCCGACGATGCCCACGCGGCGCTTCGCGACCGCGGTGGTCAGCGGCAGCCCGCCGCGCTTGACCCACGAGCCGTCGCGCACCCAGCGGTCGGCGGCCACCACCTGGCGCAGCGACGCGAGCATCAGCGCGACCGCGAGGTCGGCGACGTCGTCGGTCAGCACGTCCGGGGTGTTGGTCACCGCGATGCCGCGCGCCTTCGCATGGCCGAGGTCGATCGCATCGACGCCGACACCGAAGCAGGACACCAGCTTGAGCTTCGGCAGCGCCTTCATCAGCGCGGCCTCGCAGCCGCGCCCGCCCGAGGTCACGACGACCTCGCAGGTGTCGGCCAGCGAAGCGAGCAGGGCCGGCTTGTCGGCGGCCTCGTGGTAGCGGTGCACCTGCCAGGTCGATTCGAGTTCCTGCTGGGTGCCGGCGTGCAGGGACGACAGCAGGAGGACGGGACGGGTCATGGCGTGGCTCCGGAGGCGTTCGGGTCTTGGGGGCGCCGCAGTATAGGCCCGGGCCCGCGCGGCCGGCCCGGGGCCGTTCCGAGGCGCGCGCCCGCGGCCGCGTGCCGACTCAGGTGCTGCCGGGTGCGCCCCGGAACACCTCGGACTCGCCGTGCGCGGCGAGCAGCGCCATCAGCTTCCTGCGGATCATCATCCCCGGCCGGTCGCTGGCCATCGAGTGCGAGCATCAGGCTGCCATCGTCGATCGGCGTGAAGCAGTTGATGATCACGTGCCGGATGCCGCTTGGATATTCGATATCGAGGCGCCGCGAGAACGGCCGGTAGCAGGCGTTGCGCATGTGGCGCATGGTGACCGTGTCCTCGACGCCGCTGATGCGGCGGAACGCCGGCGGATTCGCCTCATCGATCACGGTCTCGGCGTGGAAGCCGTCGGGCCGGTCGATCAGCTCGCAGCGGCTGGGGGCCGGCTGCGCCGCGACGCCGAAGGTCGCGCGGTGCACGATGCTGAAGTGCGCGTTGTCGAAGGCGTTCTCCAGCGCCCGCAGCGGGCTGGTCTGCCAGCGCTCGTGGAACTGGAAGATCGTGCGCCAGCCGGGCGCCTCGAACTCGGGCACCTCGAAGATCGGCGCGATCGGGTCCTCGAGCGCGACCCAGGCGTACCCGTGCTTCGCGGTGCAGGGGTAGGCGGTGGTGCGGTAGTCCTCGGGGATCGCACGGTCGGGCGCGTACTGCGGGATCTTCACGACGCGGCCGGTGCCGTCGTAGTTCCAGCCGTGGTAGCCGCAGACCAGCCGCCCGCCTTCGCACCAGCCCTTCGAGCTCGCATGCTTCGTGGTCAGCATCCGGGCACCCGCCTCAAGACTTCAGCAGCCTGCGCAGCACCTTCCCCGCGCCGGTGGCCGGCAGCGCATCGCGGAACTCGACGAAGCGGGGCACCTTGTACGCGGACATGTTCTCCCGGCTCCAGTCGATGACCGCCTGCTCGGTCAGGCGGCCGCCCGCGCCCGGCTTCGGCACGATCACCGCGCGCACGACCTCGCCCTTGGTCGCATCCGGCACACCGATCACCGCGGCCGCGGCGATGTCCGGATGCAGGATCAGCAGGCGCTCGACCTCTTCCGGGAAGACGCTGTAGCCGGAGACCTTGATCATCTCCTTGAAGCGGCCCATGAAGGTCAGGTAGCCGTCGGCATCGAGCCGGCCCATGTCGCCGGTGAACACCCAGCCCTCGCGCAGGGTGCCGGCGGTGGCCTCGGGCCGGTTCCAGTAGCCCCTGAAGTTGCCCGGGCTGCGCAGCGTGATCTCGCCCGACTCGCCGACCGGCAGCGTCGCGCCGGTGTCCGGGTCGACGATGCGGCACTGCACGCCGGGCGCGAGCCTGCCGTGGCAGCCCCAGCGCACCGCGTCGCTGGGCATGTACGTGTCACAGGTGTGGGTCTCGGACAGTCCGTAGGCCAGCTCGTAGCACAGCGCGCCGCCGGTGAAGGCCTGCCACTGTCGGGCGAGCGGCTCGGTCAGGACGATGCCGAAGCTGGTGGTGGGATTGAGCCGCAGCGAGCGCAGCTCGAAGCGCCCGGCGTCGGGCACCTGCATGACGGCCACGTTCATCGGCGCCATGCCATACCACCAGGTGACCCGGTAGCGATCGATCGCCTGCAGCACCGCCAGCGGGTCGAAGCGGTGCAGCAGCACGGTGGTGCAGCCCGCGTAGAGCGTCGCGTCGATGCCCATCAGCATGCCGGCGATGTGATACACCGGCGCGATCGCGAGGGTCACGTCGTCGCCTCGGACGTCGTTGCAGTCGGCGGTGACGCCGGTCTTGAAGAGCGCGTTGCGATGGCTGAGCATCGCGCCCTTGGGCAGGCCGGTGGTGCCCGAGGTGTAGGTCAGCAGCGCGATGTCGTCGATCGCCGGTGAATGCGCCGGGAGGGCGGCGTCGGCCGGCACCGCCGCGATCGCCTCGAGCAGGTCCTCGGTGCCGGTCGGACGGGTTCGGGGTGCCTTGAGTTCGTCGGGCAGCGCGAGCGTGGGTTCGGGCGGAAGCAGGTCGCCGTAGTGGGTGCAGAACACGTGCGTGACCGCGGTGTTCGCCTGCACGGACGCGAGCACCGGATACAGGACGTCGGCCGCGATCACGACGCGGGCGCCGAGGTCGTTCAGCTGGTACTCGAGCTCCGCGGCCTTGAACAGCGGGCCGCAGGGCCCCACGATCGCGCCGAGCTTCTGGATCGCGACATGCGCGACGATGTATTGCGGGCAGTTGTTCAGGAACAGCGCGACCCGATCGCCCGGCGCGACGCCGAGCTGCGCCAGCCGGACCGCGAGGGCGTCGCTCCAGCGGTCGAGCTCGAGGTAGCCGATCTCGCGGCCGTACCAGATGAAGGCGGGCTTGTCGGGTCGGGCCCGGGCATGCAGGCGCAGGTAGTCGTGCAGGCACCGGAGCCCATGCCGATACCGGCTGGGGTCGGCGGGGTCGGTCTCGCTGGCAGCGCTCACCTCGGGCGCTCCGCTTCAGGGCTCGATGGACAGCCGCAGCGGCTCGAAGCCCTCGAGCTCGAAGCGCCAGCGCTCGCCTGCCTTCGGGAACCGGGAGGTGACCAGGCTGCCGAGGATCGCGACGTCGCCCCGACGCATCGTCAGGCCGCGCGACGCGGCGCTGCCGGCCAGCCAGGCGAGCGCATCGAGCGGATGGCCCATCAGGTCGCCGCCCCGGCCGCTGCCGACCGGCACGTCGTCGCAGAACACCCGGCCGACGATGGCCTCGAGATCGAGGCCGGCCCAGTCCTCACGGCGCATGCCCAGCACCGCGCCCTCGTTCCAGGCGTTGTCGGCCACCATCTGGAAGGCCTCGTCGCCGAGCCGCGCGTAGTCGGCATCACGGTCGTCGGCCAGCTCGAAGGCCGGACGCACGGCCGCGACCGCGGCATGCGCCTGCTCGCGGCTGCACCGGCCGCCCGGTGCGGGCAGGTCCGCGCCGAGCTCGACCGCGATCTCGAACTCGATCAGCAGTCGCCCGTAGGCGCCGACCCGCGTGCTCGCCGGCCCCGCCACCACCTGGCCGGACAGCAGCCGGCCCGCGACCGGCGCGTCCAGCCCCACCATCCGCTGCATCGCGGGATTGGACAGCGCGATCTTCCAGCCGACCGGCGCACCGCAGTCCCGCGCCTTGAGGTCGACGAATCGGGCCTGCGCGAGATAGGCATCGGTCAGGCTGGCGGGGCGGATGCCGGCCGGGAACGACCGGAAGGTCCGGCGCTCGCGATGCTGGGTCAACAGCCACTGGGCTGTCCGGGAGGGGGATGCGGTCATGTAGGCCTCCTTCAGCCGACGGCGACGGGCGCGGTCACGCCGAAGCGCTTCGCCCAGGGCTCCAGCGCCGGCAGGATCGATGGGTGCAGCGAGACGCCGCGGGCGTTCTGCTCGCGCTTGCGGGCGAGCGCGCGCTCGCCCGGCAGGCGCACCGGCTGCGCCGGGTCCCGCGGCACCGAGCCGTGGCAGGCCTGCGCGATCCAGTCGGTCTGCAGCGTGAAGGCGCCGAGCCCCGCGAAGGCCTCGGGGTCGCTCACCCGCACGCAGACCGTCGCGCCCCAGCCCTCGGGCACGTCGGCACGGCCGTAGCCCGCCAGGCCGCCGGTCATCGCCTCGATGGTGAGCGCCAGTCCGTAGCCCTTGTGACCGGCGTCCACCCCGCCGAGCGGCAGGATCGTGCCCGGCGGCTGCGTGAACAGCACCGCCGGATCGTCGCTCGGCTGCCCGAGCGCGTCGAGCCACCAGGCGTGCGCGCCGCGCCGGCCGGCCGCCTTGAGGCGGTTGCTCATGCCGTTGGTGGTGATGGACGCGGAGATGTCGATCAGCACCGGGTCGCCCGAGGTCGGGAAGCCCACCGCCATCGGATTCGGGGTGAACACCGCCTGCGTGCCGCCGAAGGGCGCGACGCTGGCCACCGCCGGGTCGGAGCTGTAGATCTCGACCATCAGCCCGCTGCGCACCGTCGCCTCGAGGTAGGCCGCGAGGCAGGCGATGTGGTGGCTGCGGCGGATCGCGACCGTCGCGCAGCCGTGCTCGCGCGCGCGCGGCGCGGCCCAGTCGATCGCGCGGCGCACCAGCGCCGGACCCGGCAGCCGGCGGCCGTCCCAGGTCGCGGCGACGGTGCGCTCGGCGATCACGTCGGGCGCGCCCGACTTGGCCATCGTGCCGCGGTCGAGCTCGCCGAGGTAGCCGGCGAGCAGCGCCAGGCCGTGGGTGTCGTGGCCGAGCAGGTCGCCCTCGACCAGCACCTCGGCGACATCGGTCGCCAGCGCCTCCTCGAGCCCGCTCGCGCGCAGCAGCGCGAGCGCGAACGCGACCAGCGCGTCGGCATCGTGGCGGGGCGGCGGCGCGCCCGCCGCCTCGGAGGGCGCAGCCATCAGTAGACCGCGCGGCCGCCGGACAGGTCGAAGACCGCGCCGGTGGAGAACGAGCATTCCTCGCTGGCCAGCCAGGCCACCATCGCCGCGATCTCCTCGACGCCGCCGAAGCGCGCCATCGGGATCTTCGAGAGCATGAAGTCGATGTGCTGCTGCGTCATCTGGTCGAAGATCGCGGTCTTGACCGCCGCCGGCGTGATGCAGTTGACGCGGATGCCGGTCTTCGCGAGTTCCTTGCCCAGCGACTTGGTCAGGCCGATCACCGCGGCCTTCGAGGCCGAGTACGCCGAGGCGTTCGGGTTGCCTTCCTTGCCGGCGATCGAGGCGATGTTGATCACGCGGCCGTAGTCGCGCTCGAGCATCTTCCTGACCACCGCACGGTCGCAGAGGAAGGTGCCGTGGACGTTCACGTCGAACACGCGGCGCCAGGCGTCGGCCGGGTACTCGGCGACGGTGGTGTTCGGGCCGGTGATGCCGGCGCTGCAGACCAGCACGTCGATGCGCCCGAACGCGGCCGAGGTCGCGTCGGTGGCGGCCTGCACCGAGGCCTCGTCGGCGACGTCGACCGCGAGACCGAGGTGGCCGGCGCCCAGCGAGACCGCCGCGGCCTTGGCGGCCGCCTCGTTCACGTCCCAGAGCGCGACGCGTGCGCCGCTCGCGGCGAAGCGCTGCGCGACGGCCAGGCCGATGCCGGCGGCGCCGCCGGTGACGACCGCGCAGCGGTCCTTCAGGTCGATGTGGTTCACGGGGAATCTCCTGCGGGAGCGATGTCGGGGTGGGGGCGGACTGTAATCGAAGCGCCCCGGGCGATCAAAGCCGCGGCGTGTCGAAGGGCGGGCGATCGCTGCCCGCTATCGGGCGACTTCGAAGAACCGCGTGCCCATGTACTTCTGCGACTGGTAGAGCGAGGCCGCCTCGGGCGGCTTGGGGAACGGCATGCGCACCGGCACCGCGGTCATCCGCGGCTGCAGCGTCGGCTCGCCGCAGACCATCCGCGCGTCGAACTGCGCGAGGTCGCCCCAGTGCCCACCCGCCAGCGGCCAGGCGTCGGCGGCCATCGCCTCGTACAGCAGGAAGTTGCGCGGGCGGCCGGACGTGTTGGTGGCCGAGCCGTGGATCAGCCGGGCGTGGTGCAGCGTGATGGAACCGGCGCGGGCCAGCAGCGGCACCGCGCGGCCGATCTCGGCGGCGATGCCGGACGGCTCGATCGCGCCGACGAACACGCCGTCGTGGTGGTGGCTGTGGATCGCGCCACGGTGCGTGTCCGGCACGACCATCATCGGGCCGTTGTCGGGCACGAAGTCGTCGAGCAGCACGCCCACCGCGAGCACGTCGTCGTTGGTGTGCGGGTAGAAGGCCCAGTCCTGGTGCCACTCGACCGGCGCGCCGTAGCCGGCCGACTTCAGGTTGAGCTTGGAGGTCTGCATGCGCACCGCGGGGCCGAGCAGCGGCGTCAGCAGCTCGAGCACCTTGGGGCTGCGGATCAGCGCATCGAAGGCCGGATGGGCCTTGTGCGGCATCTTGAGCCGGCGCACGCGCGGCGCCTCGGGGGTGTGCGAGTCCTCGAGGTCGTAGAGCTCGGTGTGCGTCGCGAGACCGCGCGCGCCGGCGAGCAGCGCGTCGACCGCGTCGCGCAGCGTCGCGAGCTCGGCGGCGTCGAGGACGTCGTGGACGACGAGGTAGCCCTCGGCGCGATAGTGGTCGACCTGTTCGGGGGTGAGGCGCGTCGTCAGGTGCTGCATGCGGATCTCGGTGTTAGCGCTAACACGATGGCTCGATTTGGCGTTAGTCTCCCGGCCATGTCAAGGCGCACCGCACAAACGGCGGCGGCCGCGCCGCGCGGCGCCGGCCGCGAGGCGCCGGTTCGCCTGGTCGAGGT
>JBIIPQ010000124.1:0-10735 GCA_044342535.1 Burkholderiaceae bacterium
GGCCCGCGCGGCGGGCGTCTCGAGCATGACGGTGTCGCGGGCGCTGCGGGCGCCGGACCGGGTCGCCCCGGTGACGCTCGACGCGGTGCGCCGTGCGGTCGCGCGGCTCGGCTACCTGCCGAACGGCTCGGCCAGCGCGCTCGCCTCGAGCCGCAGCCGCGTGGTGGCGGCGATCGTGCCCACGCTGATGAACTCGGTCTACGCGAGCACCGTGCACGGGCTGTCCTCGGTGCTGCGGCCGGCCGGCTACGAACTGATGCTCGGCGACAGCGGCTACCACCCGCGGGCCGAGGCCGCGCTGGTGCGCAGCTTCCTCGGCCGGCGGGTCGACGCGCTGGTGCTGACGGGGGTCTCGCATGCCGACGAGACCCGCGAGCTGCTCGCCCGCCACGCGCTGCCGGTGGTCGAGATCTGGGATCTGACCGCACATCCGCTCGACATGCTGGTGGGCTTCTCGAACGTCGCCGCCGGCCGCGAGGCCGGCCGCTTCCTCGCCGCACTGGGCCGGCGCCGCTGGGCCTTCGTCGGCAGCGCGCCCGGGCAGGAGGTACGCTCGGGCAAGCGGCTGCGCGGCCTGCGCGAGGCCGCCCGCGAGGCCGGCGCGCAGGCGCCGCTGACCGCCTTCGTCGCGGACGGCATGAGTGCCGCCGAGGGCCGGTCGGCGGTCGGCGCGCTGCTCGACGCGCATCCCGATGTCGATGCGGTCTTCTGCGCGAACGACGCGCTCGCGACCGCCTCGCTGCGGGCCGCGGCCGACCGCGGGCTCGCCGTGCCCGGCCGGCTCGCGGTGCTGGGTTTCGGGGACTTCGACGTGGCTGCCCATACGCAGCCGGCGCTCAGCACGGTGCGCATTCCCGGCCACGACATCGGCACGCACGCGGCGACGGCGCTGCTCGCCCGGCTCGACGGGGGGCCGGCATCCGGCACGCGCACCGACCTCGGATTCGACATCGTCCGGCGCGAATCCGCCTGAATCGGACCGAACCGTCCCCATCCCGCACAGACGCCGCCGGTATCATTCCCACCCTTCCGAGGAGCCCCGATGAAAGTCCTGTTCACCGACTACGACATGCTCGACGTCTCGCTCGAGCGCACCCTGTTCCGCGAGGCAGGCATCCAGCTGATCGAGGCGCAGTGCAAGACCGAGGACGAGGTGATCGCCGCCTCCGAGGGCTGCTCGGCGCTGCTGGTGCAGTACGCACCCGTGGGCGCCAAGGTCTTCGCCGCGCGCCCCGGCATCGGCCTGGCCTCGCGGATCGGCGCCGGCTACGACACGATCGACGCGAAGGCCGCGCAGGCCGCCGGCGTCTGGGTCGCCAACAGCCCCGACTACGGCGTCGGCGAGGTCTCGAGCCACGCCTTCGCGATGATGCTCGCGTCGATCCGCAACATCGTGCGCTGGAACACCGACGTGAAGGCCGGCACCTGGCACTACACCAGCGCCGGCCGCGTGCCGCGGCTGACCGACATGACCGTCGGCGTGCTGGGCCTGGGCCGCATCGGCAAGCGCTTCGCGCATATCGCGCGCAACACCTTCAAGCGCGTGATCGCGCACGATCCGAACCTGATCGAGGGCGACTTCCCGGCCTACGTCGAGCGCGTGTCGCTCGAGCAGCTCTTCGAGCAGGCCGACGCGATCTCGATCCACTGCCTGCTGAACGACGACACCCGCGGCCTGGTCGGCGCCGACCTGCTGCGCCGCATGAAGCCGGGTTCGTACCTGGTGAACACCGCGCGCGGCGGCATCATCGACCTCGACGGCCTGACGGCCGTGGTCGGCGAGGGCCGGCTCGCCGGCGTGGGTCTGGACGTGCTGCCGACCGAGCCGGTGCCCACGGGCCATCCGCTGCTCGCCGACCCCCGGGTGATCTTCTCGCCGCACTCGGCGTTCTACTCGGTGGCCTCGGAGATCGAGCTGCGCACGAAGGCCGCGCGCAACATCGTCCAGTGGATGAACACCGGGCGCCCCGGATACCCGGTGACCCAGGGCACGCGCCAGCCGCCCAAGTGAGGGCGGCGCGCCGCGCCGACATGCTCAGTGCGTCGCCGCGGCGACGGGCTCGGTGTGTCGCCTCGGCGACGGGCTCAGCGTGCTGCCGCGGCGCCGAACTCGAGCCTGAACCGGCTGCCGCCGCCCTCGCGCGGCAGGCAGACCGCCGCGGCGCCGTGGCGCTGCGCGATCTGGCGCACCAGCGACAGCCCGAGCCCGACGCCGCCGGCGGCCTCGCCGTGCCCGGCGAGCCGGTGGAAGGGCTCGAAGATCCGTTCGCGTTCGGCCTCGGGCACGCCCGGCCCGCGGTCGAGCACCTCGAGGACCGGGCCCCGCGGCCCCTCGGACAGCAGCACCTCCACCGGGGAGCCGGCGCCGTGGCGGCGCGCGTTCTCCAGCAGGTTGCGCGCCGCGCGGCGCAGCAGCCGCGGGTCGCCCTCGACGGTGAAGCGCGCGCCCGCCGACGCGTCCGTCCCCTCCCCGTCCACCGACAGCGTCGCCTGCGCCCGCGCCGCCTCCTCGGCGAGCAGCGCCAGCAGGTCGACCGGCTCGCGGGCGATGCCGGCGCCGGCATCCAGGCGGCTCGCCAGCAGGATCTCCTCGATCAGCGCGTCGAGCTCGCCGACGTTGCGCTCGACCTCGTCGCGCAGCGCCGCCCGCTGCGCCGCGGCCTTGTCGTCCATGGCGACGCCGCCGCCGCGGCCGCCGGGACCGGAGCCGCTCTCGGCGGGCTCGGTCAGCAGCGCCGTGGCCATCTTCAGCCGTGCCAGCGGCGAGCGCAGCTCGTGCGAGGCGTTCGCCAGCAGCGAGCGCTGCGCGCGCACCAGCGTCTCGATCCGCTCGGCCGAGCGGTTGAAGCTCGCCGCCAGCGCGGCGACCTCGTCGCGGCCCTGCACCGGCACGCGCGCCGACAGGTCGCCCGAGCCGAGCGCCTCGACGCCCCGCTGCAGTCGCTCGAGCCGGCGCGTGAGCCGGCGCACCATCGGATAGGCGCCGATCGCGACCGCCAGCGTGAGCGCCAGCAGCACGGCGCCCCAGCCGAAGGGCGGTCCGCCCTTGAAGCGCCAGATCCGCGCGACCGCCCAGCGGCCGTCGGGCAGCCGCACCGACCAGGCCGGCGGCCCGTGCTCGGCCGCGTCGCGCCAGGCGCCCCAGCCCCCCTGCCCTTCGCGTCCGCCGTCGACCCGCATCGGCGACGGCACCGGGCGGCCGGCCGACGCGATGGGCGCGCGCTGTGCATCGAACAGCGCGACGTCGATGCCGGTGCGCGAATGCCAGCGCTCGAGCACCGCGCGCTGCGCCTCGGGCGGCGCGTCGGCCGGCGGCAGCAGCGCCGCGACCACTTCGGCGACCAGCGCGCGCTCGTCGCGCGACGCTTGCTCGCGGTCGAAGGCGAACTTCCAGCCGAGCGCCGCGATCAGCGCGAAGATCGCCAGGCTGGCGATCATCGACAGGTAGATCCGCAGGTAGAGACGTTTCACCGAGGAGGCTTCACTGAGGGCGCTTCACTCGGCGTCCTGCGACTTCGCGAACACGTAGCCCGCGCCGCGCACGGTCACGATGCGCCGCGGATGGCGCGCATCGTCCTCGATCGCCGCGCGGATGCGGCCGACGTGCACGTCGATCGAGCGGTCGAAGGCGTCCAGCGCCTCGCCGCGCACCCGCTCCATCAGCTGCTCGCGCGTCAGCACCCGGCCGGCCGACTCGGCGAGCGCCACCAGCAGCTCGAACTGGTGGCTGGTCAGCGGCCGCGCCCGGCCGTCGAGCCGCACCTCGCGCGCGCCGCGGTCGATCTCGAGCCGTCCGAACCTCAGCACGTCGGCCCCGCCGGCCGCAGGCCCCGCGCCCGCGCCGCGCCGGCGCAGCACCGCCCGGATGCGGGCGAGCAGCTCGCGCGGCTCGAAGGGCTTGGGCAGGTAGTCGTCGGCCCCGAGCTCCAGCCCGACGATGCGGTCGGCGGTGTCGCCGCGCGCGGTCACCATGACGATCGGCACATCGGACCCGGCGCGGATGCGCCGGCACAGCTCGAGGCCGTCGGCGTCCGGCAGCATCAGGTCGAGCAGCACCAGGTCCACGCCCGGGCCGTCGCGCGCGGCCAGCGCCGCGAGCCCGGCGGCGCCGTCGGGCGCCTGCTCGACCGCGAAGCCGGCGCCCCGCAGGTAGGTGGCGACCATCGCGGCCAGCCGCAGGTCGTCCTCGATCATCAGCACGCGGACCATGGCGGGAGTGTGAAGGGCGACGGGCCGCGACGCCAGGGTCGCGGCCCGGGGGCTCACAGCCAGCGCCGGGTGCGCGCCGCGTACGCACGCCAGGCGGGTCCGAAGCGCGCGTGCAGCGCCACGTCCTCGCGCCGCGCGTGGCGCAGGTCGATCCAGGCCGCGTAGCCCGCGGCGACCAGCGCCGCGACCGGCGAGCCCAGCACCGTCGCCGTGCCGGCCAGCACGGCGACGGCACCGAGGTACATCGGATGCCGGCCGAGGTGGAACGGCCCGGTGGTCACCAGCGCGCGTGCCGGTTCGTCGACACATACCGGCGTCGCGTTCCAGTCGAGCTCGTCGGCCGCGGCCTTGATCAGCCATCCGCCGCCGGCGATCAGCGCCAGTGCGACCAGCCCCTGCACGAGCGACAGCTCGAACGCCGCCGGCAGGGCGCCCGCCAGGGGGCCGGACAGCGGGGTCGGCAGCGCGGCCAGCGTCGACTGCAGCGCCATCGCCGGCAGCAGCCACAGCAGCGGCGTCACCGACCCGCGGGCACCCTCCGGCGCAGCCGCCGCCGCCACGGTGCGGCCCGGTGGCGCCGGCAACGCGGACGTCGGCACGCCGCCCGCCCTCAGGCCGACGCCGCCGTTCACGACCAGCGCCCCATGCGGCGCTGCATCCGGTCGGCGAGCTTGACCCGCTGCTCCGGCGTCAGCACCTCGGCCGTGTCCGCCATCGCCTGCGCGAAGCGCTTCGAGGCGCCGTCGGCCAGCGCGATCTGCTCGGCACGCAGGGTCTCGATCGCGGCGCGGTCGACGGTCGGCGCACGCAGCAGTTCGACCGAGCGGCGGCGCCCGTCGCGCACCTTCTCGCGCATCGGCATCAGGTCGGTCATCGCACCCTGCGCGATCGCGGCGATCCGCTGCTTCTGCTCGGGCGTGCCGTCGACCTCGGACACGATGCGATCGGCCATCTTCTCGGTGAAGCGCGCGGCGCGCTCCGGATCCATCTGCCCGGACATCGGGCCGTCGCCCCAGCCGCGGTGCGGGCCGTGCGAGCAGGCGCCGAGCGTCAGCACACCGGCAACGGCGGCAGCGATACCGGCGACGCGCCAGCGGCGCGACAGGAAGCGGCCGATGCCGCGTGAAGGACGGGAGGGGTGGGAGGCAGGTGTGTTCACGGAGGGCTCCATCGGTCGTGGGGACGGGACGGACCGGGCGGTCCGTCGATGGAGGCATCGTGCGCGCGCCCGGTCAAGGCGATGCGAGCGCGCGGTAAAGATGTGTGAAGCGGACGTGTGAAGCGGACGTGTGCCGCAGCGATCCGGCGGCGGGCCGCGCCCGCCGCCGTCGAGGCTCGGTGCGCCGCGGTCAGGCCGTGTACTTCACGACCTTCTGATGCTGCTCGCCCAGGCCCTGGATGCCGAGCGTCATCGTGTCGCCGGCCTTCAGGAACACCGGCGCGGGCTTCATCCCCAGCGCCACGCCCGGCGGGGTGCCGGTGGTGATGATGTCGCCGGGGTTCAGCGTGAACAGCGCGCTCACGTAGGCGACCAGCGCCGCGCAGTCGAAGATCATCGTCTTGGTGCTGCCGCGCTGGCGCGACACGCCGTTGACGTCCAGCCACATGTCGAGCTTGCCGGGGTTGCCGACTTCGTCGGGCGTCACCAGCCAGGGGCCGATCGGGCCGAAGGTGTCGAAGCCCTTGCCCTTGTCCCAGGTCGGGCCGTGCTCGATCTGCCACTCGCGCTCGGACACGTCGTTGACGACGCAGTAGCCGGCGACATGCGACAGCGCGTCCTTCTTCGACACGTTGCGCGCGGTGGTGCCGATCACGATGCCGAGCTCGACCTCCCAGTCGGTCTTCTTCGAGCCCTTGGGCAGCATCACGTCGTCGTTCGGGCCGACCATGCAGCTGAGCGTCTTGTGGAAGACGATCGGCTCCTTGGGGATCGGGTTGCCGGTCTCGGCGGCGTGGTCCGAGTAGTTCAGGCCGATCGCGACGAACTTGGTGGCGCCGGTGAACGGGATGCCCATGCGCGGCTTGCCGCGCACCAGCGGCAGATTGGCCGGCTTGAGCTTGGCGAGCTTGGCGAGCGACTTCGGCGAGAGCTGGGCCGGACCGATGTCGGGCACGACGCCGGACAGGTCGCGCAGCTTGCCTTCGGCGTCGATGAGGCCGGGCTTTTCCTTGCCGGGCTTGCCGTAGCGGACGAGTTTCATGCGGGGGATCTCCTGGTGGGGGTGCTTCTTCAGATCATCGTGCCGCCGTCCACGCAGAACGGCTGGCCGGTGGCGAAACGGGACTCGTCGCTCGCGAGGTACACCGCGATCGGCGCGATCTCCTCGGCGGTCGCGAGCCGGCCCATGGGCTGGCGCGCGACGAACATCTTCCGCGCCTCGACCGGGTCGGCGAACGCGTTGATGCGATCACCCAGGCTCGGCGTGTCGACCGTGCCCGGGCAGATGCAGTTGCAGCGGATGCCGCGCGCGACGTAGTCGATCGCGACCGACTTGGTCAGGCCGATCACGGCAGCCTTGCTGGCACCGTAGGCGAACCGGTTGGCGAAGCCCTTCAGGCTCGAGCACATCGAGGCCATGTTGATGATCGAGCCGCCGCCGCGCTCGAGCATGCCGGGCAGCACCGCGGCGATGGTCTTCCACTGCGCGCGCACGTTGAGGTTGAAGCTCAGGTCCCAGTCTGCGTCCGAGCACTGCTCGATGCCGCCCTGATGGACCCAGCCGGCGCAGTTGAACAGCACGTCGAGCGGCTGCGCGCCGACCACGGCGGCGACCTCGGCGTCGTCGAGCACGTCGAGCCGGCGGGTCTCGATGCCGGCGACGCCCGCGAGCGAGTCGAGCAGCTCGGACTTCACGTCGGTGGCGATCACCTGCGCACCCTCGGCGGCCATCATCAGCACCGTCGCGCGGCCGATGCCGGCGCCGGCGGCGGTCACCAGGATGCGCTTGCCTGCGAGTCTTCCGGCCATCTGTGTCGTCTCCTCGGTCGTTGTGATCGGATCGCGTGCGGGGTCGTCCGCGCGAAGCCTCGGATCATAGCGCGACGGGCGACCCGTCGGCCGCGAGCGCGGCGAGCGTGCCGCGTCGGCGCAGTGCGTCGAGCGCGGCGGCGAGCGCCGGCGCGAGCGTCGGATCGGTGACGGCATCGCCGAACACCTCGTCGATCTCGAGCATCGCGCGCACGGTCTGCAGCGCGTCGCCCGGGGCCTGCGCGATCGTACGCAGGCGCGCGGCGAGCGGGTCGTCGAGCGGCAGCTCGGCGCCGGTGTCGTCGCGGCCCGCGCAGAAGCGCATCCATGCGGCGACCGCCAGCAGCAGGGTGTCGTGCGGCAGGCCGGCGCGGCGCGCGTCGCGCAGCGTCGCGACCAGCCGCTGCGGCAGCTTGCGCGAGCCGTCCATGGCGATCTGCAGCAGCCGGTGGTGCAGCGCAGGATTCGCGAAGCGCTGGAGCAGGCGGGCGCCGTAGGCCGGCGCCTGCGCGCGGACCGCGGCCGGCAGCGTCGCCGCGGCCTGCACCCAGAGCCGTCCGACGAAGGCGCGCAGCCGCGGCTCGGCGATCGCGGCGTCGACCGTGGGCAGGCCCGCGCTCGCGCCGAGATAGGCGAGCGACGAGTGCGCCGCGTTCAGCAGCCGCAGCTTCATCGCCTCCCAGGGCGCGACGTCGTCGACCAGCTCGGCGCCCGCGGCCTCGAGCGGCGGCGCCTCGCCGGCGAAGCGCCGCTCGATCACCCACTGCGTGAACGGCTCTGCGGCGACCGGCCAGGCGTCGTCCACGCCCAGCCGCCGCGCGGTCTCCGCGCGGTCCGCATCGACCGTGGCCGGCACGATCCGGTCGACCATGGTGTCCGGGCAGGCGACGGCACGGTCGATCCAGTCGGCGAGCGCCGGATCGATCGCCGCCGCCTCGGCCCGCAGCCGCGCCTGCAGCCGCGTGCCGTTGCGCGACAGGTTGTCGCAGGACAGCACCGACAGCCCGCCCCGACCGGCCGCGTGCCGCGCCGCCAGACCTCGCGCGAGCAGACCCACCGCGCTCGCCGGCCCGGTCTCGTCGTAGCCCTTCTCGGTGACGGTCAGCGTGACCAGCCGCGTGTCCGCGGCCGCGAGCCGCGCGATCACCGCCGCCGGCGACTCGGGCGCGACCAGCAGCTCGCGCAGCGCGCCGACGACGCGCGCCCGCGTGCCGGCGCCGTCGCGCACCAGCAGCGTGTACAGGCCCTCCTGCGGCGCGAGCGCATCGCGCATCGCCGGCCGCCGCAGGCTCACGCCGCTCACCGCCCAGCGCGCATCGCCCGCGGCGAGCAGGTCGTCGAAGGCCACCGCCTGGTGGGCGCGGTGGAAGTTGCCGACGCCCAGGTGCACGACGCCGATCCGCGCGTCGCGCCGCGCGTAGGCGGGACGGGCGATGTCGGCGGGCAGTGCGGCGAGCGTCTCGTCGGACAGGCGGGCCATCGCGGGCGGCTCCGTCAGCGCATCGAAGGCGTCATCGACACGCCCGGGTCCGCCCAGTCCGCGTTCGGCACCAGCGGATACCAGCCCGGGCGGCCCGGATCGCGGTCGTACGCGTAGCCGCCCAGCTCCTTGTAGAGCTCGTGGTAGCGGGCGACCTTCTCGGCGTCGAGCGCCACGCCCAGCCCGGGCGCGGTCGGCACCGCGATGCGCCCGTTCACGTAGCGCATCTTGCCGCCGACGATCACGTCGTCGACCAGGTGGTGGTAGTGCGCATCCGCCGAGTAGCCGAGGTTCGGCACTACCGCCCCCATGTGCAGCATCGAGGCGAGCTGCACGCCGAGCTCGCCCGAGGAGTGCACCGCCACGCCCAGCCCGAAGGTCTCGCAGATGCCGGCGGCCTTCACGCAGGGGCGGATGCCGCCCCAGAAGGTGGTGTCGAGCAGGATCACGTCGACCGCGCGCTGCGCGACGTTGGCCGCGAGCTGCTCGAAGTTGACCACCACGGTGTTGGTCGCCGTGGGCATGCGCACGATCTCGCGCAGGCGGGCGAGCTGCGGCATCCCCCAGACCGGGTCCTCGATGAAGTGGTTGTTCAGCCCTTCGATGCCGCGGCAGAACGCGATCGCGTCGGCGAGCGACCACGCGCAGTTCGGATCGTGGCGCAGCGGATCGGCCGGGAAGGCCTGGGCGAGCGCCCGGTAGCAGGCGAGCTCGTGCGCGGGCGGGAACACGCCGCCCTTGAGCTTGTGCGAGGCGAACCCGTGCTCGGCCTTGAGCGCGCGGGCCTGCGCGACCAGCTGCTCCGGGGTGCGGACCTCGCCATCGCCGGTCTTCGGGTCGGCATAGCGGAAGAACAGGTACGAGGCGAACTCGACCGAGTCGCGCACCCGCCCGCCGATCAGCTCGGCGACCGGCACGCCGAGCTTCTTGCCCATGATGTCGAGGCAGGCGAACTCAAGCGCCGCATGCATCTGCGTGCGGTTGTTGTAGAGGCTCGCGGTCGGGTTGCAGACCGCGAAGCGCATCGCCTCGAGCCGGAACACGTCGTGGCCGCGCAGCAGCCCGATCAGCCCCTCGACCGCCGCCGTGGCGGTCTCGCCGCCGCCGCCGAACTCGCCCAGGCCGACATAGCCGTCGTCGGTCTCGACCTCGACCAGGGTGCGCACGAAGCGCCCCCAGTGGGCGCCGTTGCTGTGGCGCAGCGGCGCCTCCAGCGGCACGGTCACGGGCGTGGCGCGAATGCGGGCGATGCGGGTCATGCGAAGGTCCTCGGTGGGCGTCGGCGCGGCGCCTCAGGCGCGGCGCGCGACCGGGAGCGGCGGGTCGGCCGCGCGAGGGGCGTCGGGCGCAGTGCCGGAGTCGGTGAAGTACTGGGCGTTCTCGGCGGCGATGTTGGCGATCGCATCGAAGATCGTCCCGAGGTGCGCGCGCATCGCCTGCGCGGCGCCCGCGCCGTCGCCGGCGATGACCCGGTCGGCGATGGCCTTGTGTTCGGCCATCCGCAGCTTCGAGCGGCCCGCGCTCTGCAGCGACAGGTGGCGCACCCGGTCGAGCTGCGCCTTGGCCGAGTGGATGACCTGCCAGGCGCTGCGGTGGCCGGCGATCGCGGCGAGCAGCTCGTGCATCGCCTCGTCGACCGCGAAGAAGCCCGCGGCGTCGTGGGCGGCGAGCGCGCGGCGCTGGCGGGCCATGTTGTCGCGCAGCAGCGCGCGGTACGCATCGTCGATCCGCGCGGCCGCGAGCTCGACGATGCGGCACTCGAGCGTCTCGCGCACGAAGTGGCTGTCGCGGACCAGGCGCAGATCGATCCGGGCGACGAAGGTGCCGACCTGCGGCACCACCTCCAGGAAGCCGTCCTCGGCGAGCCGCTTGAAGGCCTCGCGCACCGGCGTGCGCGACACGCCGTAGCCCTCGGCGATCCGGGCCTCGGAGACCGCCTCGCCGGGGGGCAGCGCGACCGACACGATCCGCTCGCGCAGGTCGCGGTAGAGCGACGGGACCAGCGACGGCTCGCGGGGCGCGAAGCCGGGGACTCGCGGCGATCGGGACATGTATACTAGTGTACAGCGATGACCGGA
>JBIIPQ010000542.1:0-2738 GCA_044342535.1 Burkholderiaceae bacterium
CGCATCTGCTGCGCTCCGGTGAACGCGCCGCGCTCGTGGCCGAAGAGCTCGCTCTCGAGCAGATCCCGCGGGATGGCCGCGGTGTTCAGCGCCACGAAGGGCTGGGCACCGCGCGGCGAATGCTTGTGCAGGGCACGCGCGATCAGCTCCTTGCCGCTGCCGGACTCGCCGGTGATCATCACCGTGACGTTGGACTGCGAGAGTCGGCCGATGGCGCGGAAGACCTCCTGCATCGCGGGGGCCTGGCCGAGCATCTCGGGCGTCTCGAGGACCGTCTCCTCGGCGGCCGCCTCGCGCTCGCTCTCCGCCACCGCACGGCGGATCAGCTCGACCGCCTTGGGCAGGTCGAAGGGCTTGGGCAGGTACTCGAAGGCCCCGCCCTGGAACGCCGAGACCGCGCTGTCGAGGTCCGAGAACGCGGTCATGATGATCACCGGCATGCCGGGCCGGCGCAGCTTGACCTTCTGCAGCAGCTCGATGCCCGATTCGCCGGGCATCCGGATGTCGGAAACCAGCACCTGCGGGGCGTCGAGGTCGAAGGCGCTCAGGCACTCGCGCGCGGACGCGAAGGCCCGCACGTCGAACCCTTCCCGTGACAGCGCCCGCTCGAGCACCCAACGAATCGACTGGTCATCGTCGACGATCCACACTTCGTTCATTCGTGCTGCTTCCCCTGGCTGGCCGCCCCGGTCCGCCACGAATGGCGATGCATCAGGGCAGCGGCAGCAGTATCCGGAAATCGGTCCGGCCCGGACGGCTGTCGCATTCGATCAGGCCTCCGTGCTGCTGCACGAAGGTCTGCGCGAGCGTCAGCCCCAGACCGCTCCCGCCCTCGCGGCCCGAGACGAGCGGATAGAAGATCCGATCGCGGATCTCTTCCGGCACACCGGGGCCGTCGTCGATCACATGCAAGTCCAGTGCCAGGCGGTACCTGACCTTGTCGACGGTGACCTGGCGTGCGATCCGGGTGGTCATCAGGATGCGCCCATGGCCATGCATCGCCTGTGCCGCGTTGCGCACCAGGTTGAGCACCGCCTGGATCAGCTGCTCCTTGTCGCCGCGGAAGTCCGGCAGGCTGGCGTCGTAGTCCCGGTCGATCGCCAGGCCTTGAGGGTACTCGGCGGTCACCACCGAGCGGACCCGCTCGAGCACCTCGTGGATGTTCACGTCGCCCACCAGCCGCGGATGGCGATGCGGCGCGAGCAGGCGATCGACCAGCGTCTACAGCCGGTCGGCCTCCTTGATGATGACCTGGGTGTACTCGCGCAGGCTGGAGCCGCCGACCTCGGATTCGAGCAGCTGCGCCGCGCCGCGGATGCCGCCGAGCGGGTTCTTGATCTCGTGCGCGAGGTTGCGCACCAGCTCCCGGTTGACCCGCACCGACTCCACCATCCGCGACTCGCGGTCGATGCGGATGCGCTGGTCGATCTCGCGGAACTCGAGCAGCAGCGAACCCAGGTCGCTCTCGAGCACCACCGCCACGCAGTGCACGGCGAGCGGCTCGCGGCCGATCCGGTGCAACGTGATGTCCTGGCGCTTCTGGCCGAACGCGTTGTTGCAGGCCTCGGCGAGCAGGCTGTCGATGATGCCGCCGTTGCTGAACTGCCGGGCGAACGCCGCCCCCTCGATCACGCGCTGCGGCAGCTCGAACAGCTGCTCGGCCGCCTGGTTGAGGAAGGTGGTGTGCCCCTGGTCGTCGAGCAGCACGACGGCGCAGGCGAGCAGGTCCAGGCCGGCCAGGCGCGAGGCCGGCTGGCGGCGCCGGTCCGTGCCCTCCGGCAGGCGGGAGGTCGGCGTCATCGGATCACGCTCAGTCGCGAAGCGAGGTCATCTCACGCTTGAGCGAGGCGACCGAGCTCTCGGAGCGCGCGATGTCGTCCTTGAGCCGCTGCACGCGGTCGAGATACTTCTGGTAGTTGCGCTCGTCGCCGCGCCGCTCCGGCTCGCCGCCGTTGAACTCGGCACGCAGCTCGCCGAGTCGGGCCTCCTCCTTGCGCAGCTCGTCCTCGAGGATGCGGCGCCGATCGAGGTCCCGGGAGCGCTGGGCGCCGGCATCGACGCGGGGGAAGCCGGCGGGCGTAGGCGTGGCGGCCGCCCCGCCCTTCGCGGCGCCGGACGGCGCGGGCAGCTTGGGCGCGGGAATGGTCGTCAGGTTGGGCAGGTCGACCGCCCGGCACCGTGCGTCGCGGCTGCTCGACGCATTGTTGCTGTATTCGACGCCACCGCCCGGCGACTCGCAGCGCCAGACCTGCGCCTGCGCAGCCATGGGGATCGCAGCGATCGCGGCGATCAGCAGGCACGCCGGCCGAGAACGACAGAGGGGTCGAAGCATGGGCGCAGTTTAATGCAAAAGGGGGCGGTCACCCGCCCCCTTCGTCGGCCCGGACGCGCCTCGCGGGCGGCCGGGCCATGCGCCGATCGTCTCCGATCAGAGCGAGTAGTACATGTCGAACTCGACCGGGTGGGTGGTCATCCGGAAGCGGGTGACCTCCTCCATCTTCAGCGCGATGTACGCGTCGAGCATGGAGTCGCTGAACACGCCACCGCGGGTCAGGAACTCGCGATCGCGATCGAGGTAGTCGAGCGCCATGTCGAGCGACGAGCACACGGTCGGGATCTTCGCGTCCTCTTCCGGCGGCAGGTCGTACAGGTTCTTGTCCGCCGCCTCGCCCGGGTGGATCTTGTTCTGCACGCCATCCAGGCCCGCCATCATCATCGCCGCGAAGGCCATGTACGGG
>JBIIPQ010000170.1:0-9016 GCA_044342535.1 Burkholderiaceae bacterium
CCGCGCGCGCCGACGCGCTGTCGCCGCCGCGGGCGGTGGTCACCGAGGCCCGCCGGCTGGCCGCCGCGCGCCGCGCCCTCGACGGCCGGCGCACCGATGCGGCGGCGGCCCGCGATCTGGCCGAGCGCACGCTCGAGCGCTCGCGCGCCGCGCTGCAGGCGGCGCAGGCGCCGGTCGACGGCTCGGTGCTCGCCGCGGCGCTCGAGGCGGTCGCCGCCGACGGCGATCTCGAGCGTCGCGCCGCGACGCTGCGCGCGCGCCTCGACGTCGAGGACGACGCGCTGACCGCCCAGGCGGCGGCGCTCGGCGAGCCCGACGTCCGGGCGCTGGCGCGCCTCGCGCTGCCATCGGCGCCCGAGATCGAGCGGGCGGCGCAGGGCGCGCGAACCCGGCGTGCCGGTCTCGACGCGCTGCGCGAGCGGATCGACGCGGCGCTCGGCGAGGTCGCGCCGCTGCGCGCGGCGCGCGAGGCCCTCGTCGGGCAGCGGGCGCTGGTGGGCCGCGACACGCTCCTCGCTGCCCGCGCGGCGCGCGAGGCCCGCCTGCACGAGGCGCGTGGCGCGTCCGACGATGCGCCGCGCGGCCGGGCGTTCGCGGCACTCGAGGCGGCCATCGGCGATGCCGACCGCCTGGCCGATGCGCGCTTCGACGACGCGGCCCGGATCGCCGAGATCGAGTCCCTCGCGATGCGCATCGCCGCCACCGACGCGCGCATCGCCGCGCAGCACGAGGCGCTCGCGCAGGCCGAGGCGGTCCAGGCCGAGGCCGATGGCGCGTGGCGCGCGCGGCTCGAAGCTGACCGCCTGCCGCCGCTCGAGCCGGCCGACTGGCCGGACCGCATCGCCCGTCACGCCCGCGTGCTCGATGCACTGCGGGCCCGCGACGAGCTCGCCGTCGAGCTGCATGCGGTGGAGGCGGGCATCGCCCGCCACCTCGGCCTGCTGGACGAGGCCTGGCAGGCGCTGCGGCGCCCGCCGCCCGCGCTGCCGACGCTGGCCGGCCGGCTCGCGCACGGCCGAGCGGTGATCGACGAGGCGCGCCTCGCCGCCGGCGAGCACCGCCGGCTGAGCGATGCACACGAGCGCGACCGGCAGGACCTGGCCGACCGCATCCTGACGCTCGAGGGGCTCGACGCATCGCTCGCCGCGGCGGCGCCGGCCTGGGCCGAGCTCGCCGCCGCGCTCGCGCTCGAGGCCGATGTCGCCTGCGCGGCGCTCGAGGCCCGGCTCGAGGCTTTCGACACGCTGCGCGACGCACTCGCGGCCTGGGAAGGGGCCGAGCGTGGGCGACGCATCGCCGATGACCGGCTCGAGGCCTTCCGCGTCGAAGCCGCCGTGCTCGCGCAGCGCCTGGGCGTGGCGGCACCCGCGCGCGACGCGGAGTCCGCGTTCGTCGCCAACTGCGGCACGGCACTCGCCGAGGCGCAGCGGGCGCACGAGGTGCGCGTGCGGCTGCAGGGCGAGCTGACGACCCTGCAGACCGGCCTGGCGGCCGCCGGCCGGCGCCGCGAAGAAGCCCTCGCCGGGCTCGATGCGCTGCGCCTGCAGGCCGGCGTCGGCGATGTCGCGCTGCTGGCGGACGCGGTGCTGCGCAGCGATGCGCGCCGTGCCGCGCTCGGCGAGGCCGAGCGTACCGAGGCCACCGTGCGGGCCGCCACCGGCGCGGCCCACGCGCTGCTCCTCGCCGAGGTCGCGGCCTCCGACGAGGCGACATGGCATGCCGAGCGCGAGGCGCTCGCCCGGTCGATCGCCGAGCAGGCGGCCAGCCGCGATACCGCGCTCGCCGAGCGCACCCGCGCGCAGGCCGCGCTCGATGCGGCGGACGGCGATGGCGCGGCCGCGCGCGCGGCCGAGGCGGTGCGCGAGCGGCTCGCCGCCTCGGCGCGGCTGGCGGTCGACGTCGCGCGGCTTCGGCTCGCTCGCGAACTGCTCGAGCAGGCCGTGCAGCGCCATGCGCAGCGTGTGCAGGGGCCGCTGCTCGCGGCGGCCTCGCGCTGGTTCGCGCGGATCACCGGCGGTCGCTGGGGGGCGCTGCGGCCCGACTGGGCCGGCGACCGGCAGGTGCTGCTCGCCGAGCGCGACGACGGCACGCGGCTGCTGGTGGAGCAGCTGAGCGAGGGCACGGCCGATGCGCTGTTCCTCGCGCTGAGGCTGGCCGCGATCGACGTGCGCCTGGGCGCGGCGCCGCCGGTGCCGCTGCTGCTCGACGACGTGCTGATGACCTTCGACGACGGGCGCGCGGCGCGCGCGCTGCAGGGGCTGGCCGAACTCGGCGAGCGCAACCAGGTGGTGTACTTCACGCACCATGCGCACCTGGTCGACCTCGCCCGCCGTGTGCTGCCGGCGGGTGCGGTGTCGGTCACCGAGCTGCGCCAGGGGCCGCCGGAGCCCGCGGCCGACGCCGAGGCGGCCTGAGCGATGGACCGCACCGAACGCTTCTACCAGATCGACCAGCTGCTGCAGTCGGGCCATGCGGTGCCGATCGAGCGCTTCCTCGAGTCGCTGTCGGTGTCGCGCGCCACCTTCAAGCGCGACCTCGAGTACATGCGCGACCGGCTGAACGCGCCGATCGAATGGGACCGCTTCGAGGGGGGCTACCGCTATGCCGAGCCCGCGGGCGGGCCGGCCTTCGCGCTGCCGGGGCTGTGGTTCAACGCCTCCGAGGCCCATGCGCTGCTGATGATGCAGCAGCTGCTCGCCGAGCTGCAGCCCGGTCTGCTCGGCGCCCAGGTCAGGCCGCTGCAGGCGCGGCTGCGTGCGCTGCTGGGCAGTGCCGACCACAGCGCCGAGGAGGTCGAGCAGCGCGTGCGGATCGTGACCGCGGCGCGTCGCAGGCTCGCCGTCCAGCACTTCGAGACCGTCGCCTCGGCCACGCTCGGGCGGCGGCAGCTGCGCCTGGCCCACTACTCGCGCCAGTCCGACGAGACCACCGAGCGCGACGTCTCGCCGCAGCAGCTCGTCTTCTATCGCGAGAACTGGTACCTGCTCGCCTGGTGCCACCTGCGGCAGGACATCCGCAGCTTCTCGATCGATGCCATCGTCCGTGCCGAGCCGCTGGACACCGCCGCCCGCGACGTCGAGCGGGCCGCGCTCGCCGAGGTCATGGAAAGCGGCTACGGCATCTTCTCCGGACGCCAGGTGACCTGGGCGAGCCTGCGGTTCGCGCCCGAGCGGGCGCGCTGGGTCTCGGCCGAGGTCTGGCATCCGCAGCAGCGCGGCCGTTTCGACGAGGCCGGGCGCTGGGTGCTCGAGCTGCCGTACAACGACCCCCGCGAGCTGATGATGGAGGTCCTCAAGCACGGCGCTTCGGTCGAGGTGCTGGCGCCCGACGCGCTGCGTGATCGGGTCGCGGCCGAGCTCGAGACGGCGCTCGAGGGGTATCGCCGCGCGGCCGCGGCACGCCTGGAGCAGGACCGGCTCGCGCACGACGTGGCGACCGACTGAATCGAGATCCCGGGTCGGGCGCCGCAGCGCCTGGCTCACCTCACGAGCCATCGGCCGCTCATCCTGGACACGTCTTCTCCAGGAGCTTCCCGATGCCCCGTCACCCCGTCGCTGCCGCCTCCCGCCCGCTGCTCGCGCTGTTCTCCGACGCCGTGCTCGAGCTGCTCGATCCGTCCGGTCCGCCCGAGCGCCGCGCCCGGTCGGCCGCGGGCGGCGGCCGCGGCTATGCGGCGTTCGAGGCGCCGACGTACCAGCGCCGCGGCATCCGCATCGCGGGCCTCGACGAGGCCCCGGCCGCGGCGACCGCGCCCGGCACCGGCCCGATCGCCACCCGCGCATCGGCCAGCGCCTGAAGCACCGCGAGCCCGTCGCGCTCCAGCACCAGCCGCTCGCCGGCACCGAGCACGCGGTCGGCGCGATCGCCTTCCTGCGTGACCCAGACTTCTCCGGCATGAACCGATACGGATGCGCCCCGCGCATCCGAGAGTCCCAGCGTCTGGCCGCGATCCAGTTCCATCCGAAGCGGTGTCGTGCGCAGATCCATGTCCATCTCCCTGGCCTCACTGGCCGATGCAGGCATCCTGCGCCTCGAGTCAGCCCGCGTCGAACGTTCGTTCGGAAGGTCAGGCATTCCGTGAGCGCATGCGAAGAGCGGGCTAGAATCGTCCCATGCCGCTGCCCCGGACCGACCTGCCGCCGCTCGAGCTGCTGCGCAGCTTCGAGGCTGCGGCCCGCACGCTCAGCTTCACGCGCGCGGCCGGCGAGCTGTTCCTCACCCAGTCGGCGGTCAGCCGGCAGATCGCCGCGCTCGAGTCGCACATGGGCGTGGTGCTGTTCGAGCGCCGCCATCGGGCGCTCGCGCTGACCGATGCCGGACAGTCGCTGTTCCGCACGACGGTCGACGTGCTCGAGCGGCTGCGCGACACGGTGCACAGGCTGCGTCCGGCCGTTGGGCGGCGCAGCCTGACGGTCACCACCACCGTGGGCTTCGCGTCGCTGTGGCTGGTCCCGCGACTGCCGCGCTTCACCGCGGCGCACCCCGAGGTCGATGTCCGCATCGCCGCGGCCAACCGCATGATGGACATCGAACGCGAGGACATCGACGTGGCGGTCCGCTTCATGCCACGCGACCGGGCGCTGGGCGAGCCGCTGTTCGGCGAGGAGGTGCAGCCGGTGTGCGCGCCGGCGCTCGCGCGCGATCCGGCGAGGCCGCTGCGCGAGCCGGCCGACCTCGCACGCCATGTGCTGCTGATCACGATGGAGCAGGGCGTGGCGGCGGCCGCCGCCGAGTGGCCGGTCTGGCTGGAGGCGGTCGGTCTGCCGAACCTGGCCCCCGCGGCGACGCTGCACTTCAGCCAGTACGACCTGCTGGTGGCGGCCGCGATCGCGGGGCAGGGCGTCGCGCTCGGCCGGCTGCCGCTGGTGCGCGATGCGATCCGTGACGGGCGGCTGGTGGCGCCGTTCCGGCGCGCGGCGGTCTCGCCGCGGGGCTACTACCTGGCCGCGGCGCGGCGTGCGCGGAGCGATCCGACGGCACAGGCCTTCATCGCCTGGCTGCGCGACGAGGCGGCTGCCGACGCGGCGACGGGCCGTCCTTCGGCCGGAAGCGCGGGCACGGACGGCATCAGGGGCGGGACGCCTGGAGCGGAATCGCGGCCACGCGCGTCTCGGTCCACGTCGCGAGCTCGTCGAGCAGCTCGGTGACCGCGACGTTCGCGGCCTGTGCCGCGCCCTTCGCATCCTGCGAGCCGACGCTGGCGGTCCGCGAGAACGTGCGCCGTGCAGCGATCGTGCGGGTGCGCCAGTCGAGGAGTTCCGCAGTGACGGCGAGCCTGAGCATGCCCGGCGAGACCGAGTCGTCATGCACCAGCTCGTCGAGCCTCAGGCTGAGCACCTGGTCGCCGCGCACGCCGGCCACCGTCTGCGCGACCGCCCTGAAGCCGCCCCCCTGCGCGAGCCGCGCCTCGGCGAGCGACACGATCCGGCGCCCCGGACGCTCGCTCCAGTTCGAGTACTGGTAGTAGGCCCGACTGGCACCGTCGCGGGTGAAGACGATGCGGTCGCTGTCGAAGAGGGCCTGGGTCGGGCCGGAGGTCAGCAGCAGCGTGCGGTCGACCCGAGGCGGCGTCGAGACCGGTGCCGAGCCCGACCCCACCGCCGGCCGCAGGTCCTCGATCACGTAGAAGTCGAAGCGCGGCGCCGTGCTGGTGAGTACGCCGCAGCCGGCGAGACCGGCGAGCGGCAGCGCGGCCCACGCGGCGCCGGCCCGCAGCAGCGCACGACGCGACCGCCCGACCGTCGACCTGCCGGTCACCACGCGGTGCCCGACATCGCGCTCGGCATCGCCGCCATCGCCGCACCCGGTGCCCGTCCTCATCGCCGATCCTCCTCGCCCGGACCCATCTGACGGGTGCTCGGGCCGAGCAGCAGCGCCTTCGGATCCTGCAGCCGGTCGAGGGTGCGCGTGATCAGCTCGACGCTCGAGCGCAGTTCCTCGCTGGTCGCGCGCAGCTCGTGCACGCCGATGTCGACCGCGTCGTCGGCCCGTCGGGCTAGGCCGCCGGTGTCGCGCTCGAGCCGCTGCACGGCCGAGAGCAGCTCGCGCTCGAGCGACTGGCTGCTGCGCGTGAACTCGCGCAGCGTGGTCTGCGCCTCGCGCAACGCCTCGCCCGCAGTGCGCCCGACGGGCTCGACGGTGCTCGCCACGCGATCGACCGCCTGCGAGATCTCGCGGCTCGAGCGTGCGAACGCGTCGGCCGTGCGGCGCACGCTCTTCGCGGTGTCGTCGAGCGAGTCGAGCCGCTTGCTTAGCCCGGTGGACAGGTCGCGCACGGCGGTCAGCGCGTCGGCCACGGCCTGCTGGTTCTGCGGACCGAGCACGCGGTTCAGGTTCTCGAGCGCGGAGTCGGCCTGCACCGCGAGCCGGCTGACCGCGTCGGCGATCTGATCGAGGTTCGAGGTGCCCTCGGGGATGACCGGATAGCGCTCGCCCGCGATCACCGCGACCAGCTCGGGGCCGGGGGTGCCGGGCGTCTCGAGGTTGATCCGCGCGATGCCGGTGAGGACGTTGCGGGCGACGACCGCGGTGGTGTTCTCGCTGACTGGGGTCTCGCGCGCGACGCGCACCTTGACCGCCACGCGGTTGATGTTGGCGCGCGCGATGGTGTAGTCCTCGACGCGGCCGACCTTCACGCCGCGCATGTTCACGTCGCCGCCGATCTGCAGGCCCTCGAGCGACTGGCGCTCGAAGTACACCGTGTAGAACCGGTAGTCGGACGCACGGCCCGAGCTGGTGAGCCAGACGAACACCCCGATCGCGGCGACGATCAGCGCCAGCAGCACGGCGCCGATCAGGGTGTATCGGGCTTCAGGCTCCATCGCGCTTCACGGGGGCGGTCGGGTCGGAGGGGGAGGGCGCGGCCGGAGTGGCGCGCGAAGAAAAGTACGATTGTATCCACGGGTCGTCGACGCGAACGACCTCGTCGAGCGTCCCGTCGGCGATCACGCGGCCGCGGCCGAGCACCACGACCCGCCGTGCGATGCCGAACAGCGTGTCGAGGTCGTGCGTCACCACCAGCACGGTGATGCCCAGGTCACGGTTCAGGAACGCGAGCAGCGCGTCGAACGCGCGTGCGGTGATCGGGTCCAGGCCCGAGGTCGGCTCGTCGAGGAACAGCACCTCGGGCTCGAGGGCGAGCGCGCGCGCGATGGCCGCGCGCTTCCTCATGCCGCCCGAGAGCTGGCTCGGCAGCTTGGCGCCAGCGTCCGGCGGCAGCCCGGCGAGCGCGAGCCGCAGCTGCACCAGCTGATCGACGAGCGGTTCGGGCAGGTCGAGGTGCTCGCGCAGCGGCGTCGCGACGTTGGTGGCGACGTCGAGCGAGGAGAACAGCGCGCCTTCCTGGAACATCATCCCGAAACGTCGCCGCACCGCCGCGAGCGCGTCCTGCGGCGCGCGCCAGACGTCGGTCCCGAGCAGCTTCACCTCGCCCGCATCGGGCCGGTGCAGCCCGATGATCTCGCGCAGCAGCACCGACTTGCCGCTGCCGCTGCCGCCGATCAGCGCCACCAGGTCGCCGCGGCGCACGTCGAGGTCGAGGCCGTCGTGCACCACCTGGCTGCCGAAGCGCGTGGTGACGCCGCGCAGCTCGACCACGGTCTCGACGGGTGCGGCATCGCCGTCGCGCACCTTGACGACCGGGCCCCCGCTCACCAGCCCATCCGCTGGAGGAGCACGGCGAACACCGCGTCGAGCACGATCACCGCGACGATGCCCTGCACGACGGTGGACGTGGTGTTGATGCCGATGGACCGGGTGTCGCGGTCGACGTCCATGCCCATCCGGCAGCCGATCACCGCGATCGCGAGGGCGAAGAACGGCGCCTTGCCCAGCCCGATCAGGTAATGCGACGGGTCGAGCGCGACGTGCAGCCGCTCGACGAAGGTGTGCGGCGTGACGTCGAGCATGGCGGTGGCGATGCCCATCGCGCCGACCAGGCCCGCGACGTCGCCGACGAACACCAGCAGCGGCAGCGCGATCATCAGCGCCAGCACCCGCGGCACCACCAGCACGCGCTCGGCCGACAGCCCGAGGGTGCGGATCGCGTCGATCTCCTCGGTCAGCTTCATCGTGCCGAGCTGGGCGGTGAAGGCGGCGCCCGAGCGGCCAGCCACGATGGTCGCGACGATGAGCGGCGAGAACTCGCGCGTCATGCCGAGCGCCACGCCGTCGACCACGAAGATGTTCGCGCCGTAGAGCTCGGCCTGCAGGCCGAGCAGGTAGGCGAAGACCACGCCGATCAGGCCGGCCACCAGCGCGACCACCGGCAGCGCCGTCACGCCCACCTGCGCGAGCTGGGCGGCGAGCTCGTGGCGTCGCAGGGTCGACGGGCGGCGCAGCGTGCCGAGCAGCTCGACCACCACCCGTCCGAAGAAGCCGACGTGACCGAGCAGGAGCTGGCCGAACCGGTGGGCCGATTCGCCCAGCCGGGCGAGGCCCGTGTACGCGACGGCGCGCACCGGGGCCTCGGCCGAGGGCAGGCGGGCGCGCACGACCTCGACGATGCGCGCGTGGCGCGCGTCGAAGCCGGTCAGCGCGATGCGGGTCGCGTCGACGCCGGCGGCCCGCAGCCTCGCCAGCACCACGAGGGCGCCGGCGGTGTCGATCGCCTCGAGCGGCGCACCGTCGATCGCGCCGACCCGGCCGAGCCGCTCGCCGAGCGCGGCCAGCGCGGCATCGAGCGTGCCGGCATCCGCGAGGCGCCACGCGCCCGACAGCACCAGCGCGTCCGCCCCGTCGCGAGGCTCGATGCGGCAGGCATCTGCGGGCGTGACCATGGGCGTCGAGGCTATCACAGCGACCGGGCGGCCCGCCTCGCTCGCCGGGTGCTGCGGCGCGGTCTCGGCGCGGTCGACAGGCGGCCCGCGCCGGGGGAAGATGGCGCGTGCGACCGCACCGACGAGGAGGCTGCATGAAGCTTCGAAGCAGACACGTCCAGCTCCGCCAGGGAGCCGCCGCGGTCGGCGACGCCCCGTTCGAATCCGGCTCGGCCCGCATCGGGCGGCGCAGGCTGATG
>JBIIPQ010000169.1:0-9016 GCA_044342535.1 Burkholderiaceae bacterium
CGCGACCATCGTCCACTACCTCGGGGTGATGCCGGCGATGCTGCTCGGCGCGCCGGCCTCGCCCGCCGACCGCGCGCACGCCGTGCGCTTCGGCTTCGGTGCGGGCGTCGACCGCCGCCACCAGGCGGCCTTCGAGGCACGCTTCGGCTTCCCGCTGCTCGAGGCCTGGGCGATGACCGAGACCGGCGCCGGCGCGGTGGTGATCGCCAACCACGAGCCGCGTCACGTCGGTCAGTCGTGCTTCGGCCGCGCCGCCCCGGCGCTCGAGCTGCGTCTCGTCGACGAGTCCGGCGCCGACGTGCCCGAGGGCATGCCGGGCGAGCTGCTGGTCCGCGCCGCCGGCGAGGACCCGCGCCGGGGCTTCTTCCGCGAATACCTGAAGGATCCGCAGGCCACCGCCGAGGCATGGGCAGGCGGCTGGTTCCACACCGGCGACGTGGTGCGCCGCGACGCCGAGGGCCACCTGTACTTCGTCGATCGACGCAAGAACGTGATCCGCCGCAGCGGCGAGAACATCGCCGCGGTCGAGGTCGAGTCGGTGCTGCGCCGGCATCCGGGCGTGCGCGAGGTGGCGGTCGCGGCCACGCCCGACGCGGTGCGCGGCGACGAGGTACTCGCCTGCGTGGTGCCGGCCGGGCCGCTCGACGCGGATGCGCGCGCCGGTCTCGCGCAGGCGCTGGTTGCGCTCTGCATAGAGCACCTGGCCTACTTCAAGGCGCCCGGCTGGGTCGCCTTCGTCGACGCGCTGCCGCTCACGCCGACGCAGAAGGTGCAGCGCGGCGAGCTCCGCGCACTGGCCGCGACGCTGCCCGGCACGCCGGCCTGCATCGACACGCGCGCGCTGAAGAAGCGCCCGCACTGAGCCCGCGCGTCCGCGCGCCCGGAGCCCGCCCATCGTGACCCCCACCGAGTCTCCCGCCATGCCCGCACGCGTCGCGATCGTCACCGGCGGCAGCGCCGGCATCGGCGCTTCGATCTGCACCCACCTGCTCGACGCAGGATGGGGCGTGGTGTCGATGTCGCGGCGCCCCACCGAGATCGACCATCCGGCGCTGCATTCGGTCGAGGTCGACCTCGGCGACGTCGCCGCGACCCGTGCCGCCGCGCTCGAGGTCTGCGCGCGCTTCCCGGTCACCGGCATCGTGCACAACGCGGGCGCGATGCGCCCGGCGCTGCTCGCCGACGTGACCGTCGAGGACCTCGAGGCGCTGACCGCGCTGCACCTGTCGGCGCCGCTGGTGCTGGTGCAGGCCGCGCTGCCCGAGATGCGGCGCCGGCGCTTCGGCCGCATCGTGCTGGTGTCCTCGCGCGCCGCGCTCGGCCTGGCCACGCGCACGGCCTATTCGGCGACCAAGTCCGGCATGTTCGGGCTGGCCCGCACCTGGGCGCTCGAGCTCGGCCGCGACGGCATCACCGCGAACGTCGTCGCCCCGGGGCCGGTGGTGACCGACATGTTCCACGAGGTGATCCCGCGCGAGCAGGCCGCGCTCGAGGCGACCGCCGCGAAGATCCCGGTCGGGCGGGTCGGCCTGCCCGACGACGTGGCGCGCGCGGTGCTGTTCTTCGCGTCGCCCGACAACGGCTTCGTGACCGGCCAGTCGCTGTACGTCTGCGGCGGCACCAGCGTCGGCAGCATCACCTACTGACCGGTCCGGCTGTCCGTCTGTCCGCCGCTCCTCCAGTCCGTCGGTCCGGCCGGCGGCCGACCGTGCGACCGCTGAGACAGCCGTGACCGTGTGTTCCCGTCGAGCCGCCGGTCGTCCGGCGCACCTGTCGCCGGCGGGTGGCGCAGGGGGAGACTCGTTGCACGCAAGGGTCGCGGTCCGCCGTGCCCACGTGTCCGATTCCCCCCTGGAGCCAGCTTGGACAGCCCACCGGATACCGCTCCGGCCAGCCGGCGGCCTTCGCCGCTGAGCTCGCTCGCCTCGGCCGTCGCGCATCTCGCGCGCTTCGGCGCCGGGGCGCGCCTCGACGCGTCCGGCACGCCCGGGGTCGACGACGCCCACCGTCGGGCGATCGAGTCCGCACGCCACTATCGCCACCTCTACTACAGCGCGCCGGTCGCGCTGGTCTCGACCGACGCCGCGGGCACCGTGCTGCGCTGGAACGACCGTGCCGACATCGGCTTCGCCGACCGGCTGCGCAAGGGCCGGGTCAACACGCTCGCGATGGTGATGGGCGAGGCGCCGGCCGCCTCGCTGCTCGCCGAGGTGGCGCGCCGCGGCCTGCACCGGGTCGAGCTGCGCGCCGGCACCGGCGACGCCCAGCGGGTCTGGACAGTCGATGCCTCGGCGGTCGGCGACGCGGTCGAGATCTCGCTGGTCGACGTGTCCGAGCGCAGCCGCATGACCGAGTCGCTCGAGTACATGGCACACCACGACGTGCTGACCGAGCGGCTCAACCGCCGCGGCCTCGAGCGTGCGCTCGACGGGCTGCTGGCGGGCGAGGCGTCCGGTCCGGCCGCCCTCGTGTACATCGACCTCGACCGGTTCAAGGCGATCAACGACGTGTTCGGCCACGGCGTGGGCGACGTGGTGGTGGTCGAGGTCGCCGAGCGGCTCGATGCGGTGCTGCCCGAGGACGCTGCGCTCGCGCGGATCGGCGGCGACGAGTACGTCGCGCTGCTGCCCGGCCACGACCTGGATTCGGCCCGTCGGGTGGCGGTCGAGATGCTGGAGGCGCTGACCGCCTCGCCCTTCCTCGGCGACGGCCTGCGGCTGTCGGTGGAGGCGAGTCTGGGCGTCGTCGAGGTGGCCGCGCCGATGCGCACCCGCGAGGCGCTGGCGCTGGCCGACGAGGCCTGCGCGCGCAGCAAGCGCGGCGGCCGCGCGCGGATCACCGCGGTGCGCCCCGACGCCAAGGCCCTGGACGAGCTGCGCGAGGTCGTGCGGCTCGGCTCGCTGCTCAAGACGCGGCTGCCGGTCGAGCGGCTGCGGCTGTTCGCCCAGCCGATCGTGCCGATCCGCGCGGCACGCCCGTGCTCGTTCGAGGTGCTGCTGCGCACGCTCGGCGACGACGGGCGCATCGAGGGTCCGGCGCGGCTGCTCGAGGCCGCCGAACGCTCGGGCGGCATGCCGCTGATCGACCGGTTCGTGCTGGAGCAGACCGTCGAGCATCTCGCGGCCCATCCCGAGCATGCCGCCGGCGTCGAGTTCTACGCCGTCAACCTGAGCGGCCCCTCGCTGAACGACGAGCGCTTCGTGCGCGATGCGGTCGCGATGCTGCGCGGGCACCGCGACATCGCCGGCAAGCTGCTGCTGGAGATCACCGAGGCGGTGGCCGTCTACGACCTGCGCGGCGCACGGCGCTTCATCGACGCGTTCCGCGAGGCCGGTGCCTCGATCGCGCTCGACGACTTCGGCGCCGGCTACACCTCCTTCGCCTACCTCAAGCACCTGCCCGCCTCCATGATCAAGATCGACGGACAGTTCGTCGTCGGCGTCGAGCGCGATCCGCGCCAGCGCGGCATCGTGCAGGCGATCGCGCGGCTCGCCCACGAGCTCGACATGAGCTGCCTGGCCGAATGGGTCGAGGAACCGGCGACGCTGCGCACGCTGCTCGAGCTCGACGTCGACTACGCGCAGGGCTATCTCTTCGAGCGGCCGGTGGCGATCGAGACCTGGCTGGAGCGGCCAGTGAGGCTCGCGCCGCTGCAGGAGGCGCGCGCCGCCGTGTCGCATGCCGCCGGCACCGCGCAGCGCGCGGAGGTTGCGCGCGACGCCGCCCGCCACGCGGAGACGGCCCGATGAACGCCCGCCTGCAGGCGCCGCCCCTGGATGCGCCGCCGCCGGATGCGCCGGTCGTGATCGCGGGCCCGCCGCTGCCCTTGCCCGAAGGCGCACCGCTGCGCGGCTGGCGCGTGAGCGGCGTGCTCGGCCAGGGGGGCTTCGGCATCGTCTACCGGGCCGATGACGGCGCCGGCGGCCCGGCGGTCGCGATCAAGGAATACCTGCCGGCGCAGCTCGCCGCGCGCCGCGAGGACGGCTCGCTCGGCGCGGTCGCGCCCGGCGGCGCCGAGACCTACGCCGCGGGCCTGCGGGCCTTCGTCGAGGAGGCTCGGCTGCTGGCGCGGGTGCGCCATCCCGCGCTGGTCGAGGTGCTCGACGCCTGGGAGGAGCAGGGCACCGCCTACATGGCGATGCCGCTGTACGAGGGGCCGACCCTCGAGCGCGTGATCGCCTGCCATCCCGACGGGCTCGACGAGGCCGCGCTGCGCGCGATCGCCGAGCCGCTGCTGGGCGCGCTCGCCGCGCTGCACGCCACCGGGACGATCCATCGCGACGTGGCGCCCGACAACGTGATCCTGCGTCCCGACGCGGGCGCGGTGCTGCTCGACCTGGGCGCCGCGCGGCGAGAGATCGGCGACCGCGTGCGCGCCACCACCGTGATGCTCAAGGCCGGCTACGCGCCGATCGAGCAGTACGCGCACGATCCCGACTGCCCGGTCGGACCCTGGTCCGACGTCTACGCGCTGGGCGCGATGCTGCACCACGCCGCCTGCGGCGAGGCACCGCCGCCGTCGCCGATGCGCGTGATGCGCGACACCCGCGTGGCGCTCTCCCAGCGCAGCCCGGATCGCATCGGTCCGCAGTTCTGCGCCGCGATCGACGCGGCGATGGCGCTGCGCCCCGAGGACCGTCCGGCCACGGCCGCCGCCCTGCGCGAGCGCCTGGGCCTGGCGGTCGACCCCCTCGAGGCCGCGCGCGCCGCGGCCGAGGACGCCACCGTGCACGACGGCACCGACCGGCGCCGCCGCAGCGGGCGGCGTGCCGCCGACCGCAGCCGCGCGCGCCGCATCCTCGGCCTGTCGATCGCCACCGTGGCGATGCTGGCCGTCCTGGCGGTGAGCGTCGGCATGTGGCTGACCGCCGAGCCGCCGAGCGCCCCGTCGGACCTGCCGATCGACGAGCGGGCCGCGGTGCTCCTGCCGCCCGATCCGTCCGGCGGGCCCGCCTCGGGCCCCGCGGCCGCCCGCCCGGCGCCCCCGAAGCCCGCGACGCTGCGCCTGTCGGTGTCGCCCTGGGCCGAGGTGTGGGTCGACGGCAGCAAGCGCGCCGTCACGCCGCCCACCATGTCGATCCCGCTCGCCCCCGGCGAGCGCCGCATCGAGCTGCGCAACCCCGGCGGCGAGACCGTCGTGCGCCGGCTCGACGCAAAGGCCGGCCAGACGCTGGACCTGAACCACCGCTTCACGTCCCAGGAGAAACGATGACGCGCCGACTGGTAACGTTCGTGACGGTCTCGGCGACGCTGGTGCTCGCCGGCTGCGCGGGCCTGGCCCAGCCGGGCGCGGACGGTGGCGCGGTCGGCACCGGTGCGCAGGGCGCGGGCGCCGCCGTGCCCGCCGTGCCCGTGCGCCCCCCCGAACCCACCGAGGGCCGCAAGACGCTCGATCGCGCGGTCGCGCAGTTCGAGCAGGGCAAGTTCGCCGAGGCGATCCGGATGATCCAGGAGTCGCCCGAGATCGTCGCCGACGGTCCCGCGGTGCGCGCGCAGTCGCTCAAGACGCTGGCCTTCGCGCAGTGCGTCGCCGGCCGGCGCCCGGCGTGCCGGCGCAGCTTCGACGCGCTGCTGGCGCTCGATCCGTCGTTCGAGCTCGCGCCCGCCGAGACCGGACACCCGTCCTGGGGACCGGAGTTCGACCGGGCGCGGGCAGCGGCGAAGCCCGTGGCTCCGGCCGCCGCCGCCGGGATCGGCGCGTCGCGCCGCTGAGCCACCGGACCGCCGGGTCTTCAGCCCTGCATCGTCGGGACGGACCGGCGTGCGAGCACGAGTCCTGCGAGCGCCAGCACCGCGAGCGCCCCGTGGGCGAGGCGCAGGGCATCGGTGCCGGCGCTGGCGACGGCGCCGGCCAGCAGCAGGACCGCGGCGGCGGTGGCGAGTGCGGTGACGCACTGCCGCGTCGCTGGCATCGGCCCGCGGGCCCGCGCGTCGCGGGCGAGCATCGGGCCGGCCCAGGCGAGGCTCCAGGCCACGCCGTGCAGCAGCATGCCGGCGAGCAGCGCCCCGCGGTGCTCGCCCAGTGCGATCGCGATGCCGCCCGCGCCGAGGCAGGCCGCCACGACGCCCGCGAGGCGTGCGCGCGGCCAGTGGCCGAGCCGGTCCCCGAGCAGCCAGGCCGGACCGACCATCGAGGCGAAGTGCAGCGCGGCCACGGCGCGGGCCGTCAGCCCGTCGGCGGCGCAGCGCTCGGCCATCTCGGGCAGCGCCGCCATCATCGGCAGCATCACGAGCGCCGCGGCGTGCAGCGGCCAGTCGGCCGCACGCCCCCAGCCGCCCCGGGGGAGGGGCAGCGAGCAGTCGAACAGGCCGGCCGCGCAGCCGGTCACCGGCGGCGCGCCGCGCGGGGCGAGCGCCAGCAGCAGCGCGGCCGATGCGAGCAGCCAGCCCGCCGCGAGCGGTGACTGCGCCGCCGCGCGCAGCGGGTCGCCGCAGACCGTCCATGCGATCGCCGCACCGGCGAGCGCGGGGCCGATCGGAGCCGGGGTGCCGCGCGGCAGGCCAGCCCGCAGCGCCTTGACCAGGCGCGAAGCGAGCACCAGCAGCGCCGCCCAGCCGAACGCGACCCCCAGCAGCGGCGCGGGCGCGGCACCCTGCACGGCGGACAGGGCAGCGGCGGCGAGCAGCGCCGCGCCGGCCAGGCCGGCCGTCAGGGCGCGCATCGAAGTGGCTCGGCGCATGCCGAGCGCCAGCAGCAGGCCGATCGACGCGAGCCAGGCGGCCAGCGGCAGGCCCGGCAGCATGCCCGCCCGGGCCGCCTCGTGACCCACCGCGCCGAGCACGGTCCAGCCGCCGAACAGCAGCGACCAGGCGACCGCACGCGCGAGCCACAGGCGCGTGGCGTGCCGGTCCACGGTCATCCGGCCGCGTAGCCGTGGAGGCGGTCGTCCCCCTCGGCGGCATGCACGCTCGCGTTGAACGACACGATGATCCGCTCGGTACGGCCGTCGTACGGCATCGCCTGGTGCATCAGCCAGGCGGGGAAGAGCGTCAGCTGACCGGGCACCGGCTCGACGTCCACATGCGGCGGCTGCAGGTAGGCATTCCCGAGGTCGACATGCGCGCCGCCGAGCTGTGCGAAGGGCGGACCGTAGAAGCGCGTCACGCCATGCCGCGCACCGTGCACCGGATGGGCGGTGCGTGCCTCGGGCGGGTCGACCTGAACGACGTACACGCCCGACCACGAGCAGTTGCCGTGGGTGTGCACGTCATGGAACGCGCCGCCGCGGCTGCACTGGAACCACATGCCGTCGATCGCGATCCGCATCGCACGGCGGCCGGGCGGCCAGGCCGCGGCGTTGGCGCGGCCGACCATGTCCTGCAGCGATGCGACGACGAAGCGCACCAGCGCCTCGCCCTCGGGCGTGCGCAGCCGGCGCAGCAGGTCGTCGTCGCTCGCGAAGAAGGGCGCATCGGCCGCTTCGCCCCGGGCCTGCGACTGCGCCAGCCTCAGCGCCCCGAGCATGCGTGCGAGCACCGGGTTGAGCGTGTCCGCGCCGGGCAGCCGGTACACGCCGATCGGCGTCGGCCACAGCGCGTGGACGCCGGGCGCCAGACTCACGCGGCGAGGCCGGCCGGCCAGCGCAGGACGTGGCCGGTCTCGCGCTCGAAGCGCTCGAGGTCCTCGGGCGTGTCCACGTCGACGCGGTAGCGGCGGTTGTCGGTGACGAAGGGCGCGACCGCCTCGGGATGCGCGGCCTGCCACTGCCGGCAGCCGACGTTCACTGCGCCGGCGAGCACCTGCTCGCGCACGTCCGCGCCGATCACCACGGGGTTGCCGCGTTCGCCGCCGACCTCGGGGTACACGACAGAGGTGCCTTCGGGACGCTTCTTCCAGGCGCCGATCAGCGCGACGATGTCCTGCGACTGCATCATCGGCTGATCGGCCAGCGCGATCACCACCGCATCGAGCTTGCCGCCGAGCGCCGCCAGCCCGATCCGCTGCGAGGACACCAGCCCCTCGTCGGGATTCGGGTTGTGCACGATCGTCACCGGAAAGCTCTGCACGACAGGCTCGATCAGATCGGCATGGTGGCCGAGCACCACCACCACCTCGTCGACCCCCGCGCCGGACAGCGCGATCAGCTGGCGGCGGATCAGCGGCACGCCGCCGAGCTCGAGCAGCGACTTCGGCCGCGTGCCCATCCGCGAGCCGCTGCCCGCGGCGAGCAGCACCGCGCCGACCGCCACGCGTGCGTGCAGGCCGCCGCCGCCCTTCAGGATGCAGCCCATGTCAGCCTCCGCAGCACGACGAGCGGGGCGCGACGGCCGCGGATCCGGGCAGGGCGGCGGGCGCGGGCGGTGCCTCCGCAGCGACCGGAGCGGCCGTGCGCGGACGGCGCGCGACCGTCGTCCCGATGTCGGCCGCCGCCTCGACGGCCGATCCGGCAACCGGCGCCGCCTCGACGGCCGATCCGGCAACCGGCGCCGCCTCGACATCGACGTCCGCCACGGCGACGGCGGCATCCCCGGCGCGCCGGGCCGCCACCACCGCGGCCAGCACCGACAGCGCGATCTCCTCGGGTGTCTGGGCACCGATCGGCTGACCCGCGGGCGCGACGATCGCCGCGACCGCCGCGGCGTCCGCGCCGGACTCGACGAGCGAGGCCTTGAGCACCTGCGCCTTGCGGGTGCTGGCGACGAAGAACACCCGGCGCGCATCGAGCGAGAGCGCAGCGCGCAGGCCCTGCAGGTCACGCCGTCCCTGCGTGGCGACGACCACGAACGCACCTGCCGGCACCGAGGCGAGGTCGCCGTCGTCGACGATCACCTGTGCCGCGTCCTCGAAGCGCGCCGCGTCGCCGCCGTGCGCCACCACCGACACCGGCAGCCCGACACGCGGCGCCAGGCCCGCCAGCGCCGCGGCGAGCGGCGTGTCGCCGATCACCACCAGCCGGGCCTGCGGCAGCACCGGGTCGACGAACAGCTCGAGCGTGCCGCCGGAGTGGCACGCCATGCCGAACTCGAGCACCTCGTCGAGCTCGCGCAGGCTGCCCTCGGCGGCGGGCGCGATGCG
>JBIIPQ010000171.1:0-9007 GCA_044342535.1 Burkholderiaceae bacterium
AGGCGAGCGGCGACCTGTACGAGGCGGTGTTCCTGCTGCGCGCCTACCGGACCACGCTGCCGCGGCTGGGAGCCTCGCGGCCCCTGGACACCGGCACGATGGCGATCCGCCGGCGGATCTCGGCGGCCTTCAAGGACCTGCCGGGCGGGCAGGTGCTCGGCCCCACGCACGACTACACGCAGCGCCTGCTCGACTTCGCGCTCGCCGCCGAAGGCGGTCCGGCGCCGGTCGCGCCCGAGGACGTTCCGGTCGACCGGACGATGCCGCGTGTGCTCGACCTGCTGGGTCGCGAGGGGCTGATCGAGCCCGAGCGCCCGGCGGCCGCCGCGCCCGGCGCCGCGCCCGCGCCCGAGCCCGAACCGTTCGACGTGACCCGCGAGCCGATGGGCTTTCCGGCCGGCCGCGACGCACGCCTGCAGGTGCTCGCCCGTGCCGACGAAGGCTGGCTGCTGGCGATGGGCTACTCGACGCAGCGCGGCTATGCGAGCAGCCATCCGTTCGCCGGCGAGATCCGCATGGGCGAGGTCACGGTCGAGTTCGTGCCGGACGAACTGGGCTTTGCGGTCGAGCTCGGCGAGATCACCGTCACCGAGTGCCAGATGATCAACCAGTTCCACGGCGCACACGACGTGCCGCCGCAGTTCACGCGCGGCTACGGCCTCGCGTTCGGCGAGTGCGAGCGCAAGGCGATGTCGATGGCGCTGGTGGACCGCGCGCTGCGTGCCCGCGAACTCGGCGAACCGGTGACCGCGCCCGCGCAGGACGAGGAGTTCGTGCTGTCGCACGGCGACAGCCTCGAGTCGTCCGGCTTCGTGCAGCACCTGAAGCTGCCGCACTACGTGGACTTCCAGGCCGAGCTCGAGCTGGTGCGCCGGCTGCGCGCCGGCCTCGAAGGAGACCGTCCGTGAGCGCTGCACCCGCCGCCGAGGGCTACACCTTCGCGTTCCTCGACGAGCAGACCAAGCGTCACGTGCGCCGCGCGATCCTCAAGGCGGTGGCGATCCCCGGCCACCAGGTGCCCTTCGGCAGCCGCGAGATGCCGCTGCCGTACGGCTGGGGCACCGGCGGGATCCAGGTGACCGCGGCGATCATCGGCCGCGAGGACGTGCTCAAGGTGATCGACCAGGGCTCCGACGACACCGTGAACGCGGTCAACATCCGGCGCTTCTTCGCGCGCACCACCGGGGTGGCGACCACCCCGCGCACCGCCGACGCGACCCTGATCCAGACCCGGCACCGGATCCCGGAGCGTCCCCTGCACGACGGGCAGATCCTGGTGTTCCAGGTGCCGCAGCCCGAGCCGCTGTTCCGGCTCGAACCGCGCCGCGCCGAGACCGCGAGGCTGCACGCGCTCGCCGACTACGGCCTGATGAGCGTGCGGCTCTACGAGGACATCGCGCATCTGGGCGCGATCGCCGCCACCTACGACTATCCGGTCCGGGTCGACGGCCGCTACCTGATGTCGCCCTCGCCGATCCCGAAGTTCGACAATCCCAAGCTGCACCGCAGCCCGGCGCTGCAGCTCTTCGGGGCCGGCCGCGAGAAGCGGATCCACGCGATCCCGCCGTACACGACGGTCGAGAGCCTCGCCTTCGACGACCATCCGTTCGAGGTCCAGCGCTGGCCGCAGGTCTGCGCGCTGTGCGCGGCGTCGGACAGCTTCCTCGACGAGCTGATCGTCGACGACGCCGGCACGCGCCGCCATGTCTGCTCGGACAGCGACCACTGCCGCGAGCGGCGCGAGGCCGGCCACCTCGGCACGGACGGTTCGGCATGAGCGCCACCACCGATGGGCCGTCGTCGGCGCCGCCCTCGCCGCTGCTGTCGGCCCGCGGCCTGGGCAAGCGCTACGGCGCGCGCTGGGCGTGCCGCGACGTCGGCTTCGATCTGTGGCCGGGCGAGGTGCTGGCCGTGGTCGGCGAGTCCGGCTCGGGCAAGACCACGCTGCTGAACCTGCTCGCGCAGCGCGTGCCGCCGGACGCCGGCACGGTCCGCTACGCGCTGCGCGACGAGGCCGGGGGCTCGGCGGTCGTGGATCTCGCGACGCTCTCGGAGCAGCGGCGACGCATGCTCGCCCGGACCGACTGGGGCTTCGTCGAGCAGCACGCGCGCGATGGCCTGCGGATGACGGTGTCGGCCGGGGCGAACGTCGCCGAGCGGCTGATGGCGCTGGGCGGCTCGCACTACGGGCGGCTGCGTGCCGCCGCCTGCGACTGGATGGCGCGGGTCGAGCTCGATCCGAGCCGCGTCGACGACACGCCCGAGCGCTTCTCGGGCGGCATGCAGCAGCGCCTTCAGATCGCCCGCAACCTGGTGACCGGGCCGCGGCTGGTGTTCATGGACGAGCCGACCTCGGGGCTTGACGTGTCGGTGCAGGCGCGCCTGCTCGATCTGCTGCGCTCGCTGGTCGACGATCTGGGACTGTCCTGCGTGATCGTCACGCACGACCTCGCCGTGGCGCGGCTGCTCGCGCAGCGGATGCTGGTGATGAAGGACGGCGCGGTGGTCGAGCAGGGCCTGACCGACCGGGTGCTCGACGATCCGCAGCATCCGTACACGCAACTGCTCGTCACCTCGGTGCTGCAGCCATGATGCCCGAACGCCATCCCGAGTCCGCCGGCACCGCCCGCCCGGACGACGACACGATGCGCCTGCGTGTCCGCGGCCTCGCCAAGACCTTCGTGCTCCACCACCGCGACGGCGTGGCGCTGCCGGTCTTCGCCGGCGTCGACCTCGACCTGCGGGCCGGCGAGTGCGTCGCCCTCGCCGGGCCGTCCGGCAGCGGCAAGAGCACCTTGATGCGCTGCCTGTACGGCAACTACGCGCCGTCCGCCGGCACGGTCCGGCTGCGGGTCGGCGACGGCTGGCTCGACCTCGTGGCCGCGCCGCCGCGCGAGGTCGTCGAGGCGCGGCGGACCCGGCTCGGCTACGTGTCGCAGTTCCTGCGGGTGATCCCGCGGGTGCCGGCCGAATCGCTGGTCGCCGAGCCGCTGCGCCGGCTGGGCTGCGACGGCGCCGAGGCGCTGGACCGGGCGCGGGGGCTGCTGGCCCGCCTGAACCTCGGCGAGGCGCTGTGGCGGCTGCCGCCGGCGACCTTCTCCGGGGGCGAGCAGCAGCGGGTCAACGTGGCCCGGGGGCTGATCGCGCCGCGCGAGGTGCTGCTGCTGGACGAGCCGACCGCCTCGCTCGATGCGGCCAACCGCGACGTCGTGGTAGCGCTGATCCGCGAGGCGCTCGCACGCGGGACCGCGGTCGTCGGCATCTTCCACGACGAGGCGGTGCGCACCGCCCTCGTCACCCGTGCGTTCGAGGTGGCCTCGCACCGCGCCGCGGCCCGCCGGCACGGAGCCCCGGCATGAACGACGAGACCGTCTTCGCCAACGCCCTGATCGTCACCGCCGACGAGGCCTTCGTCGGCCACGTGGTCGTCGCCGGCGGCACGATCCGCACGGTCGGCCGGGGCGCGACTGCGACGCCCGGCGCGATCGACCTCGGCGGCGACTGGCTGCTGCCCGGCTTCGTCGAGGTCCACACCGACAACCTCGAGAAGCACATGCTGCCGCGGCCCGGTGTGCTCTGGGACGCGTATTCGGCGACCGTCGTGCACGACGCGCAGTGCGCCGGCGCCGGCATCACGACCGTGCTCGACGCGGTGGTGATCGGCAGCCGCGACCTCGGCGGCGGGCGCTCGCTGATGCAGGACAGCGCGATCGAGAGCCTGCAGCGCTGCCGCGAGGACGGCGTGCTGCGGGTCGAGCACCTGCTGCACCTGCGCTGCGAGCTCGCGACCGCCGACGTGCGCCAGCGGTTCATGCTGAACGTCGACCGGCCGGACCTGCGGCTGGTCTCGGTGATGGACCACACCCCGGGCCAGCGGCAGTGGCGCGACCTCGCGAAGTACCGGCAGTACATGGAGCGCAACGGCCGCTACACCGAGGAGCGCTTCGAGGCGATGCTCGCCGAGCAGCACCTCGAGCACGAGGCCCACGCCGACGCCAACCGGCGCGCGGTCGTCGAGGCGGCACGTGCCCGCGGCATCCCGGTCGCGAGCCATGACGACACCGAGGTCTGGCACGTCGAGCAGGCCCGCGACGAAGGCATCGTGATGTCCGAGTTCCCGACCACGGTGGAGGCCGCGCGTGCGGCGCGCGGGGCGGGCATGTCGATCGTGATGGGCGGGCCGAACCTCGTGCGGGGCGGCTCGCATTCGGGCAACGTGTCGGCGGGCGAGCTCGCCGGTCTCGGGCTGCTCGACATCGTGTCGTCGGACTACGTGCCGTCGAGCCTGCTGATGTCGGTGGTCCGGCTGCACGCCGACGGCTGGTCGCTGCCGTCCGCGGTCGGGGCGGTCAGCCGCGCGCCGGCGCTGTCGGTGGGGCTGCCCGACCGGGGGGAGATCGCGCCGGGCCGGCGCGCCGACCTGATCCACGTGCGCTCGCGCGGTGCGCAGGCGGTGGTGATGCAGACCTGGGTGGCCGGGCGGCGGGTGGCCTGAGCGGCCTGCGCCGCGGTGCCGGCCGGCCGCGCGCCGGTCCGGTCCGGGCGGATGCGACGGCCGCGCCGCCTCACTTCGGCCCGAAGCGCTCGCGCAGCGCCGCGCCGTACTTCGGGCTCGCCTCCATCACGCTGTCCCAGGCGCCGTCGTTGGCGAGCTTCACGTGGCGCGTCTCGTCGGCCGGCGAGGTTGAAGACGATGCTGACCTCGACGTTGTAGAAGCCGGGGTCGAAGCGGTACTTCGTCTTCTCCTGCAAGCCGAGGTCGAAGACGCCCATGATCGGCCAGCCGTAGGCGTCGACCACGCCGCGCTCGAGCGCGGTGTACACCTCGCCCGGCGGGATCGTCACCATGTTGCTCCACGACGCCGTTGCGCAGCGCCGTACCCTGCTCGAGCGATGGGGCCGCCTTCGGGCCGACCCTGCAGCTCAGCGGCCCCGCACGCGTTCGGCGACGATCCCGCCGTCCGCACCGACCTGTCCGCGGACCTCGACGCGCGCTCCGGGCGCGAGGCGACGGTCCAGGCGGGTCGCCGGATCCATACGCAGCGGCAGCCCGTCCAGGCCGCCGCCGCTCCAGGTGCCCTGCAGCCGTACCCGGGCGCCCGCCGGCACCGGCGCAGGTGTCCCCGATGCATCGCGTGCGCCGCCCGCGATCCACGCTTCGATCAGCGCGATCTCGTCGTCCGCGAGCCACGGCGGTCCGTCCATCGGCATCCTCGGCAGCGAGCGTCCCTGCACCTTCCTCAGCAGCTCGCTGGCCTGGGGGCGTCCCGGCACGATCCGGGCGCGGTCGGTCGCGTCGAGCGCCGCAGCATACGACGTCAGACGATACCCCTCGGGCGGCGGGCCGAGCAGTCCGCTGTCGGCATGGCACTTCGCGCAGCGGGTCGCGAAGATCGGCGCGACATGCGACCAGGTCGCCGGAGCGCCGGGGTCGGGGCGTACCGGAGCCGCCGCCGGAGCCGCCGCCGTCGGCGCCGCGGCGCGGCCCTCGGGAAGACCGTTGGCGATCCATGTCTCGAACAGCGCGATCTGGGCGTCGGCGAGGAAGGGCGGTCCGGTCATCGGCATCCGGGGCAGCCGCGTGCCGCGCAGTCGGCCGATCAGCTCGCTGTCCGCCGGGTCGCCAGCGCGCACGACCGGACCGCGCGTGCTGCCGGCGAGCAGCCCCTTCAGGCTGTCGAGCCTGAGCCCCGCGGCGGCGCTCGGTCCCGCGTGGCAGAGCGTGCACCGCTCGTTGACGATCGGCGCGAGCTCGGTCCAGGTCGCGGCGTCGGCGCGACCGAGGAGGCACGGACCGAGGACCGCCAGGGTCGCGACGAGCCTCGCCAGCGCCCGGCGAGGCGCGGCCCTGTCGGTCCGGCCGCGGGGCATCGTCCGCGAAGGCGGACGGCCCGATGCATCGGAACGCATCGCGTCAGCCCGCCGTCGCGGTTTCGGCCGACCCCACGCCGACCGCCGTCTCGGGCGCATCCGCCATCACCGAGCGCGTCGACGCCCAGTCGCGCAGCGCGTCGATGCGCTCGGCCATCACCGTCGACAGCGGGCGCGTGCGCACCAGCTCGGCCGTGACCGCCGCGGTGTCCAGCACCGCCTTGCGGGCCCGTGTCTCGAACGAGGCGGCGACGATCGCCTGCTCGATCTCGGCGCCGGAGAACTGCTCCGAGTGCGCGGCGAGCGCCGCGAGGTCGAAGGCCGCCGGATCGAGGCGGCGCTTGCGCAGGTGGATCTCGAAGATCCGCCGGCGCGCGGCCTCGCCGGGGAAGTCGACGAAGAAGATCTCGTCGAAGCGCCCCTTGCGCACCAGCTCGGGCGGCAGCTGCGAGATGTCGTTGGCGGTGGCGACGACGAACACCGGCCTGGTGCGCTCGCTCATCCAGGTCAGCAGGCTGCCGAGCACGCGCCGTCCGACACCGCCGTCGCTCTCGCCGCCGCCCGAGGACGCCAGCCCCTTCTCGATCTCGTCCATCCACAGCACGCAGGGCGCCATGCCCTCGGCGACCGCGATCGCCTGGCGCAGGCTGCGCTCGGTCTCGCCGTGGTACTTGTTGTGCAGCGCGCCGAAGTCCAGCCGCATCAGCGGCAGCCCCCATTCGCCGGCGATCGCGCGCGCCGCCAGGCTCTTGCCGCCGCCCTGCACGCCGAGCAGCACCACGCCGCGCGGGCAGTCGGTGGCGGTGCCGGTCGACGCATCGAGGAAGGGCGCACGGCGCAGCGTCACCCAGCGCTTGAGCTGCTCGAGGCCGCCGACGTCGCCGAAGCGCACCGAGCCGGTCTCGAAGCCCAGCGCCTCGGCGCCGCCGAGCATCGAGAGCTTGCTGGCCAGCACGCGGCGCACGTCGTCGCCGTCGATGCGGCCGTCGGGGCGCAGCGCCTGGCGCACCATGCGGCGCACGTCCTCGGTCTCGAGGCCCATCAGGTGCATCACCAGCTGGTCGAGGTGGCTGCGCTCGGCGCGCGCCTTCTCGCCCGACTGCGAGTGGTAGAGCTGCGCCTCCTGGTCGACGATCGCGCGGATGTCCTCGCGCGACGGCAGCCGCGGGCGGAAGTGCGCGGCGAGTCGCAGCAGCTCCGAGGGCAGGCCCTCGAGCTTCGGGCTGACGAACACCAGCGTGCGGCCGGTCTCGTGGTGCTCGAGCGCGATCTCGCGGATCAGCCGCACGTTGACCGGGTTGGACAGCCCGGGGTGCGCGTCGCAGAAGACGTAGATCCCCGCCTGCGGGGTCTTGTCGACATGCTTGAGCGCATCGAGCAGCTCGTTCGTGTTGTAGATCGCCAGGTCCATGCCGTTGCGCACGATCCCGTCGGCGATGCTCCAGTGGAACATCGGTGTGCTCGTGCGCTGGGCGAGGCGCGACAGCATGGAGAGGACGCGCGGCTCCTCGTGGGTCTCGACGAGGATGATCGGCACACGGCTGCCGAGCAGCGCGTTGAGTTCCTGCAGGTCTGCGACGTCGTCCACGGGCGCATCCGGGCGGTGAGGGTCGAGCGTGGCAGGGTGTGACGCACCGTGTCGCGCCGCAATCGTCGGCGCGCGACCGTGCGCGGACGGCCGATCGACGGCGTGCGGCGGCGTGCGGCGGCGTGCGGCGGGATGGGCCGTCCCGAGTGCCCGATCGGCGCGGCGCCCGCACGGACGACCCTTTCGCACGTGCCTGGCCCCGCATCGTCCCCGACGTGACAGTCGTGATGCAGTCTGTATCCGGCGCGTCGCGGCCGGCGTGCGCCGGTGGTCGGATACCGGCAATCACCGGTACCGTTACGCCCATGACTCGCCTCTTCGCCCCTGCCGCCCTCCATGCCCCGAGCGGTCTGCGCGCGGGCCGCGCCATGCTCGCCGTCACCCTCGCCGCCGTCCTGGCCGGCTGCGGCGGCGGGTCGATCGACGTCACGCCCGACCTCGCCACGCAGCCGGTGACCTTCGAGGGCGCCGTGACCAAGGGCCCGGTGGCCGGCGCCCGGGTCTGCGCGAGCTGGCTGGTCGACGGCGCGGTCGACGCATCGAGCACGGTCTGCGCCGAATCGGGCACCGACGGCACGTACGCGCTGACGATGCCGCGGCGCGCGGCAGTGCTGCTGGTCGAGGCCACGCAAGGCGCCTATGCCGACGAGGCCGAGCCCGCGGTGCGCGTGCCGCTGTCGCGGCTGCGCGGGGCGCTCGCCTTCGACGGTCCCGAGAGCCGGCGCGACCTGCAGGTGAGCGCGCTGACCGAGCTCGCGGTGCTGCGCGCGCAGGCGCTCGGCGGGCTGCGCGTGCAGCCGCTCGCTGCCGCGAAGGCCGAGGTCGAACGCACCTTCGGGGTGTCCGGCATCGAGCGCATGCGTCCGGCCGACCTCACGCGCCCGCAGACCTCCGGGCTCGACGACACCACGCGCTACGGCCTGGTCAACGCGGGGGTGCGCGGCTGGATGGCCGAGCGCGGCCGGCCGGCCGCGGCGCTCGACGCGGCGCTGGCCGAGCTCGCCGAGCGGATGGCGGCCGGCACGCTGTACGAGGAGCTCGCGGCCTTCCGCACCGGCATCCGGCGCGTCATCGTCGCGAACCCCGGCTCCGGGCTGGCCTCGAACGCATCGGCGTGGTCGCAGGCGTTGGTGCTCGATTTCGGTCGGCCGCCGCCGACCCCGGTCACGCCCGCGCTCGTCGAGACGGCCGGGACGCTGCGCTATGCGGTGCCCTGGGCGAATCCGGTGATCGCGGCGCTCACCGGTGGCAGGCCGCTCGCCTGCGTGACCAACGTCCCCGCCGGCACCACGGAGGACGCCGTGCGCGCGGCCGCCGCGGCCACGGTCGCGCGCTTCGAGCAGACCGCCGCGACGCTGCTGCCGGTGGCCGCGTGCCTGGGCAGCGGCACCGCCTACACGATCGACTTCCCGAGCGGCCGGGTGGTCAGCGGCGACCGCGGCTGAGAGGGTGTGAACGAAATGTTTTACGTCGTCAGTCTGGTAGCGAGGATACGCGCTTCGGCCAACCAGACCCACGCCAGCGGGGCCCAGTCTGATCGATCATGGT
>JBIIPQ010000543.1:0-2731 GCA_044342535.1 Burkholderiaceae bacterium
CGACGATCAGGCGGGTCGCCTCGTCGAAGGCCCGCTCGATCGGCTCGGGCAGCGGATAGAAGCGGGAGAGGCCGGCGTGCACCGTCGCCAGCAGCACGATGTGCCCGGGCCGGCCGGGCCGCGCGAGAACGAAGGCGGGCGGTGCGTAGTGGAAGCCTGGGATGCTGCGGTACGCGCAGCCGGCGGTGGCCGTGGCGGCCGCGAGCAGGCCGGCCCGCAGCACCGCCCGCCGTGTCCCGTCGGGATGCGGCTCCGGCTGAAGCGTCCTGGCAGGACGCGGCTCCGCCTGAAGCGTCGCGAGGGGACGCTGCGGCGGGCCGCCGGGATCAGAACGCGGCGGCGTGACCGTCGCGGCGGCTGTCGCTGGCGGCGACGTAGCCGTCCTCGATCGAGTCCGTCATCCGCCAGATGAACTGGCCGGAGCCGAAGTCCATGTACGGATCGGCGACCGGCGCGAGGTTGTGGCCCATCGCGCGCAGTGCCTCGACCACCTGCGGCTCCATCGTCGACTCGACGTCGAGGTCCAGGCCGCGGTTGACCTTCCAGCGCGGCGCGTCGCAGGCGGCCTGCGGGTTCTGGCCGGCGTCGAGCATGCGCGACAGCGTCTGCATGTGGCCCTGGGGCTGCATGTTGCCGCCCATCACGCCGAAGCTCATCTGCGGCTTGCCGTCCCTCGTGAGGAAGGCCGGGATGATGGTCTGGAACGGACGCTTGCCGGGCGCGACGACGTTCGGATGGGACGGGTCGAGCGAGAAGCAGTGGCCGCGGTTCTGCAGCGACACGCCGGTGCCCGGCACCACCACGCCCGAGCCGAAGCCCATGTAGTTGGACTGGATGAAGCTGACCATCCGGCCTTCCGAGTCGGCCGCCGTCAGGTAGATCGTGCCGCCGGGGGGCGGCATGCCGTGCGAGAAGCTGGTCGCGCGATCGCGGCGGATCAGCTTGGCGCGCTCGGCCAGGTAGGCCGGGTCGAGCAGCTGCGCGGGCGTGACCTTCATGTGGCGGATGTCGGCGACGTGCGCGTAGACGTCGGCGAAGGCGACCTTCATCGCCTCGATCTGCAGGTGCCGGCACTCGGCGGAGTCCGGATCGAGCGAGGCGATGTCGAAGTGCTTGAGGATGCCGAGCGCGATCAGCGCGGCGATGCCCTGGCCGTTCGGCGGGATCTCGTGCAGGCGGTGGCCACCGTAGTCCATGCCGATGGTGTCGACCCAGTCGACCGAGTAGCCGGCGAGGTCGGCCGCGCTCATCGAGCCGCCGTTCGCGGCGGCGTGCGCGACGAGCTTCGCGGCGGTCTCGCCTTCGTAGAAGTCGCGGCCGCGGGTCGCGGCGATGCGGCGCAGCGTGTCGGCCGCGCCCTTCAGCACGAAGCGCTCGCCGTACTCCGGCGCGCGGCCGCGCGGCAGGAAGTGCTCGGCGAAGCCCGGCTGGTCCTTGAGGATCTCGACGTGCGCATCCCACTTGCGCTTGACGATCGTCGACACGGCGTAGCCGTGCTCGGCGTATTCGATCGCCGGCTGCAGGCACTGCTCGAAGGGCAGGCGGCCGAACTTATCGTGCAGCGCGGCCCAGCCGGCGACGCAGCCGGGCACCGTCACCGTGTCCCAGCCGCGCAGCGGGTAGACGCCACCGTGCCTGCGCTCGAAGTACTCGACGTCCCAGGCTGCAGGCGCCGTGCCCGAGGCGTTCAGGCCGTGCAGCGTCTGGCCGTCCCAGACGATCGCGAACGCATCCGATCCCAGGCCGTTCGAGCAGGGCTCGGTCAGCGTGATCGTCGAGGCCGCGGCGATGATCGCGTCGATCGCGTTGCCGCCGGCGGCCAGCATCCGCAGCCCGGCCTGCGCGGCGAGCGGCTGCGAGGTGGCGACCACGTTGCGGGCGAAGACCGGCGTGCGGACCGTCGGGTAGGGGTTGTTCCAGTCGAAGTTCGTCGTCATCGGGAAGATTCCGGAAAGGGAGGCGGTCAGCAGCCGAGGCGATCGGCGAGATCGTCGAAGCCGGTGCAGTCGAAGTCGAAGCGGTCGCCGTCGCGCGGCACGTCGCCGCGCCGGTTCGGGCCGAACTCCAGCGGACGGTCGACGTAGGCGGTGCGCAGCCCGCAGGTCGCGGCCGCGCGCAGGTCCGCCGCATGCGCGGCGACCATCATGACCTGCGCCGGGGCGATGTCGAAGGTGTCGGCCACCCCGAGGTAGGCGCCCGGCTCGGGCTTGTACGCACGGTACACCTCGGCCGACAGCACGCAGTCCCAAGGCAGAGCGGCGCGCTTGGCCATCCGCGTGAGCAGGCCGACGTTGCCGTTCGACAGCGGCGTGATCACGAAGCGGGACTTGAGCCGGGCGAGGCCGGCGCGGGCCTCGGGCCAGGGGTCGAGTCGGTGCCAGGCGAGGTTCAGCGCGACGCGGGCCGCCTCGTCGAGGCGCTCGGCGACGCCGAAGGCGGCGAGCGTCGCATCGAGGTTCTCGCGGTGCAGCACGTCGAGCCTGACCCACGGACGCGTGCCGCTGCGCACGGCCTGCATCGCGGGCTGGTAGCGGGCCCGCCACGCGTCGGCGAAGGCGCCCGCGTCGACGCCCAGGCCGAGCGCGTCGACCTCGCGGGCGATGCTGCCGCGCCAGTCGACGACGGTGCCGAACACGTCGAACGCGAGAACCTGGACGTCGTCGAAAGCGGGCATGGCGGGAGTGTCCGGGAGGAGGGGCGGTGGGTCAGCGCTCGGCCAGTGCCAGGCGCA
>JBIIPQ010000544.1:0-2729 GCA_044342535.1 Burkholderiaceae bacterium
TGCCCGCCGCCTGCTCGAGCTGCGCCCCGGGCGCACCGTGTCCGCGGTCGTGGCGGAGGACAGGAGTCTCGAACGCCTCAGCTACCGCCTCGCCGGGGACGACCCCGACTCGCTCGGCCGTCGCCTCGTGATCGTCCGCGAAGGCGCTGGATTCGGCGCCTTCGAAGAAGCCGTGCCGATCGAGCGCTCGATCGAGACCCGCAGCGCCGAGATCCGACGCTCGCTCATCGAGGCGCTGGATGTCGCCGACATCCCCGACAACGTTGTCACCAAGATGGCCGACGTGTTCGGTACCGACGTCGACATGCAGAAGGACATCCGTCGCGGGGACCGTCTGCGGGTGGTGTACGAGACGCTGCGCGAGGCAGGCAGCCTGGAGCCGCCCATCGTCGGCAAGATCCTGGCGGTCCAGTTCCGCGGCGGCCAGCGCAAGCTCGAGGCGGTCTGGTTCGATGGCGGCATCGGTGGCGGGGGCGGCTATTACACCTTCGACGGCCGCAACCTGGCGCGACCGTTCCTCGCATCGCCGCTCGAGTTCACCCGCGTGAGTTCAGGCTTCACCGAGAACCGCCTGCATCCGGTGCTGCGCGACTGGCGTGCCCACAAGGGCGTCGACATGCCGGCCCCGGTCGGCACCAACGTCCGCGTGGTCGCCAACGGCACGATCGATTTCGTCGGCCAGCAGCGCGGCTACGGCAACGTCGTGGTGGTCAAGCACGATAGCCGCCACATGACGCTGTACGCCCACCTGAACCAGTTCGCCTACGGCCTGCAGCCCGGCAGCCCGGTACGGCAGGGCGAGGTGATCGGCACGGTCGGCCAGACGGGCTGGGCCACCGGGCCGCATCTGCATTTCGAGTTCCACATCGACGGCCAGCATGTCGACCCCATGGCGGTGGTCGCACAGGAGCCGGTCCGCACCCTGACGGGCGAGGATCGCTCGCGCTTCGGCGCGCTGGCCGGCCAGTATCGCGCGCGATTCGGGCTGCTCGACACCCAGATGGCCGCGCGCTTCGAATAGTGAACCCTCCCCGATGTACATCGGGTTGATGTCCGGAACGAGCGTCGATGCGGTCGACGGGGTGCTCGCCGCATCCGACGGCAGTTCGCCCGGCGCCGCGATGCGCACCATCGCCTTCGCTTCGCGTCCGATGCCGGCGCCCTTGCGCGCCGAACTGCTCGCGCTGCAGCAGCCCGGCATGGACGAGCTGGCCCGCGCCGCGCTCGCCACGGTCGCGCTCACCGATCTCTACGCCGAGGTCGCTTCCGAACTGCTCGAATGGGCCGGCGGCGGCACCGTGACTGCGATCGGCGCCCACGGACAGACCATCCGGCATCGACCCGAGCTCGGGTACACGCTGCAGCTGATCGACGGTGCACGACTGGCCGAACGCACCGGCTGCGCCACCGTCGTCGACCTGCGCTCGGCCGACGTCGCAGCCGGCGGACAGGGCGCACCGCTGGTGCCCGCGTTCCACGCCCTCGCCTTCGCCTCACCGACGCGCCGCCGTGCGATCGTGAACATCGGCGGCATCGCGAACGTCAGCCTACTGCCTGCCGGTGGCGGTTCGGTCACCGGCTTCGACACCGGCCCCGGCAATCTGCTGATGGACGCCTGGTGCGAACGCCACCAGGGTCGGTCGTTTGACCGGGACGGGGCCTGGGCCGCCAGCGGGCGGGTCTCCTCGACCCTGCTCCGCCGCCTGATGGACGAACCCTATTTCCGGATGCCCGCCCCCAAGAGCACCGGCCGGGACCTGTTCACGCCGGCCTGGCTGGACGATCGGCTCGCAGCGATGGGGGGCGACACGCCGCCGGCCCCCGACGTTCAGACGACGCTCGCTGAACTCACCGCCGCGACCATCGCCGACGCCTGCCTGGCCTTCGGCGCCGAGGAAGTCCGCATCTGCGGAGGCGGCGCGTACAACGGGCACCTGATGTCGAGGCTGGCCGCGAGACTCGCACCCACCGACGTCAGCTCGACCGCCGTGCTCGGCGTCGATCCGTTCGCGGTGGAGGCGCTCGCATTCGCGTGGCTGGCGAGGGAGCGGCTGGCCGGGCGACCGGGCAATCTGCCTGCGGTGACCGGCGCCCGCGCACCGAGGGTGCTGGGGGCGATCTACTCGCCCCACCTCGCTCGCTGAGATTGCCCGCTGGCGCGGGCGGGTGTGGCGATCGCCACACCGACAGGGTGCGCGCAGGCGCTCCTGTGTGCAGGCCGACTCAGGCCGAGAACGAGGACCCGCAACCGCAGGTGGTCGTCGCGTTCGGGTTCTTGATCACGAACTGAGCGCCTTCGAGGCCGTCCTTGTAGTCGATCTCGGCACCGACCAGGTACTGGTAGCTCATCGCGTCGATGAGCAGCGACACCCCGTTCTTCTCCATCACGGTGTCATCCTCGTTCGTCTCTTCGTCGAACGTGAACCCGTACTGGAAGCCGGAGCAGCCGCCGCCCTGCACGAAGACACGCAGCTTCAGCTCGGGATTGCCTTCCTCGTCGATCAGCTGGCGCACCTTGTCGGCGGCGCTGTCGGTGAACACGAGGGGGGCGGGCATTTCGGTGACGGCGTTCATAGTTGATCTCCAGACTCGGGAATTGTATCGAGCAGGGGATGACCCTGCATCGCTCAGGGTCGGGGATACGGAAAGCACGAAGCCCGCCGGGAGGGGCGGGCTTCGGGTGGTGATCGGTGAAGAGCCAGTCGCCTTTCGGCGAATTCCCAGCTTCG
>JBIIPQ010000172.1:0-8979 GCA_044342535.1 Burkholderiaceae bacterium
GCGGTACCAGAACGTCGTCAGGCGATCGCCCAAGGTGAGTGTCGTGGCGTACTTCGATCCCGGAACGAGGTTCGGATCCTGCCAGGTGACGCCCGAGCTCGTGAACGGGTCGAACCTGCCGAAGTCCCGAACGAAGAGCGTCCAGGCGTTGTACGACACGCTCATCGTCGCGTTCAATGACCGGTCGGGCGAGGCGTAGCTGCACGTCGCGGTCGCTCCGCCGTAGCTCGGGCGCGGCTTCTCGATGCCGTCGACGAACGAGGTGCCATTGCCGTTGAAGGTTCCCCAACGTGCCGGGACCGTGGGCGTGCAGTAGCTGGACGCCTGGCCGCCGAACGGAATCGAAGCAATGCCCGAGGCCGAGACGAGATTCCCGAAGGCGTCGAACGAGAGCCCCACGCTGCGCAGGTCCGCTCCGATCCGGAAGTCGTAGCTGATGGACAGCACGCCGCGTACCGTACTGAGCGTCACGTTCTCGATCGCATCGATCGGATAGGAGGCCCCCCCGAAACGCAGACTGCTCTCGGTGGACACGACGCTGACCGGACCGCCAGGGCGGTCCTGGCAGTTGAGTTGGGCGCTGCCGGCGAGCTTGCGCATCGCCTCCGACTTCAGGGCTGCGAGCCGGTCCCCCGGTTGTACCGCGTGCGTCGATCGTTCGAACCGATCGAACTCGGTCCGGCACAGTACGGGTCCGCAGCGGTGCTGCCGCGCGCAGCGCCGACGCGCAGTCGCCGCACTACCGCGACGGGCCGCGCCCGCGAGCCACGCAGCGTCGCCGGCGATCACGCCTGCCCGTCGAGCACCCCGCCGAAGAACTGCTGCGCGTTCCTAGCCAGCGTCCCGATGTGGTAGCCGCCTTCCTGCACGTAGACCGTGGGCAGCCCGAGCGAGGCCACCGCTCGCCCCAGCCGCCGGAAGCCCTCGCTGCTGACCGCCACCTGCGTCTGCGGGTCCTCGGCGTAGATGTCGAAGCCCAGCGCGAAGACCAGCGCATCGGGCCGCCAGCCCCGGATCGCCGCCATCGCCTCCTCCAACCGCTCGAAGAAGACCGACTCGGGCGAGCCGTGGGGCATCGGCAGGTTCAGGTTGCAGCCCCGCCCGGCGCCCGCTCCGGTCTCGTCGGCGTGGCCCGCGACCACCGGATAGAAGTTGGTCGGGTCGCCGTGGATCGACACGTAGCAGACGTCGTCGCGCTCGTAGAAGATCTCCTGCACGCCCTGGCCGTGGTGGACGTCGGCGTCGAACACCACGACGCGCCCGTGCCGGGCGCGCAGCATCTGCGCGGCGATGGCCGCGTTGTTCACGTAGCAGAAGCCGCCGGCCGCGGCGCGTCGCGCGTGGTGGCCCGGGGGGCGGCACAGCGCGTAGGCGTGACGGCTGCCGTCGAGCACCGCCTGCGTGGCCGCCACCGCGGACTGCGCCGCGCCGTAGGCCGAGCGCCAGGTGGCGGGTCCCACTGGGCAACTGCCGTCGGCGAGATAGGCCGCGGCCTCGGCGAGGATGCCGCGGCGCGCGTTCGGCTCGCGCACGAAGACGTTCGACATCACCTCGTCGCCCCAGTCCGCGGGCATCGCCTTCCATCGCGCGTGCGCCGTCTCGAGAAAGCGCAGGTAGTCGGCGTCGTGCACCGCCAGCAGCGGCGCCATGCCGGCGTCGGCCGGCGCACGGACGTCGAAGCCCATCGCGACGACGCCCTCGAGCAGCGCGTCGACGCGGTCCGGGGTCTCCTGCGGCGTGCGCATCCGGCCGCGCGAGTAGTAGGTGCTGGGATGGTGCAGGCGCTGCTCGGGGCTCAGGAAGGTCAGCATGGCGAAGGCGGGTACGAGGGCAGGGAGGGTGTCCGGGGGCGGGCGCCGCGTCGGTCGACGCATGATGCCGCGAGTCTATCGAGAAGCGGGCACGCACCGGGCGCCCGGTGTGCCCGGTGTGCTATATCCCGGCATCCGATCGAAGCGAGACCCCAGCCCCCATGCGCTACACCGACGACGACATCGCCGGCTTCAACCAGGGCCCCCTCTACCGGACCCTGGGCATCCGCCTGCTGAGCTGCAGCGAGGGTCGGGCCCGGTCGGAGCTCGCGCCCACGCCCGAGGTGTGCTGGCCCACGCCCGGCCAGCCGCACGGCGGCATCCTGTTCACCCTCCTCGACACGACGATGGCCTTCGCCGCCATCTCGAGCTCGGAGCAGGCGGTCGGCTGCGCCACCGTCGACTGCAGCATCCAGTATCCGGCCCCGGCGCGCGACGGCCCCTTCCAGTGCCACGTGGCCACGGCCCACGGCGGCGGCCGCACGGTGTTCGTGCGGGCCGAGCTGCTCGATGCGAAGGGCGTCCCGGTGGCGCTCGCTCAGGCGACCTTCCGCCTGTTCATGCCCCGCCCCTGAGGGCCTTCACCCGCGCGAGGTTGTCCCGAAAGCGCTGCGGCACGCGCTCGTCGAAGCCCAGCGCCACGCGCCTGACCTCGGCCGTGTCGCCCGGCGGGTGCCCGACGCCGAGCGCCCCCGCGCGCGGTGCGTCGACCGCCACCACCGTCCCGCCCACGCGCCCCAGGCCGGTGATCTCGCACTCGACGTGCTGCCCGGCGTCGATGCTGCGCGAATGGCAGGGCGTGCCCATCAGGATCACGTCGCCCGGCACCAGCGTGATGTGGCGCGCGATGTCGGCGATCACGTAGTGCGGGCCCCAGATCGTCTCGTCGCCGATCTTCGCTTCCTGCACCACCAGGCCATCGACGTACGTCCGCAGCGTCTGCTCGAAGAGGTTCACGCCGCGCACGATGCCGGGCCCGATCGGCAGCAGCGTGTCCGCGCCCTTGACGCGCAGCATCGAGCCCTGGTCGGTGTCTCGGAAGTCCTGCAGCCCCATGTCGAGCGCCGGGCAGAAGCCCTCGATGAAGTCCCAGGCCTCGTCGGGCGTGACGTTGCGGCAGGTGCGTCCGATGACGACCGCGTACTCGCCCTCGTAGTTCAGATACCGGCAGTCGGCGGGCTTGAGGATCTGTCCGCCGTGGCCGTTGAGCGAGGAGGGCGGCTTGGTGAAGTAGGTGGGGGTGGCGGTGGGCTTCGGGCGCTCGCGGGTCTCCATGCTGCGCGAGGTGTACGAGATGTGGACCGCGATGATCTTCGAGGGCGCCACCGGCGGCAGGTACGACACGCCGTCGGCGTCGATCGTGCGGCCGTCGTCCAGCCGCAGCCGGCCGGTCTCGGCGCCGTCCTCGACGATCGTGCCCCAGAACGCGCTGCCGCCCAGCAGCACGCGGCGGCGCTCGACGCGCGGGCCGCGCATCACTGCGGGCAGGGCCTGGAAGGGGAACTCGAAGTTCATGGTCGTCGATCCGTTCAGGGGTTGAACCACACGTGAATGTTGCCGGTGCCGCGGGCGTTCTCGTAGTCCGACAGCGGCTCGCCGGGTGCCCTGCAGTCCGCCCCGCCCATCGCGCCGACCATCTGCAGGTAGTGCGCGCCGAAGGCCTCCCAGTTGCGCCTGCGGTACTCCTCGTCCCAGCGCCCGATGACCTGATCGTGGCGACCCTGGCGGAACAGCTCGATCGCGCCCTTGTCGCTCTCGATGTTCTCCGGCCGCGAGACGTTGCTCTCGTGGAAGATCCGCGGATGCACAGGCGTCCAGTCGATGTCGTTGAAGCGGTGGCTGAGCGCGCCGGAGGCGAGCAGCACCGCCCGCAGGCCCGAGCGCCGGATGCCCTCGCCGACGGTCGAGCCGGATTCGAGGAAGTGCTCCCAGCGGCAGTTCTGGCACGAACTCACGCTGACCACGGGGGTGTCGGACAGCTCCAGGCGCAGCTGCTTGACGAGGTTGATCGTCGCGTAGTGCCGGCCCAGGCCCGGGTGGCGGACCGCCCGGTTGAAGCCGCCGCGCTCGCGCGACACCGCCTCGATCCCGTAGGCCAGCGACGGCAGGCCCCGGTAGCCGTAGGGCACGCCGTGCAGGTACCAGGGCATCTCGTCCGAGGTGTAGGTGCCCTCGTACCGGTCGCCCGCGTCCACCAGGTGGTAGCCGGTGGTGAACCAGTGCGTGTCGAAGATCACCACGACGTCGGGCGAGGCCGCGGCGATCCGCTCGCGCAGCCGGGCGTAGCCGGCGATCAGGTCCGAATCCGTGCCCGCGCCCTGCATGCGTCGGAACTCGTCGCACTGCATCAGGCCGGGGTGGTGCGACACGAGGGCCGCACCGACGATCTCGCCGTTCATGGATGACGCTCCTGTCAGCGGTGGGCGAAGCTGGCCACGAAGGGCTTCTTCGGGACGACGACGTCCTTGACGTCGCAGAAGAACTCGAAGCTCCAGTCGCCGCCCTCGCGGCCGACGCCGCTGCGCTTGATGCCGCCGAAGGGCGCGGCGAGGTCGCGGATGCCGAAGCTGTTGACCCAGATGAATCCGGTGCGCACCCGGTCCGAGACCGCGATCGCATGCGCGGTCTCGCCGTAGCACACGCCGCCCAGGCCGTAGTCGGTGCCGTTCGCCATCTCGATCGCCTCGTCGTCGCTGCCGAAGGTCTGCAGCGTCAGCACCGGGCCGAACACCTCGTGCTGCACGATCTCGTCGGACTGCTCGACGTCGGCGAGCATCGTCGGCTGCAGGTACTGCGCGCCGAACGGATGCCGCCCGCCGCCCCAGAGCACGGTCGCGCCGCCCGCCACCGCGCGCTCCACGAAGCCCATCACGCGCTCGACCTGGCGCGGATGGATGACCGGCCCGACCTCGGTGCCCGGCTCGCGCGGGTCGCCGACGTTCAGCTTCGCCACCTGCCCGCGCAGCGTCTCGACGAAGCGCTCGGCGACGGCCTCGTGGACGAGGAAGCGCGTGCCCGCCAGGCAGACCTGTCCGGCGTTGCGGTACATCAGCGCGCCGGTGGCCGCGGCCGCGTCGACGTCGGCGTCCTCGAGCACGATGAACGGGCTCTTGCCGCCGAGTTCCAGGCTGCAGGGCACCAGGTTCGCGCCCGCGGCCTGCGCGATGCGCCGCGCGGTGGGCACGCTGCCGGTGAAGGACACGCGGGCGATGCGCGGGTCGCCGACCAGCATCGCGCCGGTGGTGGCGCCCGCGCCCTGCACGACGTTGAAGACCCCCGGCGGCAGGCCCGCGGCATCGGCCGCGTCGGCCAGCAGCGAGCAGGTGAGCGGCGCCCACTCCGGCGGCTTGAGCACGCAGGTGTTGCCGGCCGCCAGGGCCGGTCCCAGCTTCCAGGTCGACAGCATCAGCGGCGCGTTCCACGGCGTGACGATCGCGACCACGCCGGCCGGGTCGTGGCGCACGAGGTGGCGCGCCTGCTCGGTCTCGATCGGGCGGTCCTGCAGCGTCAGCGCATGGTTCGCGAACCAGGTGATGTTGAGCATCGCCCGCGGCACCACGCCGTGCCGCATCCGCGACAGCAGCACGCCCGCGTCGGTGCTCTCCAGCGTGCAGAACGCGTCCGCGCGCCGGCCGATCTCCTCGGCGAACCGGTCGAGGTAGGGCTTGCGCTCGGCGGCCGTCATCGACGACCAGGCCGGAAAGGCCCCGAGCGCGGCACGGATGGCCGCGTCCACGTGCTCGGCCGTGCCTTCGGCGATGTGGCCGAGCGGACGCTGGTCGATCGGGCAGACGTCCTCGAAGGTCTGGTCCGAGGCGACGCGCACGCCGCCGATGTAGTGGTCGGGCGAGACGGACACGCCCGCGACGTCGATGCGGTTCATGGCAGGGCTCCTGGGGTCAGACAAAGCGCAGCGAGATCGACCCGAGCGGGCCGTAGTCGGCATGGATCGTGTCGCCGGCCGAGCAGACGACCGGCCGCGTGAACGAGCCGCCGAGCACGATCTCGCCGGCCTCGAGCCGCTCGTCGTGAGGCGCCAGCCGGTTGGCCAGCCAGGCCACGCCGTTGCCGGGGTGGTTGAGCACCGCGGCGCCGAGCCCGGATTCCTCGATCACGCCGTTCTTGTAGAGCATCGCGCCGGCCCAGCGCCAGTCGACCGCGTCCGGGCGCATCGGGCGTGCGCCCAGCACGATGCCGGCGTTGGCCGCGTTGTCGGCGATGGTGTCGAACACCTTGCGCGGCGCGCGGGTCTCGCGGTCGAACTGCTCGATGCGCGCGTCGATCAGCTCGAGTGCCGGCACCACGTAGTCGGTCGCGTTCAGCACGTCGACGAGCGTCAGGTTCGGTCCGCGCAGCGGGCGCCCGAGGATGAACGCGAACTCCACCTCGATGCGCGGCACCAGGTAGCGCGCCGCCTCGACCTCGCTGCCGTCGCGCAGCAGCATGCTGTCGAGCAGCATCCCGTAGTCGGGCTCGGTGATCTGCGAGGCGATCTGCATCGCCCGCGAGGTCAGCCCGATCTTGTGCCCGATCATGCGCCGGCCCTCGGCGCGCTCGAGCTTCATCCACTCGCGCTGGATCGCGTAGCTGTCGTCGATCGTCATCGTCGGGTGGCGGCGCGAGAAGTGCGTGACCGCGACGCGCGTGCGTTCCGCGGTGCGCAGCTCGGCGGCGAGCGCGGCGTGGAGGGCGGGGTCGAGCATGGGGGTCTCCTCGGGTCGGTTCCGGACCGGTTCCTGGTCTCGCCGCCGGTCGGGCCGGCGGGCGCGGTGCGTTCGGCGGTACGATCGCCGCCAGCGCTGGGCCCGGAGTATCCGGGCGGGGGGCGCCGCCGACAATCAATCAATCCACGGCGGCTCGAAAGGCCGGCTTGAGAATCCGCCGTCGATCCGGCTACCCTGCGACGCCCATGTCCCTGACGCGATTCACCGTCCGCCAGATCGAGGCCTTCGTCGCCGTCGCCGAGGCCCGCGGCATCAGTGCGGCCGCCGGCCGGCTCGGGCTGACCGCGCAGGCCGTGAGCCAGCTGGTCGCCGAGCTCGAGGGCCACCTCGGGTTCCGCGTCTTCGACCGCACCACCCGCAGCGTGTCGCTCACCACCGCCGGACGCGAGTACCTGAACGCGGCCGAGACGGTGCTGCGCCACGTGCAGGCGGCCGAGCGCGCCGCCGCCGACATCCGCAACCGCGCCACCGGACTCGTGCGGGTCGGCGCGCCGCTGGTGCTCGCGGCCACCGCGCTGCCGGCCGCCGTGCGGGCCCACCGGGCGACCCACCCGAAGGTGAGCGTGCGCATCCATGACGTCGCGGTCGATGCGCTCGTCGAGGCGGTCGCGGCCGGCGACGTCGAACTCGCCGTCGGCCCCGACCGGGCGGTGGGCGACGACGTGCTGCGCACGCCGCTCTTCGACAGCCCGTGGGTGCTGTGGTGCTCGCCCGAGCATCCGCTCGCCGCGCGGCCGGCCCTGATGTGGCGCGACCTGCCCGGCCATGCGCTGGTGTCCGCCGGACGCGACCACGAGCGCAGCGTCGCGCAGATGATGCTGACGCAGCCCGAGGACACCCGGGTCATGCCGGTCGAGAACGTCGACAACGTGACCACCGCGCTCGGCGCCGCCGCCCAGGGCCTCGCCGCCACGCTCGCGCCCGCCTACGTGAGCGTGATCGCCGCGTCGATGGGCCTGGTCATGCGGCGCGTGTGCGAGCCCGAGACCATCCGCAAGGTGTGCCTGTACCGCCGCGCGAACCGGCCGCTGTCGCCGGCCGCCGAGGGCGTGGCCGAGCACCTCGCCGCATGGCTGCCGGGCTGGGCGGACGGGCTGCCGCGCCCGCCCGCCGCGGGCTCATGACTCGGCCGTGAACCCGATCGCCTTGATCAGCGGCGCCCAGCGCTCGCTGTCGCGCTTGAGCAGCGCCGCGAGTTCCGCGGGCGTCGAGGCCTTGGCCTCCAGTCCCATCGTCGCCAGCGACTCCTGCACCTCGGGTGCGGCGAGCGCCGTGCCGATCGCCGCCGACAGCTTCGCGACCGTGTCGGCGGGCGTCTTCGCAGGCACGTAGAAGCCGAACCACTCGTCGTGGACGATGTCGGGGAAGCCCTGCTCGGCGAAGGTCGGCACGTTCGGCGCGAAGCGGTTGCGGCGCGCCCCGGAGGTCGCCAGCAGCCGCGCGCGGCCCGTCGACAGGTGCTGCAGGAACTCGCCCACCGGCCCCGACACCGCCGCCACCTGGCCGCCCATCATGTCCAGGATCGCCGGCTGCGTGCCGCGGTACGGCGTGTGGTTCATCGCCAGGCCCGCGTTGCGTGCGAACAGCTCGCCCACGAAGTGCGGTACCGAGCCCGCGGCCGGACTGCCGAAGTTCGCGTCCTTCGGATTCGCCTTCGCCCAGGTGACGAACTCGCCCAATGTCTTCACCGTCGCCGGCACCAGCGGCCCGACCGCGAAGCCGAAGTCGAAGCGCACGGCCTGCGAGACCGGCAGGAAGTCGGCGATCGGGTCGTAGGGCAGCTTGCGGTAGGTGTGCGCGTAGATGCCCAGCATCGACATCGGCGTCAGCGTGATCGTCAGCCCGTCGGGGGCCGCGGCCTTGAGGGCCGACAGCGCGATCTGGCCGCCCGCGCCGGTGCGGTTCTCGACGATGACCGAGCGCGCATGGACGTCGCGCAGCCGGTCCGCGACGCGCCGTGCGGTCACGTCGACGGTGCCGCCGGGCGCGAATCCGGCGAAGATGCGCGCCGTCTCGGGAAGGGACTGGGCCCGGGCGGGCAGGGCGGACAGCGCGAGGCTGCCGGTGGCGAGGCCGACGAGTCGGCGGCGCGATGGGTGCATGGGGATCGTCTCCTGTGTCGTGTCGGGCGATGCCGTCGCGCTACGAGTTGCGCGTGCGGCAGTCTCCCGACGCCGGGGCGTCCGGACAAGCAAGCGATTCTTTCGCGCCCGCAAGGAGCGATTGAGGATGCCCCGGCGAGGCCGCCCGCCCCGGGGCTCAGCGCGTGTGCCGCCCCGCGCCCTTCGCGGCCCGGCCGGCGTCGCGCTGCCGGCGCTCGCGCAGCACGCGCAGCGCAGCCTCGAGCCGCTCCCGTGCGCGCGGATCGGACTCGGCCAGGATCCGCTCCATCAGCGCCCGCTCCTCGGCGGCCGCGTCCTGCGGCGCAGCGAAGCTGTCCTGGC
>JBIIPQ010000545.1:0-2719 GCA_044342535.1 Burkholderiaceae bacterium
GCAGGCGCTGCGCGACGCCCGTGCGATCGTCGACGAGCGGGCCGCGCAGGACCTCGCGGCGGCCGCAGCGTCGGGGACGACGACGTACACCGCCCTCGACCGACGCGTGATCGCGGGGCTGCCCGGGGCGCGCACCGACGCCGTGCTGCGCGCCTGGCTGGGCGCGCTGGGCGAGACCGCGCCTTCGCGCGCCAAGCTCGCCGAGCTGCGTGCCCAGCTCGTCGACGGCGAGAGCGCATCGGCCGAGCAGCGGCACGGCGCGCATCGGCTGCACCGCTACCGGGACCTGCTGTGGGCCGACCGCGGGCCGCTGCCCGCGATGTCGGACTCATGGGCCCTGCGCTGGTCCGGCGAGCCGGCGATGCCGATCGGGGAGACGGGCGTGCTGTGCTTCGAGGCGGCGCCCGATGGCCTGGACACAGACTGGCTTCGCGCCCGCACGCTGCAGGTCGGCCCGGTCGCCTCGTCGGCACGGCTGCGGCCCGACGCCGAAGGCCCGCGCCGCACGATCAAGAACCTGCGTCAGGAGGCCGGTCTGCCGCCGTCGCTGCGGGCGGCGTTTCCCGGTGTGTTCGTCGACGGCCGGCTGCTGTGGGCGGCGCCCTTCGGCCGCGACCGCGATCCGGACTGGCCGATCGCGGCGCGGGGCATCGTGCTGCGCTTCGAGCCGGCGGCCTCGAGTCCTGCGTGCGCCTGGTCGGCGCTCAGCGCCGCCAGCAGCCGTTGACGCCGAGCACGCCCGTGGCCTCGCGCGCGCCGGTGCTCAGGATCCGCATCGTCCCGCACTTGTCGGTCGTGTCGAGCGGCACCGCCTGCACCGTGTAGGTCTGCGCGTCGAGCGCGGAGACAGACACCGTGTAGCGCTGCGTCCCACCGCCGCTCGGCGACTTCTTGAGCTCGTCGGGGAGACTCGCCGCCGCGAGGGCGGTCGTGCAAGGCGGGTTGGTGGCGGCGTTGATGAAGGTGTAGCTGTTGCACTCCGCGTAGCGTCGCTCCAGCCAGGTGGCCGCGGCCTGCAGCGTCAGCTGCGCGTCGGAGCGCGCCGCCCGGCGGGTGTATTCGCTGTAGCTGGGCATCGCGACGGCGGTGAGGATGCCGACCACTGAGACGGCGATCAGCAGCTCGATCAGCGTGATGCCGCGCTGCTGCGACGGACGGACGCAGGGCGGTGAGGAGGACGGGTACGCGGCGCTCATGGACATCCCTATCGGAGCTGGCTCCAGGCGGCCCGCGGATTCCAGCCGCGCGGGATCTGGACCTGCGGGAGGCCCCCGGTACCGCTGTTGAAGGTGAGCCGGACCGTGCCGTTGGTCTTGCGGATCGGTGTCGGGGCGGCCAGCACGCCGTCGAGGCGGTACCCCGCGCCCATGCTGTTGCCGCCGCCATTGAAGAGCGCCACGCCGTGGCCGCTGAACGGCGACATCGCCATCACCCAGGAAGTGACGTTCGAGCCGCAGGGGTCGGCCGCGCTCGTCGGCCGGATGGTGGAGACGGTCATCAGGGACAGCTCCGGCATGTAGTTGACCGCCATCGTCACGCGTTCGCCGGTGTTGTTCGTGCCGCCGAGATCGAGGTACCAGCCAGCCCCGGTGATCGGCGACGCGTTCTGCGACACCGTCCTCAGGTTGGTTGTCTCGGTCACGATGGTCTGCTGGGTCAGATCAAACCGGGTCGCGGTGCCAGCGCCGTCGGGGCGGTCGCGGATACCGTAGATCGACTGCCTGTCGGTCGAGGTCGGATCGGACTGCGTGATCAGCCGCCCGGTGCCGAACAGCAGCATGCGACCGAGTTGCCGGTCGGTCGCGATGCGGACCTTCGCGGTGATCGGCTGGCGCTTGTTGTCCGAGTCCTTCGCGGTGAAGAGCGGCAGATTCCCGAAGTCCAGGCTCCAGTCGCTCGGCCCTGCGCCCGAGAGCTTGAAGCGCCACAGGTTGCCGAGCAGGTCGCCGGCATAGGCATACGACAGGCGCTTGCCCGCGGTGTAGAGCAGGGCGGGTGCCGCCAGGCCATTGCCGACCGTGGTGGACTGCTCGCCGGTAGCGATCTTCTTCAGGACGGCGCCGGTCGACGCGTTGAGCACGTAGAGCATCGCCTTGTTCGACGGATGCCCGTAACCGTTGCCGAAGGCCACGACCCACTCACCGCTCTGGGCGCGGGCGATCACCGGCTCGCCGACCACGTGTCCTAGGTCGTCGTCGTCCGGGAAGAACTCCCAGAGCAGCGTCGGACTCAGCGAATTCGTGACGTCCAGCGCGAACAGGCCGCGCGCGCCGGCGCCGGTGCTCGCCACCAGGATGGTGCGCCAGTTGGTGCCGTCGTGGATGTCGTGCGTGACGATCGGCCCGTCGACGTACCAGGTATGGCCGGCCAGCGGATCGGCCCGCTTGCCGAGCTTCGCGAACGAAGGCGTGGGCATGTAGGCCCAGCGATGCGCGCCGGTGTCGGCGTTGAAGGCGTGCAGCATGCCGTCGTTCGAGCCGACGTAGACGGTCGGGTTCTTGGGGCGGCCGGTCGACGTGTCCTGCTTGTCCTTCACGTACTGCGCGTAGACCTTGCCGTCGATCTTCGTCGTATCCGTCCAGGCCGTCACGCTGTACCCGTAGTCCCGGCCGCCCTCGAAGAGCGGGGCCGACGTGATCAGGTCGCCGAGCAGCCGGTCGCGCCGGCGCAGTTCGGTGTTGGACTTGTCGCCGAGGACCCACTTCACCAGGTCGGCCGC
>JBIIPQ010000173.1:0-8964 GCA_044342535.1 Burkholderiaceae bacterium
CTCCGACTGACCCGAAACGGCACCGATCGTGACCGACCACCCTACAATCCAGCCCTACGCAGGGCCGGACCGGACAAGCCGGTCACGATCCCCGGATTCGCCGGTCATCTTCGCCGGAATACGCACCCGAGGCCTCAAGCATCTGCCGCAGGCTCAGGTCGATCTCGTCGTACTTCAGCGAGCACGAGTTCGGGTGCGTGATTCGGATGTTCACCGTCTTGGGCGGCTTGCCCTCGGCCACGAACACCGTGGCGGCCAGCTCCACCTGGGTGATGTTGTACAGGTGCAGTGGCACCGACTGCCCCACCTGCGCCAGCAGCTCGTGCACCGCCTGCCGGTTGCTGTTGCCGTCGGCTTCCACCGTGATCTTGTCGCCCGCCCGCACGCGCGACGACAGCCGCAGCTTCTTCACCACCACCGTGCCCACGCCGCTGCCCACCGGGTGCGTGAACTCGAAGCCGGGCTGCGCCAGCGGCGCCAGGTCGTACACCCGTTCGTCCTTCGGGTCGGGCGGCAGGTCGTCCAGCTTCAGGATGGCCTGGGCGAACATGCCTTGCAGCGCGGTGATGGCACTGCGCCCGCCGCGGAAGTTCAGGTCCAGCGTGCCGTCTGCCTGGCTGTAGACGAACACGATCTCGAAGGCAGGGTTGTGTGGGCGCGGGTTGAATTCACCGTCCACCCATTCGATGCTGCGTTCGGCGTGGTCTTCCGGGAAGGCGAAGAAGTAGTCGCGCGTGCCGCGCCGGTAGGCTTCCACTACGCAGTTCCGGCCCCGCCCGTCGGCCTGGCGGAAGTAATGCTTGATTAGCTCGGCCAACCGCGCCACGCTGGCCTTGTCCACCGCCGCCGGCACGCGCGGCAGGTTCTTGCGCTTGCGCCAATGCGTCAACGCGTCGGCATGGTGAAAGCGGGTGGCGCCCTTCCAGCACTCGGGGTGATCCAGAAAGGCCACCATCGCCCGCGCGTGGTGGTCGTCCAGCGCGGCCAGCCTGTCGAGAAGGCCTGCAGCGCCTCGGGCTGGTCTTCAAGCTGCCAGCGCGCCTCGTCCACGATGGCCAGCCAACCCTTGCGGTCACACAGGGCCACGATGTCGCGGAAGTCGGCCTCGGCCGCACTGCGCTGTGCGTCGGTCAAGGCGCCCCAGGCCTCGAACAGCGCCTCGGGCTTGCCTTCCGGCATGGCGCTGAAGTCCAGTTCGGCCATCAGGCCACGGGCGTTGAAGTAGCGGGCCAGCAGCGCGTTGGGCATCTGGCGGAAGAAGTCTTTGCTGGAATACTGACGGCCCATTCGTCCCCCTGAAGCGGCGCACTATTCGGCTCGCTGCCTTGCAAGTGTGCATCGGCAGCCGGGCACTTACAGTCGTGCCACAAGACCGACTTGGAGCCCATGTGTCCCGACTGACTGATTTGATCGCCCAGGCCAAGGCCAAAGACCCCCAACTCGGCGCCGACCTGGACCAGGAGTTCAAGCAACTGTCATCGCGCCTGCCCTTCGGTCTGAACTTCGAGCGCCACCGGCCCGAGGCGGTGGAACTGCCGCAGCGGCCGGTGCGCAAGGGCGACAAGGTGCGCGTGCTGCCGCCGCGCGGCTCCACCAAGAAGGGCGACCCGCGCCTGTGGCAGGTCAAGGCCATACACCGGGCGGCGGCGGGCAAGGTGGCCGACCTGGAATTGCTGAACGCGGCGATTGCTGAGTCACAGACCGTGGCGCTGGACGACCTGGTGGTGGTGGCCGAGTTTCGCGACACCATCTACCCGGGCCTCGTCAGCACCGGCAGGGTGCAGCGCGGGGGCGACAAACCCCACCACACCGTCATCAATGGCGAGAACTACCACGTCCTGAAGGCGCTGAGCTATACACATCGGGGCAAGGTGGATGCGATCTACATCGACCCGCCATACAACTCCGGCGCGAGGGACTGGAAATACAACAACGATTATGTGGAGGACGACGATCTTTACCGGCACAGCAAGTGGCTGGCGATGATGGAGCGACGCTTGCTCACCGCTCGCACGTTACTGAATCCTGCCGACTCGGTGCTGATCGTCACCATTGACGAGAAAGAGTACCTTCGCCTTGGATTACTGCTTGAACAGCTTTTTCAGGACTCCAAGATTCAGATGGTCTCTTCTGTGATCAATAGAAAAGGAATCGTTCGAGCGAACGAGTTTCGGAGGACTAACGAGTTAATTTTTTTTGTCATGTTTGGCGCCGCGCAACTTGACCCAAACCGCACCGAAACCGGGGCACCGGTTCGGTGGGCGAGCTTGCGGCGAACCGACATCGAATCCCGACGAGGAACAGCGAAGGGCGGACAGTCACAGTTCTTTCCAATCTTTGTGAACCGGACAACCCAGAAGATTGAGGCGATAGGTGAGCCAATCGGCCCTAACGTTGATCGGGCCACGATTGCTCATATGCCCGGCTGCGTCACCATTTGGCCAGTTCGACCGGATGGAACGGAGATGAACTGGGGCCTAACGCCCAAGTCGGTTGAAACTAGGCTGGCAAAGGGATTCGTCCGTGCTAGCGCTGGCAGAGGGAACAAGGAGCCTAGCCTATACTATTTGACAAGCGGGCAGATTGCAGAGATCGGTGAAGGCAGTCTGAAAGTAGTGGGGTACGAGCCTAGCGGTGCGGCGATTGTCGAGTTTGAAACCGGCAAGTCCTCTATGCCTACTACACAGTGGGACAGCGAGTCACACAGCGCACAAGAACACGGGAAGTCGATCATTAAGGCTCTAATCCCAGGCCATGACTTCGATTTTCCAAAGTCGCTGTATGCGGTTGAGGATGCATTGCGTCTCTTCATTCTCAAGAAGAAGCGGGCAACTGTTCTGGACTTCTTTTCAGGTTCGGGTACAACCGCGCACGCCGTGATGCGCCTCAATAGGCAAGACGGCGGCACACGGCAATGCATTTGTGTCACGAATAACGAAGTTTCTGCGGATGAGCATGCTTCGCTGCGTAGCAAGTCGCTGCGTCCTGGAGATGCGGAATGGGAGCGCTGGGGCATTTGCGATCACATTACAAAGCCTCGCATAGAGGCCGCTATTACGGGTAGGACGCCACGCGGCGAACCGATAAAGGGAGACTACAGATTCACCGACGAATTCCCCATGTCCGACGGCTTCGAGGAAAACGCCGAATTCTTCACTCTGACCTACGAAACCCCGGTCTCCATCAACCACAACCGCGCCTTCGAGCGCATCGCACCGCTGCTGTGGTTACGCGCCGGCAGCCGCGGCCCGCGCATCGACAGGCTGCCAGCCCAGGGCTGGGCCGTGGTCGATGGCTATGGCCTCCTGGTGGAGCCCGACGCCGCCACCCCTTTCATCAAAGCAGTGCATCAGACCGCTGGCCTGCGTATCGCCTACATCGTCACCGACGACGACCGCCGCTTCCAGGCGCTGGCCCGGCGCCTGCCCCATGGGGTGGAGCCGGTGCGGCTGTACGAGTCGTACCTGACAAACTTCAGCTTCACGAACGGGGACTGAACCATGAAGTTCACGCTGAAGGACTACCAGGCCGACGCGGTGCGCGACGCCCTTGCCAACTTGAAGAAGGCCCGCAAGCGCTGGCGCGACGACGGGGACCGCCACGCCTTCTCGCTGACCGCCGTGACCGGCGCCGGCAAGACGGTGATGGCCGCAGCCGCCTTTGAGGCGCTGTTCCATGGTGACGACGACTACAGCTTCGACGCCGACCCGGGCGCGGTGGTGATCTGGTTCAGCGACGACCCTTCGCTGAACGAGCAGACCCGCTTCCGCCTGATGGAGGCCAGCGACCGCATCCGCCACACCGACCTGGTGGTGGTGGAGAACACCTTCAACCAGGCCAAGCTGCAGGCCGGCAAGATTTACTTCCTCAACACCCAGAAGCTGGGCAAGAACAGCCTACTGGTGCGTGGGCACGACCCCGAGGAACTGGACGCCATGGCCGGCACCCTGCTGCCGGAAACCCGGCCCGACCTGCGCTCCCACACCATGTGGGACACCATCCGCAACACCATCGAAGACCTTGGCCTGACCCTATACCTGGTGCTGGACGAAGCCCACCGCGGCATGGGCAAGCCCAGCGCGGCCAGCCTCAGCGCCAAGAGCACCATCGTGCAACGGCTGATCAATGGCGCCCACGGCGTGCCCGGCATCCCGGTGGTGTGGGGCATTTCCGCCACGGTGGAACGCTTCAACAAGGCGATGGATGGCGCGCTGAAGCGCGACCGGCTGGCGGACGTGGTGGTGGACGCGGCCAAGGTGCAGGAGTCGGGCCTGATCAAGGACACCATCCTGCTGGACATGCCCGACGAGGTGGGCGATTTCGACACGGTGCTGGTGCGCCGCGGCACCGACAAGCTGAAGGCCAGCACGGAAGCCTGGGCCGAGTACGCCCGCCAGCAAGAGGAACCCCGGGCGGTGCTGCCCTTGATGGTCTTGCAGGTGCCTAACACCCCCGACCCGAACGACATCGGCCGCGCGCTGGACACCATCTGCCTGCAGTGGCCCGAGATGCCCGCCGGCAGCGTGGCGCATGTGCTGGGCGACCACAGCACGCAGCAGTTCGGCAACCGCCAGGTGCCTTACATCGCGCCCGAAAGGGTGCAGGACGCCACCTGGGTGCGCGTGCTGGTGGCCAAGGACGCCATCAGCACCGGCTGGGACTGCCCGCGTGCGGAAGTGATGGTGTCGTTCCGCCCGGCCAGCGACCGCACGCACATCACGCAACTGCTGGGCCGCATGGTGCGCTCGCCGCTGGCGCGGCGCATCCCGGGCAACAACCGCTTGAACTCGGTGGATTGCCTGCTGCCCAAGTTCAACCGCGACACGGTGGGCGAAGTGGTCGAGGCGCTGATGAAGGGCGACGACAGCGCGCCGCCGCCACCCGGGCGCGTGCTGGTCAACCCGGTGGAGATGCTGCCCAACCCGGCAGCATGCGCCGAGGTGTGGGCCTTGTTCGAGCGCCTGCCTTCGCAGACCCGCCCGCAACGGGGGGCCAAGCCCGCGCGGCGCCTGACGGCCCTGGCGCACGAGCTGGCCTCGGACGACATCCTGCCCGGCGCCGGCAAGCTGGCCCACGCCGCGCTGCACGCGGTGCTGGACGGCCTGCGGGAAAGCGAGAAGGACAAGATCGCGGCCAAGCGCCAGGGCGTGCTCACGGTGGACGGCAAGACCGTGGTGGCCGACCTGCGCGGGCGTACCAAGCGCTTTGACGACTTTTGGGAAGACGCCGACATGGCGGTGATCGACGATGCCTACCGGCGCGCCGCGCGGGTCTTCAGCCCGGACGTGTCGCGCACCTACGTGGACGCCCTGGCCTACCGCACGGCCGACCCGGAAGATGCCGACGAATTCGAGGAAGCGCTGGTTGAAGCCCGGGTTCAGGTGGCCGCCCTGGGCCTGTTAACCGAGGTGCAACCCATCTTCGACGCCGCTGCCGACCAGCTGGCTAAGGAATGGCTGACCACCCACGGCGCGGCCATCAAGCGGCTGTCGCATGACCGGCAGGAGTCCTACCGTCAGGTGCGCGAGATGAGCACCGAACCGCAGGACGTGGACCTGGTGAAGCCCGCGGGCCGCTACGAGCTGACCCGAGTGCGCTTGAACGATGTGGAAACCGCGCTGCCCACCTACCCGCAGCACCTGCTGTGCGATGCACAAGGCCACTACCCGGCCGAACTGAACGGCTGGGAAGTGAAGGTGCTGGAGGCCGAGATGAACCGCCAGGGGTTCCGCTTCTGGTATCGCAATCCGCAGCAGCCCGGCCAATCGTCGCTGGGCGTGGCATACCTGTCGGGCGAACAGTACGGAATCGTGCGGCCCGATTTCATCTTCATCGCCACGGCCGAAGACGGAACCTGGGTAGCTGACCTGGTGGACCCGCACAGCCTGCACCTGGCCGACGCGCTGCCCAAGCTGCGCGGCTTGGCGCTGTACGCGGCCACGCACACCGGGGCGTTTCGGCGCATGGAGTCGGTAGCCGAAGCCCTCGGCCGGCTGCGCGTGCTGGACTTGAAGAAAACCGCGGTGCGGGATGCCATCGCGCAGGCCGAAGACGCCGCCAGCCTGTTCAAGGGGCCGTTGGCCTCGGACTACTGACCCCGGGGCGGGGCGTGCGCCGGTTTCAGGCCACCTGCTTGAACCGGCCGAGGATCACCTTGCCCGTGGTCAGCAACTGCTCGATGTAGTCGGCCCAGAACTGCAGCATCTCGCGCCGCTGCGGCTCGTACTCGGCGCGGTTGTAAACCCCGCGGACCCCGCCGATGGTGTGGTTCAGCGCCTTCTCCACCACGTCGGACGGCCAGCCGTTCTCGTGCAACAGCGTCGATGCGGTGCGGCGCAGGTCGTGGATGGTGAAGGCCGGGATGTCCTGCCCGGTCAGCGCCACCTTCAGCGCGTTGTTGATGGCGTTGTGAGCGAAGGGCTTAGTGAGGCTGCCACGCCCGGGCAGCACCAACGCGCTGCCGCCCGCCAGCGCCTGCAGTTCCTTGAACAGCGCCACCGACTGGCGCGACAGGAACACGATGTGCGGCTTGCCGGTCTTGGAGTGTTCGGCCGGGATGTGCCACTCGGCATGATCAAGGTCCACATGCTCCCAGCGGGCCAGCAGCAACTCGGACTTGCGCACCATCGTCAGAAGGATCAGGTGCAGGCCGATCTTGAACTGGCGCCGGATGTTGGACTCGAAGGCGGCACGCAGGAAGGTCTTGATTTCCTCGTGCGCCAGCGCGCGCTCGCGGGCCTTGGCCTTGTGGACGTGGCGCATGGGCAGGGCCAGCACCGGGTTCACGCTCACCAGCCCGGCTGTCATGGCGTAGTCGAACAGCCGCTTGAGCACCCCGCGGATGTTGCCGGCCGCCGCGTCGAAGCCTTCATCCTTCTTCTTCCAGATGATGGCCCGCACGTCTTCAGTGGTCACGTCGCGCACAGGCTTGCTACCGATGGCCGGCACGATGGCCTTGTCGAAGTAGCGGCGCGGGATGGTGATGTCATGCCGGTCTTTGGCCACGATCTCGCGGAAGAAGCGCTCGCCGAACTCGGCCACTGTGGTGGCGTCGGCCGCCGCCTGCTTGGCAAGCTGCTTCTGGCGGGCGGGCGATTTGTCCATCGCGGCCGCCTGGGCTGCCTCGTCGCGCTTGATGCGGGCGTTCTTCAGCGTCAGCGCCGGGTACTTGCCCAGCGTCAGCTTCTCGCGTTTGCCAGCCACCCGGTAACGGAAGCGCCAGACGATGCCACCGGTGGGGAACACCTCCACGTACAGCCCGCGCTCGTCGGCCACGGTGTATGGCTTGTCCTGGGGCTTGAGCGCCTTCAGCGCGGTGTCGGTCAGGGCCATCGGTGCCTCTCTGGGTCCAAGTAGATCGGTCTACTGGGTCCAAGCGGCGACTTGGACCCTTACTTGGACCCGCCTGCCATCGGCTGTTGCTGGGTCCAAGTGGACATTGTAGGACGTTATTTCCCTTGCTTGACAGCTACTTATAGGCGGCTTAAGGATTCCGAAGAATCGTCTTGGAATCAACTCTACTTCCCGATGCAGAACCTCGAGAAGATCACCCCCAGCAGATCGTCCGCCCCGAACTCCCCGGTGATCGACCCCAGCCGCTCCTGAGCGAGCCTCAGCTCCTCGGCGAACAGGTCCAGCACCTCGTCGCTGCGCTGCGCGTGTGCATGGGCGGCCGTCAGGCAGTCGCGTGCCTCGCGCAGCGCCTGCAGATGCCGCTCGCGCGCGATGAACGTGCCCTCGCCCGCGCCGTGCCAGCCGGCCAGCCGCAGCAGCGACGCACGCAGCAGGTCGATGCCCTGCCCGTCGCGCGCCGACAGCCAGACCGCGTCCTCGGTGGCGCGTGCGGGCAGCCCGGCGAGGTCGATCTTGTTCCACACGCGCAGGATCGGCTTGTCGCGCGGCAGGCGCGCAGCGATGTCGGCATCGAGGTCGGCCGCGAGCGCGAGCCGCGCCGCGATCTCGCCCGCGGCGCCCTCCTCCGCGTGCGCCGCATCCGCCACGCCCAGATGCAGGATCACGTCCGCCCGCCCCAGCTCCTCCCAGGTCCGCTCGATGCCGATGCGCTCGACCTCGTCGCCGGTCTCGCGCAGCCCCGCGGTGTCCACCACCACCAGCGGCACGCCGTCGACCTGGATGGCCTGCACGATGCGGTCGCGCGTGGTGCCGGCCACCGGCGTCACGATCGCGACCTCGGCGCCGGCCAGCGCGTTCAGCAGGCTCGACTTGCCGACGTTCGGCGCACCGGCCAGCACCACGTGCAGCCCTTCGCGGAGCAGCGCGCCCTGGCGCGCCTCGGCCAGCAGCACGTCGAGCTCGGCGCGCACCCGCGCCAGCCGCCCGCGCGCATCCGAACGCTCGAGGAAGTCGATCTCCTCCTCGGGGAAGTCCAGCGTCGCCTCGACCAGCATGCGCAGCTCGATGAGCTGGTCGACCACGACATGCACCGCGCGCGAGAAGGTGCCGGACAGCGAGCGGCTGGCCGAGCGCGCGGCCTGCGCGGTGCTGGCATCGATCAGGTCGGCGACGGCCTCGGCCTGCGCGAGGTCGAGCTTGTCGTTGAGGAAGGCGCGACGCGTGAACTCGCCGGGCTCGGCCACGCGCAGCCCGATGGCGCGGCCGGCATCGAGCACGCGCTCGAGCAGCAGCTGCATCACCACCGGCCCGCCGTGGCCCTGGAGCTCGAGCACGTCCTCGCCGGTATACGAGTGCGGCGCCGGAAAGTGCAGCGCGAGGCCGGTGTCGAGCGCGCCGCCGTCGGCCGCGCGAAACGGCAGCAGCGTGGCCGTTCGCGGCGACAGCGCGCGACCGCACAGCGCGTCGATCACCGCCGACAGGTCGCGGCCCGACACGCGCACCACGCCGATGCCACCCCGACCGGGGGCGGTGGCGATGGCGGCGATCGGGTCGGCGTCGTGGATCGGTGCGGACATCGGCCGATTCTATCGGGCCAGCCGCGGACAGCGG
>JBIIPQ010000174.1:0-8959 GCA_044342535.1 Burkholderiaceae bacterium
CTCGACCTCGAGGCCGGCCGGGATCCGGTCGACCACCAGCCCATCGCGGATGCGCTGCTTCGACTTCACCCGCAGCCGCACCACCAGCAGTTCGCCCGCGCGCAGCGGGCGACCCGCCGGCAGCGCGGTGCCGTCGGCCGCGAACCAGGCGCGCTCGACGGCGATGGCGTCGTCGCCCGACACCGGCGCCTTGACCGGATGGCCGGCTACGGCCAGCTCGACGAACAGCGGCTCGGCCGAGGTGTTGGTCACCGTGATCCCGCGGCGCAGCGTCGCCGCATCCCAGCTGCGCTGCTCGCCACGGCTGGCGCTCAGCGTCTGCGTGGCGTCGGCGGCCTGCAGCGTCGCGCTCCACGGCGCCCCGCTGCCACCGGCCGCGCGGGCCGCCATGAAGAGCGCGAGCCGCTCCTGGGTCGACAGGTAACGGCGGCGGTCGCTGCTGCGGGCCAGCGCATCGAGCAGCGCCTCGCGCCGCGGGTGGGCGGCCTGATGGCGCAGCATCAGCGCATATGCCATCGCCAGGTCGCGCACCGGCGAGCCGTAGTCGCCCAGCCACTCGTTGCCCCAGCCATCGGCCACGTCCGCCGTGCCGAGCCCGTAGGGGCGCGACATCGCCTCGTCGAGCGCGACCAGCGCCCGTGCCTCGTCACCCATCAGGCGCAGCGCCAGCCCCAGATGGACCAGCGGCAGCGGCGAGCGCGCCACCGAGCGCGCGCCGTCGTGCAGAGTGCGCAGCGTGGCGAGCGGCGCGCGCTGCTCGCGGGCCAGCACGTAGCCGGCGAAGGCCGCATCGGCGAAGCGCTGGTGGGCCTCGCGCATCGTATCGAGCTCGCGCGGATCGGGGCGGCCCTGCGCGTCGCGCCCGGCCTCGCGCGGGGCCGGGCGTTGCTGCGCCGGTGCACGCTGCAGCCGCTCGAGCAGCGCGTCGGCGGCACGCTGCTGCAGGCGCGCAGGCACCGGGAAGCCGGCGTCGCGCGCATCCTGCAGGAACCCCGCCACGTACGCGCTCAGCCAGCCCTCGTAGGGGCCGCCCGCGCTCCACAGGCCGAAGCCGCCCTGCGGCTGCTGCATGCCCGAGAGCCGCCCGAACGCCTGCACGAGCCGGGCCTCGCGCTCCTCGCGCGACAGCGGCTTGATGCCGACCGCAGCAGCCCCCGCCTCGTCGACGAACACCAGCGGATACGCCGCGCTGGTGGTCTGCTCCAGGCAGCCGTACGGATAGGACAGCAGCCCGCGGACCGCCTCGCGGACGTCGATCGGCGGCATGGCCGACAGCGACACGCCGACGGTGGCGGTGCCCGGCCAGAGTCCGTCGGCGAGGCTCGGATCGAGCTTCGCCTGCGCCCCGGGCTCGAGCCGCAGCCGCCGCACCTGGCGTACCGCCGGCGTGGCCGGCTGCACCTGCAGCGCCGCCTCGCGCACGATCCGGATCGCGCCCGCGGTCACGGTGACGCGGATCGGGGCGAGGCCGTCGGCCTCGGTGGGCTCGGCGGTGTAGCGCAGCACCGTGCGCTGGCCATCGGCGAGCTTCACCGGGCCCGGCGTGCCCACGAGCCTGAGCGGCGGCCCGGCCTCGACCTTGACCGACACCGTCTGCGGCGCACCCGACAGGTTGGTCAGGTCGAGCGCGATCGCGGCGCTGTCGCCGGGCGACACGAAGCGCGGCATCGACAGCTCGGCGACCAGGGGAGCCGCCACCGTCATCTCGGCCTGCGCGCTCGCGTAGGCGTCGGCGGTCGCCGCCACCGCCATCAGCCGCAGCGTCCCGTTGAAGTCCGGCAGCGCCAGCGGCACCGTGGCCTCCCCGCGGGCGTCCACCGCCACCGGGCCGCTGAACAGGTCGACCAGCCGCACGCGGCGGGGCAGGCTCTGGGTGTCGCGAATGCCCGAGTCGCCACCGAAACGCTGCCGGGCGACGGACCCCTCCATCTTCTCGATCAGCTTGCCGTACAGGTCGAGCAGGTCGGCCTCGTAGCGGTGCTTGCCGAAGAAGAAGTCGGCCGGATCGGGCGACGCATAGCGGGTGATGCCCAAGATGCCGATGTCGACCGCCGACACGGTGACGATCGCGGTGCCGGCGGCGGGCGGGCGCCCGGCGGCGTCGGCCAGTCGCAGCCTGACCGGCACGCTCTGCTCGGGCGTGACCTTCGCGGGTGCGGTGATCTCGAGCTTCATGCGGCGCGCATCGCGGGCCAGCGGCAGGTGCACGAGGCCGAGCGCGCGGGCCGGGGTCACCCGGTCGCCCTCGCTGCCCGGCCGGTACGCGACGACGCCGACGTACAGGTCGTGCCGGCTCCACGAGGGATCGACGGGGATCTCGATCGCCGTGCCCGAGGCACGAACGGGCACACGCCGGGCGAACAGCACGCGGTCGCCCTCGACGGTCACCAGCGCCTCGCCGTCGTGCGGCGGCACCACCATCACCTTCGCGACCGCGCCCGCCGCATACGGCGCGCCCTCGAGCCTGAGCTGCACGCGGTCGGGCCGGTTGCCGACGTCGTCCGCATCCTGCGCACCCCAGCCCGCGTAGAAGCGGTGACGCAGCGTCTGCCCGGTCGCCGGGTCGTGCAGCTCGAGCCGGTAACGTCCCCAGCCGACCGGCAGCGACAGCGTCGTGCGGGCGGCGAGCGCGAGCGTGCGCGCCTCGGCGAGCTCTTCCTCGACGAGGTAGCCGCCGTTCCAGCCGCGCCCTTCGTCGTAGCGCCAGTACCAGCGCCGCTCCTCGCGCACCAGCCGCACCTGGATGTCGCGGGCCGGCACGAACGCGCCGGTGGCATCGGTGCGCACCACCTCGAATCCGGCGGCGCTGCCCTCGCGGGCGACGTCGCGCTCGAACAGCGGGCGCACGCCGACCAGCACCGGTGCCGGCCACCAGGTGCGCTCGATCGAGCGCACCACCGGACGGCCGCCCGATTCGAGCAGGCTGAAGCTCGCGCGCACCTTCATCGGCGAGCGGCGCTCCGCGACGTCGACCGGCACGCTCACCTGCGCCCTTCCCGCGTCGTCGAGGGTCGCCTCCTCGAGCTCGGCCCGCTTGCGCGCGGCATCGTCGTCGGCGTCGCCGAACACGAACCCCGGCCAGGCCTGCGGCAGCGGGTTGCGATCGCGTTCCGTGGACACGCTGCCCAGCAGGCGGTTGCCGGCGGCGGGCGCGCCGTACAGGTAGTCGCCCCGGACCACGACCGCCAGCGGCGCGTCCCCGGCGAGGGCCGCCGCGGGCGCGGCGAGCTCGAGCTTCATCCGCTCGGGCAGGAACTCCTCGACCTGGAACGGCCACTGCGCGATCGGCTGCATCGAGCCCGGATCGGTCCGGGCCTCGAGCAGCCAGCGGCCGGTGGGCGCATCCGACGGCAGCACGATCGGCTGCTGGTAGTAGCCGGCACCGCTCGCGTGGGCCCGCACCAGCCGCGTCTGGGCGACGTCGCCGTCGGGGCGCTTCACGGTCAGCGTCAGCGGCGGGGACACCGGGGTAGCGGCGGCAGGTGCGGCGGCGGCGGGTGCAGCGGCGGAGCCGGCGGCGCCTGGCCCGGCGCTCGGCGCGGGCGGCAGCCGTCCGTCCGAATCGCGCGCGAGCACCGAGGCGACGAAGGTCTCGCCGGGGCGGTACAGGTCGCGGCCGGCCCACACGAACAGCTTATGTCCGCGCGACGGATGCCCGCCGACGTCGTACTCGGACAGGTCGAGCGCCGGATCGCGCAGGCCGAGCAGCGACAGCTGCCGGCCCTGGCGCGCGACGATCGCACGCGCCTTCTCCAGCCCCCCGGCGAAGGTGGCCCGGCCCTGGGCATCGGTGCGGCCCTGCGCGAGCGGCTTGCCGGCCGCGTCGATCGCCGAGACCTCGACATCGCGCAGCGCGGTCCCGGTCTTCAGCGAAGTCGCGAACACGTCGGTCTGCGCGCTGCGACGCCGCGCATGCAGCCCGATGTCGGTGACGTGGAAATGCGTGACCTGGTAGTCGTAGGCGAAACGCCCCGGCGGATTCATCACCGCGACGTACAGCCCCGGCTCCTTGAGCGCGTCGATCTTCTCGACCTGCAGGAAGCTGACCGTGCGCCGGTTCGGCCGCGGGTCGGTCGCGAAGCGGCCCGCATGGACCAGGTCGGCGCTGGCGCGCAGCTGCTCGAGCGCGTCCACCCCCACCCGTCCCTTGAGCCGCGAGTCGCCGTAGGGCTCGGTGTTCGGATCCTCGGACTCGCCCTCCCCGTCGGCGCCCCGCTCGCGCCGGCCGCCGACCTGCTGCAGGAAGGCCGCCCAGGCGTCGGGCCGCACGCGCAGGAACTGGACGTCGACCTCGGGGACGTTGACCGTCACCACCGGCAGGCCGCCGTTCTGGCCGGCGGGCAGCACCACGCCACGGCTGGCGAAGTGAAAGGCCTCGGGCATTGCCTCGCTCTTGACCGAGCAGCTCTGGGCGACCGGCAGGGTCGCGCCGTCGGCGGCGGCGAGGCCCGCGTCGATCCTCACGCGGTAGGTGCGCTCGGGCGTCGCGTTGGGCAGGTACAGCACGCGCGGGTTGTCGCCGAGCACCCAGCGCGAGGGCACCGGCGTCGCGCCCGCGGCGTCCTCGCCCTCGGTGGCCTGGACGAGCTTCGCCCAGTCCTGCGAGCGCCCGAGCGGACGCGTGAACATCACCGCGACCGCAGGCGAGCCGTCGAACAGCCGCGGCCTGCAGTCGGCAAGGTCGAACGCGGCGGCGGTGCCGGGCGCCGCGGTGTCGGCGGGCCCCGCGCCCGGGGCAGAGGCCCGCCAGGCGATTACCGCGGCGGCCGCGGCGAGGGCGACGACCGCCATGGCGAGCACCGCCAGGACGGGCTTGCGGGGCAGGCGCGAGGTCATGGACGGCGGCGGTCCGTTCGGTCGTGGCGGCGGCCCGTCGGACCGCGGGCGTTCATGGAGCGGGCCGGCACGCGGCCCGTTCCGGTCAGGCCGGCTTGTTCTTCAGCTTGCCCTTGGGCATCACGAGCGTGGTCGGCGGCGTCGGCCGCGACGAGACGGCGGACACCTCCTTGAGCGGCGCGGTGTCCTTCTTCGGCTTCTTCGTCATCTTGTTGCTGCGCTGTTCGCCCTTGGGCATGGTGTCCTCCTCGTCGAGAATTCAACTGTACAGGCTGAGCACACGCCGGCGCTCGCGGCGACGGCCACAAGCATATCGGGGCTCGCGGCGGCGCCCACAAAAAAGCCGCCTTGCGGCGGCCTCTTCGTTGGCGGAGACGGAGGGATTCGAACCCTCGATGCGCTTTTGGCACATACTCCCTTAGCAGGGGAGCACCTTCGGCCTCTCGGTCACGTCTCCGTTCAGCGCCGATGGTAACACGGGCCCCGGCGCTTCCGGCCACACCGACCGGCGCGTTCAGCCGACCGGCTGCTCCAGGTCGAAGGCCTTGTGCAGCGCGCGCACCGCGAGCTCGAGGTACTTGTCCTCGATCACCACCGAGATCTTGATCTCGCTCGTCGAGATCATCTGAATGTTGATCCCCTCCTCCGACAGCGTGCGGAACATCCGGCTCGCGATGCCGACGTGCGAGCGCATGCCGATGCCCACGACCGAGACCTTCGCGATCTTCGGGTCGCCGACGATGTCGCCCGCCCCGAGCTTCGGCCTGACGCTGCCGCCCAGGACGTCCAGCGCCTTCTGGTACTCGGCCCGCGACACCGTGAACGAAAAGTCGGTCATCCCGTTCACGCTCTGGTTCTGGATGATCATGTCGACGTCGACGTTCGCCTCGGCCACCGGCCCGAGGATCTGGTAGGCGACGCCCGGACGGTCAGGCACGTTCATCACGGTGATCTTGGCCTCGTCGCGCGCGAACGCGATGCCGGAAATGACTGCCTGTTCCATCGTCTGCTCTTCCTCGAACGTGATCAGCGTGCCGGAGACCATCTCCTCGGCCAGCGGCATGTCGGGCGGCGTGAGGCTCGACAGCACGCGCGTGCGCACCTTGTACTTCCCCGCGAACTCGACCGAGCGGATCTGCAGCACCTTCGAGCCCAGGCTCGCCATCTCGAGCATCTCCTCGAAGGTGATGCGGGCGAGCCGCCGGGCCTCGGGCACGATCCGCGGGTCGGTGGTGTAGACGCCGTCGACGTCGGTGTAGATCAGGCACTCCTCGGCGCCCATCGCGGCCGCAACGGCGACGGCCGAGGTGTCCGAACCGCCGCGCCCGAGCGTCGTGATGTGGCCGGCCGGGTCCACGCCCTGGAAGCCGGTGACGATCACGACCCGCCCGGCGTCCAGGTCGGCACGCACGCGGGCGTCGTCGATCGAGGTGATCCGGGCCTTGGTGAACGCGTCGTCGGTGCGGATCGGCACTTGCCAACCCGCGTAGCTGACGGCATCGACGCCGATCGCCTTGAGCGCGATCGCGAGCAATCCGACCGAGACCTGCTCGCCGGTCGAGGCGATCATGTCGAGCTCGCGCGGATCGGGCTGCGCCTGCAGCTCGCGCGCCAGACCGATCAGCCGGTTCGTCTCGCCGGACATCGCGGACGGCACGACGACCAGGCGATGACCGGCGCGATGCCACTTGGCGACGCGCTGCGCGACATTCCGGATGCGCTCGACCGAGCCCATCGAGGTGCCGCCGTACTTGTGAACGATGAGGGCCATGGCGCCGCGGATCGGGAGTCTTCGGACAAACCCGGAATTATACGTCGCCTGTGCCACCCCTCACTCCGCGCACGTCCGAGCCCTTTGTGGAGGTGAGCCAGCCGCTCGTCCGCGAGCGCCCTCCGCAGGTCGGTCGCAGGGCCGCTGCCCTTGAGCGTTCGACTGGATGTCGAAACAATCCTCACCATGACATCCGTCCGTCCTGCTTCGGCCAACGGCTCGAGCGCCGGTTTCACGCTGATCGAGCTGCTGACGGTGCTCGCGGTGCTCGGCATCCTGGTCGCCGCCGCGGCGCCGAGCTTCCGGGACGCCGTGACCGCCCGCCGCCTCGAGGCCGGGACGACCCAGATCGTCAACGCGGTCCGGCTCGCGCGCGCCGAGGCGATCAAGCGCGCGGGTCTGGTTGCCGTGCGGCCGCTGAGCGGCACGAACTGGACCTCGGGGCTGCTCGTGCACTTCGAGGCCGACTCGGACGCGTCCAACCCGCGCGTCGCGGCCTCGGACACCGCCATCCGGGAGTTCGCGATGCCCATCCCGAGCACCATCGTCTCCTCCAGCTCGCAGGCGATCGCATTCGATGCCCAGGGTCGCAACGTGGCGCTGCCGGTCGACGGCGCGGCGCGGGACTCGACGCTGCAGATGACCGTCAACGGCCGATCCAGAACCGTCACGATCGGGCGCACCGGTTCGACCATCATCGGCCCGATCAACTGAGCGCCCGACCCGCGATGCCATCGCTCGCCCTCATCCATCGCCAGCGCGGCTTCTCGCTCCTCGAGCTGCTGGTCGCGCTGATCGTCGTGTCGCTCGGTCTCGGCAGCGTCCTCTACTCGCAGGCGCGCGGCATGCAGGCCCTCAACGGCAACAGCTGGCGGGCTCAGGCCGCGGTGCTGGCCGAGCACGTGATCGACCGGGCCCGCGCGAACCCGACGGGCGACTACACGCTCCTCTTCACCGCGACCCCGGGCACCAGCGACGCGGTCGGGCGCGACCTGACCACCTGGAGGCGCCAGCTCGGGCAGAGCCTGCCCGCCGGCACCGGAGAGATCACCCTCACGCCACGGACCGATACGGTCACGGGACGCGTGTTCGACGAGATCAACGTCGTCATCCGCTGGGACGACCGGCGGGCGGGCGCCGGCGACTCGGGGAGCGAGCAGCTGCGTCACATGCGCGTTCAGGGCCTGAGGGCGCAGCCATGACAGGGCAGTCCCGTCGGCAGACGCATCGACGTGCCACCCGCAGTCTCTCCGGCGGCATGACGCTGATCGAGATCGTGGTCGCGACCGCGCTGTCCCTGGTCGTGCTGACCGCGATCACCTTCGCCTACTTGTCGATGCGCACCTCGCAGCGCTACGGCACCGAGCTCGCGCAGATCCAAGGCAACGGTCGCGTAGCGCTCGAGCAGCTCGGGCGCGACGTCCGGCAGGCCGGCTTCATCGGCTGCAACAGCGCGCTGACGCGTCACGTCGACCCGCGGGCCTGGGAGACCACGGTGATCCCGGTCGACCCCGCGGTGGCCGCCTCGACGACCAACTTCACCATCGACGCCCAGAGTGCGATCCGCGCCTTCCTCGGCAACGCGGACGCCGCGACCTGGGGCATCGCGGCACCTGATTCCCCAGTGGCCAACTCGCATGTGATCGAGGTCCGCTACGCAAGCCTGGACGGCGCCACACGCCTGGCCGGGCCGCTGTCGGCCAACAGGCTGACCCTCACCACGATGGGCACCTTCGAGCCGAGCCGCAACGACGCCAAGCCGCAATCCGCCAACCGGCTCGGACTGCTGTCCGACTGTCAGAGCGCGGTGATCATCAGCACCGAGTCGGTGAGCGCCGGGCAGGTCCAGCTCGACTCGAGCCGACCGCTGACCGGTGCGCGCTGCGGCCACGCGTCGCGTGTCGGATCGGGCTGCATCTACTGGCCCTCGACCACGCTGTATCCGATCCGCGTCGTCCAGTACTACGTCGCCAACGTGACCATCGACGGCATCGCGCAGCGGGCGCTGATGATGCGGACCCTGAGGATGGACAGCGGCACCGTCGCCTGGGAGACCCCGCGGCAGGTACTCGTCGGCGCAACCTCGCTGATGGTGACCGGCCTCGGACTGGACAATGTGCACGCCGCGAACTCGGACCCGAGCTTCAGCACCCGCCGCCAGCTCGACGAGCTCACCGACGGCGTGAACTTCCTGCCCGCCTACACCTCGACCGAATGGCAGCGCGTGGTGCGCGTCGACGTTCGCCTGCGCATGCAGCCCAGCAAGGGCAACCAAGCCGGCGACGCGCCGGTGATCCGCAACTTCGAATCGTCGTTCACGATCCGATCCAGAGTGACCGTCGACCCATGACA
>JBIIPQ010000026.1:0-25528 GCA_044342535.1 Burkholderiaceae bacterium
CACCGTGGCCTGGCGGCGCAACCTGTCGAACATCGCGATCCTGGGCATCGGGATGGGCGTGCTGCTCGCGCTGTGGGCGCGCTCCTCGATGATGGTGATCGCGATCTTCTTCCCGCGCCGGATGCCGAGCGTCGCGATCCTGCTCGATGAGATCGCGCGTGGCGAGAACGTCGGCTTCATCGCCACCTGGCTGGGCGTGGGCGCGGTCTTCGCGACGCTGGTCTTCGCCTTCTCCGCGGTCGCGATCCCGCTGATGCTCGACCGCGGCACCGACGCGATCACCGCGATGCTCGCGAGTGCGCAGGCCTTCGGCCGCAACCTCGTGCCGATGGCGATCTGGGCCGCGCTGATCGTGTCGCTGACGGGGGTCGGCTTCGCGACCCTGTTCGCGGGTCTGATCGTCACCGTGCCCTGGATCGGCCTGGCGACCTGGCACGCCTACCGCGATCTGGTCGTGCCGCCGGCTGTTGGAGAAACACGCGTCTAGAAGCCGCGAAGAAACCGCGGCGAGCAGGGCCCGAGCCGGTGCCGAGGACTTCTTCAGCCGTCGAGGCAGCCGATCGAGGCGCGGCGGGCGCGGTACAGTTCCGTGTCGGCAGCCCGAACCAGACCCTCGAGCCCGAAGGATTTCATGCCCGGCGCGGCGGCCGCCGCACCGATCGTGCAGGACAGGGTCCAGACCCGGCCGGCCAGCGCCAGCCGCAGGCCCTCGACACCTTCGCGCAGGCGCTCGGTGATCACCGGCAGCGCGTCTTCCGACGCACCGGGCAGCACCGCGAGGAATTCGTCCTCGCGCAGCAGCGCGAGCCGGTCGTCGCCGCGCAGCCGGCGCCGCAGGCAGTCGGCGACCGCACGCGTCACCTGCTCGCCGGCATCGGTGCCGTGCATCGCGCGGATGGCGGAGAACTGGTCGACGTCGACGATCACCACCGCGTCGCCGCGACCCGGGCGGCGAACGCGTCGGGCTCCGGCCTCGCCGGGCTGCGTCCTGGGGCTCGTCTGCGTCTGTCTGTCCATGGTCTCGTCACTCGTACAACCGTGGACCCAGTCTAGGCCGCGCCCCGCGGCCCCGCGCAGGACATCCGTCACGACGCGCGTCGGTGCGCACGGCCCGATCCTGTTGGCTCTGCCGCCCGTCGGTGGCGACGAACCGTCGGTGGCGGCGAACCGTTGGCGGGGCGGATCGATTCCGATGCTTCACATTCCGCGCCCGACGCCCGCCGGACCGGCCGCCGGATCGGCCGCCGGCGGCCGCGCCAGGCCCGCTGCGGCGGGCTCGGTGCGGCCGGTCATGCCTGGCCGGTTTAGCCGGCGCCGGCGATCAGGCCCGGCGCATCAGCGCCTGCGCCGCGGCGACGATCCCCTCGGGACCGATGCGCGCCTGCGCCTCGAGCCCCGGCGAGTAGCCGACCGGCGCGCGCGGCGCACCGAGCCGCGCGACGCGCGCGACGCCCGCCTCGGCGATCGTCGCGACGATCTCGGCGCCGAAGCCGGCGACCTGCACCGCCTCGTGCACCACCAGCACGCGCCGCGTGCGCTCGGCCGAGGCGAACACCGCGTCGCGGTCCCAGGGCCACAGCGTGCGCAGGTCGATCACCTCGGCATGGATGCCTTCGGCGGCGAGCGCCTCGGCCGCGGCGAGCGCCCAGTGGACGGCCTTGCTCCAGGTGACGATCGTGAGGTCACCGCCGGTGCGCGCGACGTTGGCACGGCCGAGCGGCACCGGCTGCGCGGCATGGACCGCGCCGCTCGTGCCCCACAGCTCCTTGTGCTCGAGGTAGGCGACCGGGTCGCCGCAGTCGATCGACGCGCGCAGCAGGCCGTGATGGTCCTGCGGCGTCGCGGGCGCGACCACCACCAGCCCGGGGACATGCACGAACCAGGCCTCGAGCGACTGCGAGTGCTGCGCGGCCGACGCGCTCCAGATGCCGATCGGCATGCGGATCACCATCGGCACGCGGCCCTGGCCGCCGAACATGAAGCGGTTCTTCGCGGCCTGGTTGACGATCTCGTCCATCGCGCACAGCGCGAAGTCCATCACGCGCATCTCGACCACGGGCTTCAAGCCCGTGAGCGCCATGCCGACCGCGGCGCCGACGATGGTGGACTCGCTGATCGGCGTGTCGATCACGCGGTCGCCGCCGAACTCGGCCTGCAGGCCGGCGTACTGCCCGAAGATGCCGCCGCGGCCCACGTCCTCGCCGAGCGCCACCACGAGCGGGTCCTCGCGCATCGCCTGCGCGAGTGCCGCGTTGCCCGCCTGCACGTACGTCATCGTCGCCACGTTCGCCGCCCCTTTCGCCGCTTCCGTCATCCCTGCCTTCACCGCGCCGCTCACCGCCACACCCCCGCACCGACGTCCTGGATGTCGGTGTACGCCGCCTCGGGCGCCGGCCAGGGCGCGGCCGCGGCGGCCTCGATCGAGCGCGCGAGCTCGGCGCGCGCCTCGGCCATCACCGCGTCGATGCGCGCGGTGGGCACGCCGCGCGCGGCGAGCTTCGCCTGCACCGCCGGCAGCGGGTCGCCCTTGACCGCGGCCGCGACCTCGGCCGGATCGCGGTACGAGGCCGGATCCACCGACACGTGGCCCTTGAAGCGGTAGGTCTTCGCGTGCAGCAGCCGCGGCCCGCTGCCGGCACGGATCTCGGCGATCAGGCGCTGCGCGGTCGCGTGCACCGCCTCGACGTCCATGCCGTCGATCGTCACCGAGGGCACCCCGGAGGCAAGGGCGCGCGCAGCGGCGCCCTCGCCCGCGGAGATCGTCGAGGTCTTGGTGGTCGCCGACCACTGGTTGTCCTCGCAGACGAAGAGCATCGGCAGCCGGAACGCGGCCGCCCAGTTCAGCCCCTCGGCGAAAGGGCCACGGTTGATCGCACCGTCGCCGAAGAAGCTGACCGCGATCGCGTCGACGCCGCGCAGCTTGAGCGACTGCGCCGCGCCCACCGCGATCGGGATGCCCGCGGCCACCACGCCGTTGGCGCCGAGCATGCCGACCGAGAAGTCGGCGATGTGCATCGAGCCGCCCTTGCCGCCGCAGTAGCCGCCGGCCTTGCCGAAGAGCTCGAGCATCATCCGCGTCGGGTCCGCGCCCTTGGCGAGCGTGTGGCCGTGGCCGCGGTGCGTGGAGGTCAGGCAGTCGGCCGGGCGCAGGTGCGCGCACACGCCGGCGGCCACCGCCTCCTGCCCGGTGGACAGGTGCAGCGGGCCGCGCACGGCGGCGTTGCCGATCGCCTGGCCGAGCACGGCCACGCCGCCACGGCTCGCCTCTTCGGCAGCGTCCTCGAACGCGCGGATGCGGCACATGGTGCGATACAGGGACAGCAGGGTGTCGTCGGGCAGGCTCATCGCTCGGACCATCGGGGGATCGGCCGATTGTACGGAAAGCCCCCCGCGCCCACCGTGGCCGCGCGGCGACCGCGATTCCGAGGACACCGTGGCAGACTGCCGCCATGCCCAAGACGACCGCTTCGACCCCCGACGCGGACGCAGACGCGCCCGCGGGCCCCTCGATCTACCTGATCTCCCCCTCGGGCGCGGTCGCCGACCCCGAGCGCGCGCGGCGCGCTGCGGGCATCCTCGCATCGCTCGGCCACCCCGCCCGCTTCGACCCCGCCGCGCTCAAGCGCTCGCAGCGCTTCGCCGGCACCGACGCGCAGCGCGCCGCCGCGTTCACGCGCGCCGCCGCCCAGGACGCGCCGGTGGTGATGATCACGCGCGGCGGCTACGGCATGGGCCGGCTGCTGCCGCTGCTCGACTTCCGCGCGCTCGCGCGCTCGGGCAAGCAGTGGGTCGGCCTGTCCGACTTCACCGCCTTCCACCTCGCGATGCTCGCGCGCGCGAAGGCCATCACCTGGGCGGGCCCCGCGCTGCTCGACGATTTCGCGGTCGACACCCCGGCCGACGTCGACGAGGTCACGCTCGGCTGCTTTCGCGAGGCGATGTCGGGCGCGCTCGAGGTCGTCGGCTTCAAGGCCGCGGGGCCCGACGGCATCGATGCGCGCGGCACGCTCTGGGGCGGCAACCTGTCGGTGCTGTGCGCGATGCTCGGCACGCCGTGGTTCCCGAAGGTCCGCGGCGGCATCCTGTACCTCGAGGACGTCAACGAGCATCCGTACCGCATCGAGCGGATGCTGGTGCAGCTGCTGCACGCGGGCGTGCTCGACGCGCAGCAGGCGGTGGTGCTGGGCTACGTGAACCGCTACGCGCTCGCGCCGCACGACCGCGGCTACGACCTGCCCGCGGCGTTGAAATGGCTGCGGGCGCAGACGAAGACCCCGATCGTCACCGGCCTGCCGTTCGGCCACGACCGCCCCAAGCTCACGCTGCCGCACGGCGCCACCGTCGGCTTCGCGACCGAGCGCCGCCACGGCTGGCTGGTCTTCGACCACGTCAACCACGACCACTGACCCGGCGCCGCGCGCCCCGACCGGCATCCCGGCACCCACAGCATCCGCGCGTTGCGGCCCTTCTTCAGCTCGCGCTCCATCACGCCGAGGTCAGGCGGGTTGCGCTCGTCGTCGGTGGAGTTGATGATCAGCCGGCGCATGAGCCCGTTGCGGCCTGACATCGCGGCGGGCATCGAGGCCATCGGCACCACGGCGTCCATCATCTTCGGATAGCGGTCGCCCAGACCCAGGTCTCCATGCCGCCCATCGAGTTTTGCCGAGCACCAGCCGCAGCCGCTTGACCACGGTGCGGCAGGCGACATTCATCGCGGCCATCGTCTCGCCGGTGTGGAAGCGGACGTCGCGCGCGACCCAGGTGGCGGTCTTCGCCTCGGGCAGGGCCGAGGCCGCGTGGCGTTCCGGTTTCGGGGGGGGTAGACCCGGTCGTGGCCCACAGGCGGCAGCCGGCGTCCGGTGTCCGGACTAAGCTGGCTCCGCAGGCGGCCCCAGGCGCCGCGCCGACCGCCTAGACGCTCCGAACTCCGGGAGGAAAGTCCGTGCAACCCTTCGTTCCCCGCACCGCGCTGGCCGCGGCGCTCGCCGACGACGCGCGCCGGCTGGTGGCCGAGGCCGAGCGCGATGGCGTTCGGAAGGGTCCGTGAGCGCCGTGCATCCGCCCAGGGGTCGCATCGGACTGTCGGTCCGCGGCACCGGCCCCACCGGTGCCGTCCGTCCGTGCGTCCGTCGGTCGGACTCGCCGCGACAGGCGGTGCGCCCTCTAGAGTCCGGGCCTGACCGACGCTCAGGCGTCACTGGAGTGGTTCCGATGCCGCGCAGTGCGCGACCCCTGATCCCGTTTCTCGTCGCCGCCGCGCTGGCCACGACGCTGACGGCCGCGCACGCGCAGTCCGACGCGACGCCGGCCTGGACGGAAACGAAGGGGCTGCTCAGCGCGTCGCGGGTCTGGATCTCGCCCGGTCGCGCCGAGGGCCTGCGTACGCTGCCGGTCGAGACACACGAGGTACGGGTCGACTGGACCGCGGCCGCCGACCTCGAGGACGGCACCACGCAGGCCGAGCGCGAGTCGCTGCTCGATGCGACCGCGCTCGCGCTGATGGCGCCCGGCCCGCGACCCCAGGTTCGCCCCGAAGCAGGCGCCGCAGCGCCGCCCGCTGCCCGCGACGAGACGTCCGTCCGGTATCGCATCGAGGCCCGCATCACCGAAGTGTGGCGTCCGTACCGGCTCGTCAACGTGGTGCTCGCGGTGCTGCCCTGGCCGCTCGCGCCGCTGTTCTCGCAGGGCGGCGCGGCGACCGAGATGACGCTCGTCGACACGGCCGACGACACGCTCCCGGTCGCGCGTTTCGAGTGCCGCCGCCATGCCGGCGTGCTGCAGTTCTACAACGCGTTCTGGCGGGTCGCGCACACGCGGGCAGCGCTCACCGACTGCGCGCGCGAGTTCCATGCCGCGCTGCGGCGTGCGCCGGTGTCTCCTGACGCAGCCCCGCTGGCGGGCGCTCCGGCGCGCGGGCCGCTCGGCTCGATCGCGGTGGTCGACGCCTCCGCGTACTGAGGGCGCCGGCCGCGCGCTGGGGCGCGACGTCGACTCGACCCCGCGCCGCGAGCTCGGGCGCGAGCTCGTCTAGACCGTGCGCCGCGCCCACGGGATCGCGAAATCCCGCAGGCACCCGCGCAGCGCCGCGTCGACCGACGCGGCGTCCGTCCCCGGCGCCTGAACGTCGATGTCCGCCCGCAGCCCGCCGCCCTGCTCCGCCGCCTCGACCTGGACCTGCCAGCCCCGCGCACGAAGCGGCGCGAGCGCCTCGTCGACGGCGCGCGCCGCCGCGATCGCCCGCAGCGCCGGCTTGTAGACCTTGCCGATCGCGGTCAGCGGCATCGTGTCGATCACTTCGATGCGACGGGGCATCGCCGGCCGCTCGGAGATCAGCGGCTCGACGAAGGCCCGCAGCGCGTCGCCGTCGGCCTGCGCACCCGGGCGCAGCTGCACGAACGCCACCGGCAGCTCACCCGCGTAGGCATCCGGCTGGCCGACCGCGGCCGCCAGCAGCACGGCGGGGTGGCGCAGCAGCACCTCCTCGATCGCGGCCGGATCGATGTTGTGCGCCGAGCGGATGATCACGTCCTTGGCGCGGCCGGTGACGAAGACCTCGCCGCGCGCATCGACATGGCCGAGGTCGCCGCTGATCAGCCAGCCGCCCTCGAAGGTGCCCGCGTCGCGCGAGGGATCGGTGTAGCCCGGCGAGACGTTCGGCCCGCGCAGCGCGATGACGCCGGTCTCGCCGGGCGCGCAGCGCGCGTCGAGCCGGGGCCCGTCGGGGCCCCGCGGCAGCGCGACGACCTCGGTGAACGGCACCGGCAATCCGCAGGAGCCGGGCCGTCGCTCGGCGTGGAAGGGCACGATGCTCACCACGCCCGCGCACTCGGTCATGCCGAGGATGTTGCGCACGGGCAGGCCGTGCTTCGCCTCGAAGGCCTGCGCGAGCTCGGTGGGCAGCGGCGAGCCGCCGGTGAGCATCGCGCGCACCCGCGACAGGTCGGCGCCGCGCGGCTCGATCGTCATCAGCGTGGCCATGATGGTGGGCACGCCGGCCAGCAGCGTCACCCGCTCGCGCTCGACCCAGCGCCACCAGTTCGCCATGAAGGCCGCGTCGCGCAGCCCGGCCGCGGGCGGCAGCACGAGGGTCGTGCCCGCGAGCAGCGCGGACAGCCCGTAGGTGAAGCTGCCCGCGACATGGAACAGCGGAAAGCCGTTGATCATCGTGTCGCCCGGTCCCATCGCCAGCAGCGTGGCCGCGCCCCAGGCGGCCTGCACCTGGTTGCCGTGGGTGTGGCGTGCGAGCTTGGGCGCGCCGGTGGTGCCGCCGGTGTGGAAGGTCGCGGCCTCGGTGTCGCGGCCGATCGTGCGCTCGAAGGCGAGCGCGTCGCCGGGCTGCGCGGCCAGCGCCGCGTCGAAGTCGAGCGCGCCGTCGGCGGCGTCGGGCGCGGGGGCCTCCGGCGCCCAGTCGCGGGCGTCGACGCGGAACACCGCCTTGAGCCCCGGCACGCGCTCGCGCAGCGCCTGCGCCCGCGCCCAGGTGTCGTGGCCGGGTGCGGGGCCGAGCGCCACCAGCACCGTCGCCCGGGCCTCGTGCAGCAGGTGCGCGGCATGCTCGACGGACAGCATCGTGTTGATCGGGCAGGCGCGCCCGGCGACCTCGGCCCCCCACAGCGCCGCATGCGACTGCGGGGTCGGCGGCAGCATCAGCGCGACCGACTCGCCGTCGGCCAGGCCCGCCGCACGGAAGGCATTGGCCGCGCGGAGCACCTGCTCGAGCAGCGCGGCGTAGCCGACGCGGCGCGGCGGCAGCGAGGTGTCGTCCGGATCGCCGCGGCGCACGAAGACCAGCGCGTCGCGCACCGGCCAGCGCGCGGCGGACGCACGCAGCACGTCGAGCGGACCGCGCCACGGCACGAGCTCGTCGAGCGGACGCGACTCGATGCGGCGCAGGTCCTCGAGCGAGGCGAGGCGGGGCAGGTCCATGCGGTGTCTCCGTCCGGGCCGGGTGCGTGGGGCGTCCGGCCGGAGGGAAGGATACCGGGGCGGAAACCGCGGCGTGGCCGCCCTCGGCGCCGCCGCGGCGTGCCGACCGCGTCGAGACAGGGCCGGCACGGTGGTCACCCCTCCAGTGGGCACCTTCATCGTGGACGCACCGTGGAGAGCCGGGCACGGGCACGCGGGCCCGGTTCGCGGCCCGCGCCCGCGAGGCGCGGTGACGAACCGTCATGCGGCATCCATGGCGCACCGGTAGACTCCCGCGGGGCCGCCCGCCGGGGCGGCGCGAGATCCCCCGACGGAGCCCCCGTGCGCAGACCCGCCCCACCCCTGCGATCCGCCCGACCCGGTCCGGCCAGGACCGTTCGCCGCAGGGCCCCCGCCGGGGCCCTGCGCCGGGCCCTGCGCGCCTGCGCCACCGCCGCTGCCCTCGCGCTCGTCGCGATGACCCTCCCGGCCCCCGCCCGCGCCGCGCGGCCGATGATCACCGACGATGCACGGCTGGTCGACCCGAAGGCCTGTCAGGTCGAGTCGTGGATGCGCGTGAACCGCGGCCGCGCCGACGAGCTCTGGGCGATCCCGAGCTGCAACCCCACCGGCAACCTCGAGCTCGCCGTCGGCGGCTCGCTGCTGCGCGACGGCTCCGGCCTGTCGACGGGCAACTCGCTCGCGCAGGCCAAGACCCTGTTCCGCCCGCTCGTGCCCAACGGCTTCGGCTGGGGCCTGGCGGTCGGCATCGCCCACGATCACGCGATCGGCACCACGGCCAACCTGATCGACAACTTCTACGCGTACGTGCCGGCCAGCCTGTCGCTCGCCGACGACGCGGTGGTGCTGCACCTGAACCTCGGCGCGCTGCACGACCGCCATGCGCACGTCACGCGGGGCACCTGGGGGCTGGGGACCGAGGTCCAGCTGTTCGGCCGCACCCAGCTCATCGCCGAGACCTTCGGCGAGAGCGGCTCGCGGCCCTTCGGCCACGCGGGGCTGCGCATCTGGCTGATCCCCGATCGCCTGCAGGTGGACACGACGCTCGGCCTGCGGCTGAGCGGCGCCGCGCAGGCCGAGCGCTGGCTCTCGGTCGGCTTGCGCTGGATCTCGGTGCCGTTCCTGCCCTGAGCGTCAGAACACCGCGTGCTCGCCGCGCTCGGCCGCGGCCTCCCCGCGCAGCAGCCGCTCGTAGTAGTCGAACAGCGTGCGCGTGCCGGTCGACGGCGTGGCCGCCGCATCGTAGCGGCCGGTGACCGGATCGAGCACCAGCATCGATTCGGTCGCGTAGTAGCGGCCGATCCGCGCAAGCTCGGCCTTGGCCGCGAGCGCAGGCACCACGCGCCCCGCCGTGCCCAGCACGCCCACGATCGCGTCGAGCAGGCCCACCGGCACGTGCTTGAACCGCGGCGCGCGCCCGAGCAGCGCGAACAGCCGCTCGCCCTGCTCGCGCGGCGTGATCGCATCGCCCGGCCCGCCGATCGGCAGCACGCGGTCGCGGCGCTCGGGATCGTCGAGACAGTCGGCGAGGTAGTCCGCCAGGTCCTCGTCGGCGATCGGCTTGCACGCGGTCAGCGTGCCGTCGCCGAACACCAGGAAGGGCCGGCCGGTGCGCACGCGCTCGACCTGCCCCGACAGCGACTTGAAGAACGCGGTGGGCCGCACGATCGAGTAGGTGATGCCGGAGTCGACCAGCACGCGCTCGAAGGCGAGCTTCGCGTGCTGGAAGGCGAGCAGCGGACGCTGCACGCAGATCGCCGACAGCAGCACCATCTGCGAGATGCCCGCCTCGCGCGCGGCCTCGAGCGCGTTCACATGCGCCCGATGATCGATCGCCCAGGCATCTGCGGGGGCACCGGTGCGCGAGGCCAGGCACGACACCAGCGCATCGAAGCGCTCGCCGCGGACCGCGTCGCGGGTCAGCGAGGCCGGGTCCGAGACCTGTGCCCTGCGCATCTGCGCACCCGCCGGCAGCCGCATGCCGTCGGCCGGCGCGGACGTCGCGACCAGGGTACCGCCCGAGCGGGGCCGCACGACACACACCACGTCGTGGCCGCGCTGCACCAGCGCGTGGGCGGTCGCGCGGCCGATGGTGCCGGTCGCGCCGAGCATCAGGATGCGGCGCGGCGTCGGGGAGCGCGCTGCGGCCGGGGGGTCGATCGGCGGCTGGAGGGAGGGCATCGGTCGGCTTACCGCGTCCGGCTCAGTGCAGCTTCACGCGCGGCTCCGTGCCGCGCGTGAGCATCCGCGAGGCCGAGCCCACCGCGGTCTTCCAGTAGCCGTGCAGCGCCACCTGGTGCATCTTGTAGAGCGACTTGTACATTGCGCGGGCGAACAGGCCCTCGACCCACAGGTTGCCGCCGACGAGCGCGCCCATCAGGTTGCCCACGGTCGAGTATTCGCCGAGCGACACCAGCGAGCCGAAGTCGCGGTAGCGCCAATCCTCGAGCGGCTGGCCGCGCAGCCGCCGGCGCATCTGCCGAACCAGGTGCGAGGCCTGCTGGTGCGCGGCCTGCGCGCGCGGCGGCACGTTGCCCTGGTGGCCCAGCCAGGGCGCGGCCGCGCAGTCGCCCAGCGCGAAGATCGAATCGTCGAGCGTCGTCTGCAGCGTCGGGCGCACCACCAGCTGGTTGAGCCGGTTGCTCTCCAGGCCGGCCAGCCCCTCGAGGAACTCCGGCGCCTTCACGCCCGCCGCCCACACCACCAGCTCCGCCGGCAGCAGCTCGCCGCTCGCCAGCTGCACGCCCGCCTCGGTCACCGCGGTGACCCGCGCATCGGTGTGCACCCTCACGCCGAGGCCGAGCAGCAGCTCGGTGGCCGACATCGCGATGCGCTCGGGCAGCGCCGGCAGGATCCGCGGCCCGGCCTCGATCAGGTTCAGCCGGATGTCGCGCTCGGGGTCGATGTTCTCCAAGTTGTAGGAGACCAGCGTGCGGGTCGCCTTGTGCAGCTCCGCCGCCAGCTCCACGCCGGTGGCCCCCGCGCCGATGATCGCCACCTGGAGCTGGCGCGGCGTCAGCGGCCCCTCCTGCATGTGCGCGCGCAGACAGGCGTTGACCAGCTTGCGGTGGAAGCGCTGCGCGTGCGCCGGCGTCTCCAGCGCGATCGCATGCTCGGCCACGCCCGGCGTGCCGAAGTCGTTGGTGCGGCTGCCGACCGCGATCACCAGCGTGTCGTAGGCGCGCGTGTAGGGCGCCGTGACCGGCGCGCCGTCCTCGTCGATCACCGGCGCCACGTACACCAGCCGCTGCTCGCGGTCGAGCCCCACCATCTCGCCGACCCGGTACCGGAAGCCGTGCCAGTGCGACTGCGCGAGGTAATCGGTCGCATGCACATGCATGTCGATGCTGCCGGCCGCGATCTCGTGCAAGTGGGGCTTCCAGAAGTGCGAGCGCGACTTCTCGATCAGCGTGACATGCGCCAGCCCCTTGCGGCCGAGCGTGTCGCCCAGGCGCGTGGCGAGCTCCAGGCCACCGGCGCCGCCGCCGACGATCACGATGCGGTGCGGACCGCCATAGGCGGCAGGCTCGGCGGAAGTGGGGTCCGACGTCGGTTCGGCAGGCATGAGGAGGATCCTGAGTCGGTCCGTGCAAGACGCCGGCCCGTGCGGAGACTGTACAGGCTGGACAGCGGGTGGGGAACCGGGGCCGACTGGCCTCACCGCGCGGCCGGCGAGCGCACCGCACGCTCAGTCGCGCTTGCGCCGCTCTCGATCCCCTTCCCCGCCGCCCTCCTTCGAGGGCTCCACACGCGGGTCGCGATGGCATTCGACGCAGTTCTCGAAGTTCCGGATGCCTTCCTTCAGATGTTCGGCGCGGACGTTCGCCGGCGAGTGCTCGTGGCAGCCGTAGCAGGTGTAGCGGCTGTAGTCGCCGTTGCGGTGGCAGGTACTGCACTCCGTGCGGTGGTGGCGGTCGAACACGAAGAACCGGTCGTGCTCAAGCGTCGCCGGCTTCCACGCGGTGTTCGCATGGCACTGCGAGCACTCGGCCTTCGCGCTGCGATGCATCGTGTCCTTCGGCGCCGCGTGGCAGGACGTGCAGCGCTCGCGCACCGGCTCCTCGAGCAACGCGTGCGAGAACGGCTTGCGGCTGCGCTGCGTCAGCTTCGGGCCCTGGTGGTCGCTGTGGCAGGCCATGCAGTCCTGCTCGATCAGCGCCTGGTGGAACGACCCTTTGGTCGTCTGGTCCGCGATGAGCACGCCGAGCGTCGTCCGCATGCCGATGTCGGGCACCGCATGGCATTCGACGCAGCGTGCGGACGAGGCCCCGCGCAACGGGGCATGGCAGGCGAAGCAGTCGGTGGCGAGCTCGGCGTGTCCCTTCACCAGCGGCCCCGGACTCACCATCAGGTGCGGATACGCGAAGACCAGCGCCACCAGCCCGATCAGGTTCAGCGCGATGACGGTCAGCAGGACCGGATGCTTCTTCAATTCCAGCCCCAGAACAGCACGATGGCGACGATGTGCGCGATCGCGAGCACCGCGAACGCGAGCGTGATCGGCACGTGCACCACGCGCCACTGCCTGACGGCATCGAAGGTCATGCTGTCCCAGTACAGGCGGTCGGCGAGTTCCGCCTCGCCGAGCCCGCGCTCGCGCAGCGTCAGCCGGGCCGCGTCCATGCGACGGCGTGCCCGCGCCAGCAGGAACTTGCCGGTCAGGCCGCTGCCCACGTTGACGAGCATCGCCCACACCGCGAGCCAGCCCAGGATCGCGTTGAAGTGCACCCCCGCGTGCACCAGCACCAGCAGCGAGCCCGCCCAGGCGAGCGCCTCGTGCCAGCGCAGCAGCCGCGCCGGCTGACTCAGGCGGATCAGCTTGCGCTTGCGCAGCGAGTAGACGGTGGAGCCGATGATCAGCAGCGTCCCCGGGATCCCGAGCCAGCGGCCGACCCACAGCAGGTCGAGGGCATGCAGCACGCCGTCGACGGCCAGCGCCGCGAGCGCGAGCGCGGCCAGGCTCGCGAAGAAGGGCAGCACCTCGTGACGCATCAGACGCGCCTGGCCTTGCATCACGCCTCCAGCACCAGCGGTGACGCGGGCCGGCCCACGCACAGCAGGCAATGGCCCGCGGCCGGCGCGTGGTCGGGCGGGCTCGCGTAGGTCACCGAGCCCTCGAGCACCCGAGTCTCGCAGCTGCCGCAGCCGCCCGAGCGGCAGCCCGACTCGACCGCGATGCCATGGCGTTCGGCGAAGTCGAGCAGCGTCGCATCCTGGCCGTCCCAGTCGAGCGTGCGGCCCGAGCGCGTGAACCGGATGTCGATGCCGGCGAGGTCCGCCACGTCCGCTTCGACCGCACCGGGCAGCCTGACCGTTGCCGGCCCGAAGGCCTCGAAGTGGATGTCCGCGACCGGCACGCCCCACTCCAACAACGCCGGCACCAGCGACTGCATGAGCGCGGGCGGGCCGCAGACGTAGAACGGGTGACGGCCGGGCGGCAGCGTGCGCTGCAGCAGCCCCACGTCGATCCGCCCCGCGTGCCGCAGGTCGTGGCCGACGGGATCGGCGGGGTCCGGACGGCTGTACACCACGTGCAGCCTGAACGCCGGACATGCGGCGGCAAGGGCCTCGAGCTGCGGCCCGAACGCCAGCTCGCGACCGTGCCGCACCCCGTAGTAGAGAAACACCGGTCGCTGCGGCTGAATGCCCGCGCACCAGCGCAGCATGCTCATCATCGGCGTGATGCCGATGCCGCCGGCGATCAGCACGACCGACGCGTCCGGATCGGGATCGAGGAAGAACCGCCCGCCGGGCGCCTTCACCTCGAGCACGTCGCCAACCTGCACCCGGTCGTGGAAGTGGTTGGAGGCGCGGCCAGGCAGGTACTCCGGGTGATCGCGTGGCGCAGGCACCCGCTTGATCGTCACGCGGTAGTGCGTCGGATCGGGTGCGTCCGACAGCGAATAGCAGCGCGTGATCGTGCGGGCGGCGATCGCGCCCTCAGGTCCGGGCGCCTCGGCCTCGAGCGTGAAGGTCAGGAACTGGCCGGGCCGGAACGCCGGCAGCGGTGCGCCATCGACCGGCTGCAGGTGGAAGGAGCACTGCGACTGCGCGGCGTCCTCGTATTCGCGCTTGGTCACGCGGAATGTGCGCAGGCCCTGCCAGGCGGTGTCGGTCCGGGTGACGTCGTCGGGCCGCGGTGCAGCCGGCGCGGCCCGTGTGCCGACCCGTCCACGCCACACCGTCCAGCCGATGCCCGCGCCGAGCTGCAGCAGCATCGCGGCGACGATGAAGGCGAGGAGCTGCGCGGCGGTCATCGTTCGACGGGGCTCGGGGACCGGGGACCGGGGACCACCTATAGCACCCGCAATGCGGCCGCACGGCGCGGGCCGGGGCTGCGGCTTGATGACCGTCAAGGATTCGGGCTTGAGGCCTGCGCGATGGACGTTCCCTCGGGAATGCCTGCCCTACTCAGCCCCTGCGGAACAGCCTGTTGTACTCGAACCTGCGCACGATCGTGGCGGACAGCTTCTTCGCATCGGGATGCAGCGGATTGATCAGGGCTGCCTGCTCTTCGGGCACGATGACCGAGGGCACCAGCAGAATCAGGGAACTCACCGCTCGCAGCCATTCGGCACCCGCTTGAACGCTGACTCGCCCCGCAGGGATCGCGTCCCAGCCAATCGGAAGCTCGGAAACGTCCTTGACCGCTTTGGCAGCCCAGAGCGCAGCCGGTACCTCGATCTTCACCAGGTATCGATTGAGCGGCAAACCCGAATCGTCCACGTGTGCAGCGGTCTCGAGCACGGCGATTGCGATCGTCGGCGCGGTGTACAGCACGGATTGACCATCGTCATTCCAGCGGCCAGGGCTCTGGGCGGCGCCTGCGCCGCTCAAGTCATCGGCAGCGTACCGACGGGTCTCGGCGGCAATGCGCCACAAGATCATTGGTACGCGCCGCTCCGGATCGCGCCGAGCAATCGGGTGACGACTTCAAGCCCTGTGGGCGTTTCGACGAGCTCGGCAGGCTTGCGACCGCCCAACGCAGGCTGGGGCGTTTCCAGCCACTGCCCGAGCCATTTGGCAGTGTCGAACCCCTGAGCCTCGGTCGCCGTCGAATCCCGGACGATTTCATTGGCCATTCCGAGCAGCTTGGCGATGCCGAGCGCGGCTCGGCCGCCGCTACCAGAGAGCAGGCCGCCTTCGGCAACCTTCCTCTCCAGGGTTGCCTTGGGTACCCCAACAATGTCGAACATGCGCTGTGCTGGCAGCCCCATGCGCTTGGAGAGGTCCTTAACGAACACACTGGCGACACCTCGGCGCTCGGTCTCGATCAGCCGCATCGGGTCTGCCAAGTGCACGCTCGACACGAATTCGTCGACGCCTTTGCTCTTGGTATAGAGAACGTAAGCGCTGATCTGTTTGCCGTGACGGTGGCGATCAGTGACGACGATGCCCGCCTGACCCGTGGTCAAAACGGCACCCTTGGCGCTGCGAGCCTTGGCTGCTTGAGCAGCCTTTGCCGCCTTCTTTCGGTACACGACCCCGGGGGTTCTAAGCTTGGTATCAGTCATGTCAGCGCGTCGTCTTAAATTAGACGGCCCTCAGTCTCATTATAGACCTGCAACGCACCTCGGCAAGCCGCCTTCAATCGCTCCACCTTGTGCCCCGCTACTCCGAATACAAGTGCCGCTGAAACCCCACGAACACCCGCCGAACCTGATCCGGCCTGCCCAGCTCCGCGAAGGCGTCGGCGATCGCGTTGCGGTACTTGAGCTTCAGCAGCGGTGAGAGCTTCTCGGCGTCGAGCTCGTCCACGCCCTGCGCCACGTACTGCGCCAGCACGAAGTCGATGAAGGCGCGCTGCTTGTCGGTGAACTCCACGCCGGTGGCCGCCTTTGCCGCAGCGGCCCGCTCGGCGCGCGACACCGGCGGCGCAGCGAAGGACACATAGGCCAGCACATCGAAGAGGTCGCTGTGCTCGGCCTCGATCACCTTCTGCATCTCAGCCAGAGGCTCGCGCCCGAAACCCTTGTCGGCCAGCCCAGTCAGGAGCTTGCGGCGCGTGTCCGGGTCGCTCCATAGGCGGCGCAGCTCGTCCTCGTCCTTGAAGAACTCGGGCAGGGCACCGAACAACGACTCGAGGAATTGCGCGGCCGACATCGGTCGCCCGTCCGCACTCCAGAACGAGGTGGCCGTCATGTGCTGGAGCTGGCGCTCCTTGCCGTCGGCCAGCCGCACCTTGATCTTCGCGGGCGGCCCCTCCTCGGCACCGGTCTCAGCTGGCGCGGGCTCGTTCGCCTCCGCGGGCGGCGGCTTGCCATTGCTCGTCAGCACCCGCGGCTCGGGCTCCACCGGCTCGCCGTCCCACTCGGGGTCGCTGAACAGGTGGTGGGCCTTCACGAAGTCGTGAATGGTGAAGTAGTCCTTGCCGTCGTAGAGCCGCGTGCCGCGCCCGATGATCTGCTTGAACTCGATCATCGAGTTGATCGGCCGCATCAGCACGATGTGGCGCACGTTGCGCGCATCCACCCCGGTCGACAGCTTCTGCGACGTGGTGAGGACGGTCGGGATCGTCTTCTCGTTGTCCTGGAAATCGCGCAGATGCTGCTCGCCCAGCGCACCGTCGTTGGCGGTGACGCGCACGCAGTAGTTCGGGTCCGCCACCGTCTTGTGCTGGTTGATCAGGTCACGGACCGCCAGCGCATGCAGTTGCGTGGCGCAGAACACGATCGCCTTCTCGCGCGGCTCGACCGCGTCCATGAAGATCTTTACGCGGTAGGCCTCGCGCGCCTGGATCTCGATCAGCCGGTTGAAGTCCTTCTCCTCGTAGCGCCGGCCCGCCTCGATGTCGCCCTCCACGATCTCGTCATCGGGTGTGTAGACGTAGCGTCGAGGGTGGTGGCGATCTGCCTGACCTTGTAGGGTGTGAGGAAGCCATCGTTGATGCCTTCCTTCAGCGAGTACTGATAGACCGGCTCGCCGAAGTAGGCGTAGGTGTCGGCGTTCACCGTGCGCTTGGGCGTGGCCGTGAGGCCGAGCTGCACCGCCCCGCTGAAGTAGTCGAGGATCGCGCGCCAGGTGCCCTCGTCGTTGGCCCCACCGCGGTGGCACTCGTCGATGACGATGAAGTCGAAGAAGTCCGGTGGGTACTCGCCGAAGTAGGGCGCACCGCCCGGGCCGCTCATGAAAGTCTGGAAGATCGAGAAGAAGATGCTGCCGTTCTTCGGCACACGGCCCCTTGCGCCGGATGTCGGCCGGATCGATGCGCACCAGTGCATCGTCTGCAAATGCCGAGAATGCGTTGTAGGCCTGATCGGCCAGGATGTTGCGATCGGCCAGGAACAGGATGCGCGGTCGGCGCGACGGTTCGGCGCCACCCCGCCAATCGTTCAGGTTCCAGCGGCTGTGGAACAGCTTCCAGGCGAGCTGGAAGGCGATGAAGGTCTTGCCAGTGCCGGTGGCCAAGGTCAGGAGGATGCGGTCACGCCCCAGGGCGATCGCCTCCAGCACCCGCGCGATCGCTATCTCCTGGTAGTAGCGCCCCTGCCAGGTGCCGCCCTTGTCCTCGAACGGGATCGCCGCAAAGCGCTCGCGCCACACGGCGGTGGCCGGATCGGCCTGCGCGAAGGTCTGCGCCCAGAGCGCGTCGGGGCTCGGGTAGCCGGCCACGTCGCCCTCGGCGCTCGTGGCCATGTCGATGCCATAGAGGGCCCTCCCGTTGGTGCTGTAGGTGAAGCGCACCGCCAGCTTGGCGGCGTAGCGTTTGGCCTGCGCCACCCCTTCGGTGTGCGCCTGCCCCCAGGCCTTGGCCTCCACCACTGCGAGCTTGGTGTTGCGGTAGACCAGCACGTAGTCGGCGATCTCGGGGCGGGCGCGACGGCCTTGGCCCGCGCCAGCCGCCCCGGCTTGAAGCCGCCCGAGCGTGATGGCGTGCTCGCGCAGCACCCGGCTGCCCTCGACGACGCCCCAGCCGGCGGCCTTCAGCGCGGGGTCGATGTGCTCGGCGCGGGTTTCAGCTTCGTTCATGGGCGGGACGGATTGCCGCAGACTGCGTGGCGAGTGGATTGGGAGTGCCCTGTCGGCGCTATAGCCTCGGTGAGGGTCACCGGGGCTTTTCGCTTTCTGGAGCCGCAGCAGAGGGTTGCCATCAAAACCGGATCAAGAGATTTCCACGGTTCCCGAGGCTGGCAAGTCGTTGATTTTCCTGAGTTCTGCCTTCGCTCGGCTCGCTGTAGGCCGCCCAGGATCAAGACCCGATCAAGAAACCGGCCGCGGTATCGGTTAGCGATAAAGCGGGCGAGCTGTTGATCTGGAACGATCTTTCCACATCGCCTGGCGTCCCGTCGGCGCTGCCCTAAAGCAAGGCCGCAGGGGTTGCGCGGCCGCATGAGTGGTCTCATGCCGTCACGCCCAGAACGGCTGGTAGCGGACATGCCGATCGGGCGTTGAGCAGTCATGGGGCCCGTCAGTCGGCAGGCCGAGCCGGATCAAGCGCCTCACCCGACAGGTAGAGACCCACCGTGGCTGTCGTCCAGACGGATACGCCGACTCCGAAGAAGTCACGGTCTTCGGTCCAGATCGGACAGCCCAACTGCAGCGCGCACGCCAGTACCGACCAGTCGTAGGGGTCACGCCGGCCGATGCGCGCCAGGGCAGCCACCCGGGACGGCTCGTAGCTCTGTGCGGGGACCGCTGTGACTACCGATGCCAACGCGTCAAGCGCCCGCAGCGCTGCAGCCAGATCTTCAGCCGACGCACCGCGGGCGCTCAGGATGGCAGCCAGGTGCACCTGCACCTCCTGAAACGCAGTGTCGGGGGCGAGGAAGTTCACGCCGGAGGCGTGATCGGCGATCAGCGCCGAGACCTTCACACCCAACACCGCACGGATCAGGATGTTCGCATCGAGGACGATGGCCCGAGTGGTCATCTCGCAGGTGTCTTGCGGCCACGGGCCGACTTGCCGCGCCGCAGCGCATCGAATTCCGCGACCACCTGTTCGAGTTCAGCGTCATCGAGCGGAAGTGCGGCCCTTGCCTGTTCCGACGCAGCACGCAGCCGCTCGATGTCGGCCGCCGAGGGCTGGCGCAAGGGCACGAACAGCCCAACCACCTGCCCGTGACGGGTGATGGTGACGGGCGCGTTGGTTTCGATGTACTCGGCCAGCGAGGCGCGGAACTCGCGTATGCCGACGGAAGGGGTCGCCATGATCGGGCTCCTGGCTTGACGTGGGTGATGTGCGGATTCTCGCCGATTTGTGTACACAAATGCAAGGCGCTGGAGCGGCCGCACGGGGCCGGTCAGAGCGCGCCGCTGAAAGCCTGGTGGAGGAAGGATTGCTTGAGTTCGTTGAGGGCGGCGAGTTTCCTTGTCGCCACGTCGGCGAGGCGATTCGTCTCGTCCGACATGGCTTCAATCCTGGCGATCAGCTTCTGCTGAGTCTCGACCGGAGGAAGCGGGACGACGACGGCTGACAGGGTTCCTTGATTGAGGCTCTTGATGTTCGCGCCGTTGCCGCCGTCGACCAATTTTCTCCGTACCTCTTGGGATTTCAGAAACTGGCAGACGTACTGCGGCAGGGCTCCGCTGCGATGCAGCCTAATCCGGATCGTGAAGCCGGAGTGCGATACGGGTCCAGACAACACCCCCACTAACATGCACCGTCCGATCAGTGCCGGGTTGCCGTTGGATCGAACGCTGAGGATGTCGCCTTCAACAAGGCTGTCGGTTTCGCTCAACTCGCCGTCGAGGGTGACGCTGTCGAGATCGTCGATCGGTGCCCAGAAATGGTTTTGGAAGTCTTTGACGCCGATGATGAGAACGGTCTGACCCTTGCTCTGCTTGGTGTAGTTGAGGCCATTGCGAAAACTGGCGATGTCACCGAGCTTCTGTTCGATCCATCCTTCGCCCGCATTCGCGAACACGGACTGGTGCAGGGTCTCGAACAACTCCCGCGCATTGCGCAGATTCTTCTCGGCATGGGCCTTAGCGGTGGCGATGCCCTCGAAGGCTTCGTCGAGGATAGCGACGATGCGGCGCTGTTCTCTCAGTTCGGGGAAGCGGAACGGAACCTCCTTCAACTTGCCGCCCGAAAGCTCCTTGAAGGTGGCGCCTGTTCCGAGACTTTCTAACAGCGGAACGTTCGCGAGCAGGAAGTAGTAGGCGAACTTCGTGTCCACGCCGGATGAGGGAACCAACCCTTTGCAACCTTGGTTGAATGCCATGGGTACCTCGTTGACCACGAGATGCCCGATTGGTGCGCGAGTCGACAGGATGATGGAGCCCTCGGGAACCAACTCTGCCCCGACGCGTAACCCGTCGTCGGTCAATGTGCGCCGACTACCCGAGAGAAGGGGCGTTTCCAAGCCACCCATTTCGCAGGGGTGATCCATGCATGCGGACCGTCCCAGTAGGCGGCAACACCAGTTTTCGGCGTACCACCATTGACAACGCGAAAGACCTCCCCGATGGGGCTCTCCTGCCAGCCAGCCTTCACTCCACCAACCCCGGAATCCCCTTCAACACCTCCGCAGCCTCCGCATCCAGCGCCTCGATCTCATCGAGTATCTCCTGCGGCGTGCGCACCACCACCTCGTCGCCGCCATTGGGGTTTTTCACCGACAGATCCCAGGTAGCGGCGTCAATGTCAGCCACATCCACTGACCAACTTTGCTTCGAATCCGCAAAGGTCCCTTGCTGCTCGATGAAGCCGACTAAGTCGTCATCGTTCAGCGGATTGGTCTTGCCCATGTTGCGACCCACGTCGAGCTGATAGAACCACACACGGCAGGTGGATGCGCCCTTCTCGAAGAACAGCACCACGGTCTTCACGCCCGCACCCTGGAAGGTGCCGCTCGGGCAGTCCAGCACCGTGTGCAGGTTGCAGCTCTCCAGCAGCAGCTTGCGCAAGGAGGTGCTCGCGTTGTCGGTGTTGCCCAGGAAGGTGTTCTTGATGACGATGGCCGCACGCCCACTCGCCTTCAGCGCCTTGATGAAGTGCTGCAGAAACAAGAATGCGGTCTCGCCCGTCTTGATCGGGAAGTTCTGCTGAACCTCCTTGCGTTCCTTGCCGCCGAAGGGCGGATTGGCGAGGATCACGTCGTACCGGTCGCGGTCCTGGATGTCGTTGAGGTTCTCGCCCAGCGTGTTCGTATGAACGAGGTTCGGCGCCTCGATCCCGTGCAGGATCATGTTCATCACGCCGATCACGTAGGCCAGGCTCTTCTTCTCCTTGCCGTAGAACGTGCGGGTCTGCAGCGTGGCCAGGTCGTCGGTGGTCGTGGCCTTCCGGCTCGGGTACTCGAAGGCCTCGCACAGGAAGCCGGCAGAGCCGCAGGCACCGTCGTAGATACGCTCACCGATCTTCGGCTCCAGCACGCGAATCATCGCGCGGATGAGCGGACGCGGGGTGTAGTACTCGCCGCCGTTGCGCCCGGCGTTGCCCATGTTCTTGATCTTGGCTTCGTACAGGTGCGAGAGCTCATGCTTCTCGGTCTGCGAGCGGAATCGCAGCTCGTCCACCAGGTCGATCACGTCGCGCAGGTTGTAGCCGCTCTGGATCTTGTTCTTGATCTCGCCGAACACCTCGCCGATTTTCTACTCGATGGTGTTGGGGCCGCTGGCCCGTTGCTTGAACCCAGCCAGGTAGGGGAAGAGCTGGCCATCGACGAAGTCGCGCTGGTCATCGCCGGTGAGGGCGGCGTTGTGGTCCAGCCGGCCCTCGGCGTTCTTCGGTGCGGCCCAGCGTTCCCAGCGGTAAGCCTCGGCGAGGATGTGGTCGTAACGCCGGCCTTCGAGTTCGGCTTCGGCGGCTCGGTCGGATTCGAATGCATCGAGGTACTTGAGGAACAGCAGCCAGGACGACTGCTCGGTGTAGTCCAGCTCGCTGGTGCAGCCTGCATCCTTGTGCAGGATGTCGTCGATGTTCTTGAAGGTCTGCTCGAACACGTGTTGTCCAGTCTCGTGAATGTGCCGATCCGGCCCGGCCCCTGCGGGGCTCGGGCCTGATGCGCGATATGCACGTCGGACGTTCCAGCTGGAACGTTCCTCCGCCCTACCGATGCAGAACATAGAAAACTGCCCGAAAACAGCATGAATGCTCGCATCCCGACCTTCAGGTGCTGCACTTGGACCCAAACTTGGACCCGCCCAGGTGATGTGTCCCACCGCGTGCGCCCCAGCGGCAGCGGTTCACGGCAAGGCCAAGCCGTTTTGCCGCATCGCCCGAACCACGGCGGCGGCCACCTCGTCGGCTGAACTGGCGGCACGTCCCTTCGGGTCGGCCAGGGCCTGGATGATCTCCCCCTGCCGGCGTGGCGCAACGGTGCCGTAACAGTAGAAGGTTGTCAGCACGCCCTCGTGTCCCAGGTTCTGGCTCCAGGCCTTGAAGTCCTCGGGCGTCTGGCACATCGTCTGCCCCAGCAGCACCAGCGTGCTGCGCAGGCTGTGCGGGTTGTAGTACGGCAGCCCGGCTGCCTCGAAGGCGGCCTTGAAGATGGTGCGAATGGGTGATGCCGACGACCAGGCCTTGCGCTCCACCCCCACCGCCTCGAAGTGCAACTGCGAACCCAGTACCACCCGCGTGGCTGGGAACAGCGGGTCGTCATGGCCCCACAGCAGGTCGCGCCGCAGGTACATCACCCAGTCGTCCACGATCTGCCGCACCTCGGCCCCCACAGGGAAGAAGAACGTCGTGAAGGTCTTGCTGAACTTGGTCTTCACGTCCCGCGCATCCTGAAACACGCTGCCGGCCGTCAGGTCCACATGCTTCAGTTTCATACTGGCCAGTGCGCTGTCGCGGGCTCCTGTCAGAAGCGCGAAGGCCAGCAGCGCACGGTTTCGGCGCTCGATCACGCTGACCGACGGCATCAAGGCCAGCGCGTGCTTCACCTGCTCCAGCGTCGGCACCGGCCGCGGGCGCCGGGCCTTGGCCACCCGCGAGTCCTTGTCTGAGAAGCTGAAGTACTCTGCATCCGAATATCGCAGCTTCGACCGATAGCCCGGCTGCAGCGCCAACCATTGGAAAAAGCGCTTCAGGTGCGCCAGCGTGGCGTACTGGGTGGCCTTGCTCAACTTCTCGCCAGTGGTCTGGCTGTCGCGGTCGGCCAAGCGGCGCTTGAAGGCCACTGCCTGCTCGAAGTGGAAGGCCTTGAAGTCGCGGTGCTGGGTGTCGGCCTCGAAGCGCGCAATGGCCTTGGCCACTGCATCCACCGAGTCCTCGCTCTGCCCCTTCGCCTCCTTCAGAAGCACGAAGTACTGACGCTTGATACGTTCGTTGTCAGGGTGGTGCGTTCGCATGGTCTGGGTTGTCCTGCTTGAAGTCACTGTTCAGGCTGGGTTGCGGGCTCTCGTCTATGTGCTCCCGCCCCTGTGCGCACGTCACCGCCAAACCGGCCGAAACAAGCGGCAACTTGGCCAGGCTGACCCGCCTGTTCAGGCCAGCGCCGCAGCACCCGCAAAGGCCCACCAAGCTGCCCTGGGTCGGCGTCACTGGGTGGTAGCGCACCGCCTCGCCGGCCGGTTTCCGCGGCTCGCGGCAGCGCAGGCAGTAGATTTCCCCAGGACCACAGGGCCGCTTGTTGGCCGTGCGGCGGGCTTGCAAGAAGGCGGCGAGGTGGCTGCCCAGCACCAGCACCGGCCGGCGCTCGTCCACCGTGGGCAGGCCGCGCGCTATCCAGGCGCGCACCGTGTTGCGGTGCACCCCGTACAGCTTGGCGATCTCGTCCACCGTGTAGCTGCGGTGAATCTTGGCCAGCCGTGGGTTCGGCCGGGTGGCGGGCATCGGTCAGCCCTGCCCAGGCGTCGCAACGTCACCGACCACACCCAACCGGGCCGACTCCAGCTTCAGCACCAAAGCGCGAATCTGTTCGTCGGCCTTGCCCGCAATGCGCGCCGCGTTCAGCGCCTCCACGTCGCCCGCGGGCCACGCCACCGCCCGCGCGCCCAGGCTCACAGGCTTAGTCCATAGCCCCTGCGACATGCGCAGGTAGATCGTGCTGCGGCTGTAGCCGCTTTGTGCCTTGACGGCCGGAAGTCTCAAGAGCGTATGCAACATGTTGGCACCTCGTTGGTCGATGGGTGCCAGTGGGAGCGAGACACCGGGGTGTCTTGCAAGGTGACTCGTTGCGCGGTGCAGCCGCCCGCGTCAGCGCTTGCGTTTGCCGCCGGGCGAGACACCGGCAGCCGGTGCCACCGCGGCCGCCCAGGCCGGCAACTCGGGCGCGGCAGGCTGTGCCGAACGACCCAGGATGCGTTTGACCATCGACACAGACACACCCTCTTCTTCGGCGAGCACGGGCAAGAAGGCCTTGACCCCGCGCTGCTGCAAGGCCGTCTTGCGTGCCTGCAGCCGGGTCGTGCGCTGGGCCGGCGTCTCTGCCGGTAGCGCCGTGCCCGCAGCGGGTGCGTCTGCGCAGCGCGCCAGGCGCCGCGCATCCAGAACCAATTCGCCCGCCCGAATGGCCAGCACCGAGGCCAGGTCCAGCGCGTGCCCGGCCACCTCCAGGCGTGCCAGGCCTTGTTCGTCGAAACACAACTGCACTGGCGCCTTGTCGGCCGCGCCAGCCACGGCGCCCACACGGAAGGCGCACGCAACACCCGGCACTGGGTGGCAGGCCCCGGCCCCCAGCAGGCCCGCCAGCGCATCACCAAGCGCCTGCGCATCCACCCGCCAGCGCTCCAGGAGGGCCGGCGCCAGGGGCACGCGGCCGATGTCGTCGCGCCGGTCACAAACGACAAACGCGGCAGATGCCCCCGCCGCCACGCCTGCCCGCTGGCGCTGCTGCACCGGCATCACACAAGCCCGCTCGCACCCCGGGCACACGGCCGTGTCTGCCGGCTTGCCGGGCCGCAGCACGGCATGCGCCTTCAGCGCCGCCACGGCATCGGCCGGCCAGTGCATCAACTCGTCGGCGCTGAACGACAGCACCGCGCCCGGTGCCGCGCCCAGGCGGGCCAGCAGTTCGTCCAGCGCCTCAGCGGCGGTCAGAGGCACCACATCAAGCCACCGCGGGTGCGGGTGTGGTGGGTGCAGGTTCCGGCGCAGGTGCCTGCGGCTCGATGCCCGATGCGTATTCCGGCCGAACGTGACCGCTGAATCCGGTTGATCGTGACCGGCGAATCCGGAGCATCGTGACCGATCGATCCGGCGGATCGTGACCGTTTTCCGGGGTCGTCCGGATTCGGCGGTCACGATGCCGGAATGGGCGGTCACGATGCCGGCGCGCCGATGAGGGACGCGCCGGCCGGTCCTGCGTAGACATCAACCCAGGGCACGTATCGTCCGGGCTTTTTTGCCCGGAGGATCGATGCCCGCATCGAGGATGGATCTACGCATGATCAAGGAAGTGTTGCGTCTGAAGTTGCAGGCGGGGCTGTCGCACCAGCGCATCGCGCAGGCGCTGCGGATCTCCAAGGGCGTGGTGGCCAAGTACGTGGGGCTGGCGGCGGCGGCCGGGCTCGAGACGTGGGAGGCGGTCGGCGCGCTGGACGAGCAGGCGCTGCGGGCGCGGCTGCTGAGCCGAGGGCCCAGGCAGGCGGGGGTCGTGATGCCGGACTTCGCGCGCGTGCATCGCGAGTTGTCGCGCCCGGGCGTGACGTTGATGCTGCTGTGGCACGAGTACGTGGCCGAGCATCCTGGGCAGCGGACCTGGGGGCGCACGCA
>JBIIPQ010000547.1:0-2696 GCA_044342535.1 Burkholderiaceae bacterium
CTCGGCGTCGCGCACCCTCGACATCTGCTGGACGTAGTCCTCGCGCTCGATGCCGTCGTTGCCGACGTTGCCGATGCGCTTGCCGTCGAAGTGGAAGAAGCCGTGCTGGCGGTTGGCCTTGGAGTCGCGCACGCGCCCGAGGGTCGCGTCGTAAGTGCCGCCGAGCATCTCGTCGCGCCGCAGGACCTGACCGTTGGCGGTGGTCATGTACTCGAAGCTGCGACCACCCACCTGGTCGAGCGCGCCCTTGACGTTGCCGTTGGCGTCGTACCAGAACTCGGTGAAGCCGGGGTTCCAGGCGACGTACTGGCTGTTGCTCGCGTCGAGCTTCGTCGACTTGCGCTTGGCGTCGTCCCACCACTCGTAGGTGTAGGTGGAGGTCTGCTGCGTACCCTCGCCGCCGAAGGTCTTGGTGCTGGCGAGCGTACCCTCCAGCCCGTAGAAGTAGTCCGTCCCGCGCCCGGTGACGATGTCGGTCTCCTTCTTCAGGCGGTTGTTGTCGTCGAACACCCGCTCGAGCGACGAGCGCACGCCGCCGGTGTCGTTGAACTGGACGTAGCCGGTGGCGCGCCCACCCAGGTCGTACGAGCGGCTGCTGCGCAGCGTGCCGTCGATCGTGGTGGTCTCGAGGCGGTTGAGCGCTCTCGCGCAGGATGCTGATGCGCTGCAGCCGCTCACGGATCGCAGCACCTTCCTTTCGGTTCTTCTCCGGCAGCCGCAGGCCCGAAGTGCGGTCTGCTACGCCCAGCTCGAAGGCGTTAACTACGCTCGGGTGATCGAGCCCGCGCGCGGCCAGGTAGGCCTGCGCTGAACCGTCATGATCTGGCGTCTCCTTCAGCCGCTGGTGGTAGTAGCCGACCGTCTGCGCAAGCATCGCCTATTCATCCGCATCCAGCGCCACCGGCGCCAGCAGGCTGCGCACCGTCATGCGCTTGGCCGGCGCGGCCTGGTCAGCAGGCAGCGAAGCGGCTAAGGAAGGATCGGCTTTGAGCAACTCGACCGCATGCCGGAACGACACGTCCCGCTGCTTCATCACCCAGTCAATCGGCCCGCCGCCAACCTGGCAGCCGAAGCAGTGCCACAGGTTCTTCGCAGGGCTCACCACCAGGCTGGCCTCGCGGTCGTCGTGCCAGGGGCAGCGGCCAAGGAAGTCCTTGCCGGTCTTCTTCAGCTCCACCCCGCCAACCTCCACCAGCCGCTGCACGCTGACCTCTTCTCTTGGCCGCTGCAGCTCGGGCACGGGGAAGCGGGGCATGGGGCGGGCTCCTTTGTCCGACCCCGGCGCGGGGTCAATCAGCTTGAACGGCTGGGCAAAGAAGTAGCGTCAATTCAGCGTACTTCGTATCGAAGTACGCTGGCCACCGTATCGTCATCTCGAGGGTTATCTTCATGGCAATTCAACTGGGCTACCCAAAAGCAGCCGCCATGGCCATCAGCACCGAAGAGCGGGTGTTTTTTGTCGCGATGGGCGAGCGCATCGCGGCGTTTCGCAAGACCCACAACATCACGCAGGTTCAACTGGCCGAGGCGCTGGGCGTAAGCCAGCAGACGCTGCAGTCCTACGAGGTCGGGCGCCGGCGCATTCCGGTTTCGGCGCTGCCGGTGGTAGCGCACACGCTGTCGGTGTCGCTGGATGAACTCTTCGGCGAGAGCAAGCCCGCCGCGCGCGGCAAGCCTGGGCCTGAGCCTCAGTTGCAGCAGCAGATCGAGGCGGTAGCCCAGCTGCCCAAATCGCAGCAGCAGTTCGTGGCGCGCATGATCAAGACGGTGCTGGCCGAGGCGAACACGCAGTGAGCGCGGGCAAGACTGCGCCGGGGACTGCCGACGCCGCCGTGATGCTGCCGCGCATTGAGAGCCGCATCCTCGTCGTGCGCGAGCACAAGGTGATCATCGACGCCGACCTGGCCGCCCTGTACGGCGTGCCGACCAAGGCGCTGAACCAGGCCGTCAAGCGCAATGCCGAGCGCTTCCCGGCAGACTTCATGTTCCAGCTCTCGGCCGCAGAGAAGACAGAGGCGGTCACAAGCTGTGACCACCTCGCAAGGTTGAAGTTTTCTAAGGTGCTGCCCTATGCTTTCACCGAGCACGGAGCCATCCAGGCGGCCAATGTGCTTTCCTCACCCCGCGCGGTGGAGATGGGCATCTACGTGGTGCGCGCTTTTGTGCGACTGAAGCAGGCGAGCGCCTCGTATGCGGAGCTGGACAAGCGGCTGGCTGAACTCGAGGACAAGACCGAGGCGCTGGCGATGGGGCATGACACCTTCAGCCGCAACACCCGCAACCAGCTCAAGCAGGTCTTCGATGCCCTGCGCGAACTCATGACCCCGCCCGATCCGCCCAAGCGGCCTATCGGGTTCATCGAGCCCGAGGACAGGGGCAGCAAGAAGACTTCGCGCAAGCGCACATGACCAGCAACAAGCTGGTCGATGCCAGCAAGTTCCTGAGCTATGTGCTGCGGCATGAGCCGCAGGCGATCGGGCTTTCTCTGGACAGCGAAGGCTGGGGCAGGCTGGCGTTGATGGGGAGGTAGTTCTCGTCGAAGTCGGCGCCGGCCACGGGGGTGTACTGGCGGTACTTCGCGTCGGGGGAGACCTCGGCGTCGCGCACCCTCGACATCTGCTGGACGTAGTCCTCGCGCTCGATGCCGTCGTTGCCGACGTTGCCGATGCGCTTGCCGTCGAAGTGGAAGAAGCCGT
>JBIIPQ010000175.1:0-8895 GCA_044342535.1 Burkholderiaceae bacterium
GTGCGCCGTCGGCGGGCCGCGCCTGCGGCCCGCGTGCCGGCCGCTCAGGGGCGGACCGGCTCCAGCCGCGAATGCCGCGGGTCCACGCCCGACACCACGTGCACCACGTACTCGGCGATGTTCTTGGCGTGATCGCCGACCCGCTCGATCGACTGCACGATGAAGACCAGCGCGAGCGCGCTCGACACCACCTCGGGATCGTCGCCCATGCGCTTGATGAGTTGCGCGATCAGCTCGTCGCGCAGCGCATCGACCTCGTCGTCGCGCATCGACAGGCGCACGGCCGCGCCCTCGTCCTGACGCACGAACGCATCGATCGCGCCGCGCAGCATCTCGACCACGATCTCCGACATCCGCAGGATCGGCTCGAACGGGATGGGCAGCGGCGCGCCGACGAACTGCCGGGCCTTGAGGGCGATCTTCTTGGCCTCGTCGCCGACCCGCTCGAGGTCGTTGATGCTGTGGATCACCGCGATGATCTCGCGCAGGTCCACCGCGATCGGCTGGCGACGCGCGATCATCTGGTTGCAGCGCAGGTCGGACTCGAGGTGCAGCTGGTTCACCACGCGCTCGTCCTCGAGCACCTGCGTGACCCGCTGCAGGTCGCCGTCGCGCACCGCGTCGACGGCCCGCACGAGCTGCCGCTCGACGAGTCCACCCATCATCGAGACGGCGCTGCGCATCCGCTCGATGTCGGTATCGAACTGCCTGAAGGTGTGATCGGTCATCGAGGGTCCTGCGGTGGGTCTGGGTATCGGGCCTGGAGCGCGGAGCGGATCAGCCGAAGCGGCCGGTGATGTAGTCCTCGGTCGCCTTCTTCGTGGGCTTGATGAAGATCTGGTTGGTATCGCCGAACTCGACCAGCTCGCCCAGGTACATGTAGGCGGTGTAGTCGGAGATCCGCGCGGCCTGCTGCATGTTGTGCGTGACGATCGCGATCGTGTACTCGGCCTTGAGCTCGTTGACCAACTCCTCGACCTTCGCGGTCGAGATCGGGTCGAGCGCGCTGGTCGGCTCGTCCAGCAGCACCACCTCGGGCTTGACGGCGACGGTGCGCGCGATGCACAGGCGCTGCTGCTGGCCGCCCGACAGCGACAGCCCGCTCTGCTGCAGCTTGTCCTTGACCTCGTCCCACAGCGCGGCCTTTCGCAGCGACCACTCGACCCGGTCGTCCATGTCGCGCCCGTTCAGGCTCTCGTACAGGCGCACCCCGAACGCGATGTTCTCGTAGATGGTCATCGGGAACGGCGTGGGCTTCTGGAACACCATGCCGATCTTCGCGCGCAGCAGGTTCACGTCCTGGTCCTTCGCCAGCACGTTGCGGCCGTTGAAGGAGATCTCGCCCTCGGCGCGCTGGCCGGGATACAGGTCGTACATCCGGTTGAAGACCCGCAGCAGCGTCGACTTGCCGCAACCCGACGGGCCGATGAAGGCGGTGACCTTGTGGCGGGCGATGTCGAGCGAGACCTTCTTCAGCCCCTGGAACTTGCCGTAATAGAAGTCCAGGTCGCGCACACGCAGCGCTGGTTCGACGGACGCGGCGCCCGCACGGGCCTCTGCGGCCAGCCGAGCGGCCGCCTGCTGGCCGCCGGCCGCGCCGAGTTTCAGGCTGATGTCGTTCATGGTCGTTTCCGGTATGGACGCGTCAGGCCTGGACCTTGTCGCGGAAGAGGACACGTGCGGCGATGTTGATCGCCAGCACCACCAGGGCGATGAGGAAGGCGCCGCCCCAGGCGAGCTGCTGCCAGTCCTCGTAGGGGCTCATCGCGAAGTTGAAGATCACCACCGGCAGGTTGGCCATCGGAGCCCCCATGTCGGTGGAGAAGAACTGGTTGTTGAGCGCGGTGAACAGCAGCGGCGCGGTCTCGCCGATCATCCGGGCGATCGCGAGCAGCACGCCGGTGACCACCCCGCCCTTGACCGCGCGCAGCGTGACCGCCAGGCTCACCTTCCAGCGCGGCGCGCCGAGCGCGAACGCCGCCTCGCGCAGGCTGCCGGGCACCAGGTTCAGCATGTTCTCGGTGGTGCGCACCACCACCGGCACCGCGATCAGCGACAGCGCGAGCGAGCCGGCCCAGCCCGAGAAGTGGCCGACGGTGGCGACCGCGATCGCGAACACGAACAGCCCGATCACGATCGACGGCGCCGACAGCATGATGTCGACGACGAAGCGCGTGGCCTGCGCGAAGCGCGAGGTCCGGCCGAACTCGGACAGGTAGACGCCGGCGAGGATGCCGATCGGCGTGGACACGACGGTCGCGAAGCCGACGATCATCAGGCTGCCGAGGATCGCGTTGGCCATGCCGCCACCGGGCGTGCCGGGGGCCGGCGTGCTTTTCGTGAAGAAGTCCCAGTTCAGCGCCGACACGCCGTTGTACGCGAGCGTCCACAGGATCCACAGCAGGCCGATCAGCCCGAGCGCCATCGACACGCTCGACAGGAAGAGGCCGACGGCGTTGGTGAGCTTGCGCCGCCGGTACAGGCCGGGGTTCAGGACGGAGGAGGCCGATTGGGTCGCCATCGCGCGCGCTCCGGTCAGATGCCCGCACGGCGCGTGCCGCGGGCGGTGAGCCAGCGGGCCGCGGCCAGCACGAAGAAGGTGATGACGAAGAGCAGCAGGCCGAGCGCGAAGAGCGAGGGCACGTGCAGCGCCGGATCGGCTTCGGCGAACTCGTTGGCGAGCGTGGAGGCGATCGAGTTGCCCGGGGCGAACAGGCTCGAGGCGAGCCGGTTCGCGTTGCCGATCACGAAGGTCACCGCCATCGTCTCGCCGAGCGCGCGCCCGAGCCCGAGCATCACGCCCCCGATCACCCCGACGCGGGTATACGGCAGCACCACGTTGCGCACCACCTCCCAGGTGGTGCAGCCCAGCCCGTAGGCCGACTCCTTGAGCACCGGCGGCACCGTCTCGAAGACGTCGCGCATCACCGACGCGGTGAACGGGATGACCATCAGCGCGAGCACCATTCCGGCGGTGAACACGCCGATGCCCAGCGGCGGACCGGAGAAGATCGGCAGGCCGGTGGCGATCAGCAGCGGCTGGATCCAGGTCTGGAACAGCGGCGCGAGCACGAACAGGCCCCAGATGCCGTAGATGATCGAGGGCACGCCCGCGAGCAGCTCGATCGCGGTGCCCAGCGGGCGACGCAGCCACAGCGGGCAGGTCTCGGTCAGGAAGAGCGCGATGCCGAAGCTGATCGGCACCGCGAAGACCAGCGCGATCGCCGAGGTGGCGAGCGTGCCGTAGATCGCGATCACCGCGCCGTAACGGTCGTCCGACGGGCTCCAGGTGGTGCCGACGAGGAAGCCGAAGCCGAACTCGCGGAGCGCCGGCCAGGCCTCGACGAACAGCGAAACGAGCAGCCCCGCGAGCGACAGCAGCACCAGAAGCGCGAAGCCGAGCGTCACGCGCTCGAACCAGCGGTCGGCCCGCGCGAAGGTCGCGACGCGCGCGGCGATCGCAGCCTGGGTGGACGGACTGTGCGCCGCCTGCGCGTCGTGCTTCATCTCGTCATCGACCGTGGGTGTCGCGGAGGTGCTCATGATGGTCCAGTCGGCGGCCGGCGACAAAGTGGCGGCTCGCAGGCCGCAAGAGTGGGCAAAACGCGGCGGCCCCGCAGGGGCTGCCGCGCCGTGTGCATCGGGTCAGTTCAGGACGGCCTTGCCGGAGGCGTCCTTGATGTCCTTCCAGGAGGCCTCGACCGCCTTCACGACATCGGCCGGCAGCGGCACGTAGTCGAGGTCGGTCGCGAGCTTCTGCCCGTTGTTCAGCGCCCAGCGGAAGAACTTCAGCGCATCGCCCGAGCGCGCAGCATCGGTGGCGGTCCGGTGCATCAGGATGAACGACGCCGAGGTGATCGGCCACGCGTCCGCGCCCGGCTGGTTGTTCAGGTTCGCACCGAACCCCGGAGCGCCCTTCCAGTCGGCCTTGGCGGCCGCGGCGGCGAAGGTCAGGTCGTCGGCCTTCACCGGCTTGCCGTCGCGGTTGATCATCGTCGCGTAGCTCATCTTGTTCTGCTTGGCGAACGCGTACTCGACGTAGCCGATCCCGCCGGCGATCTTGCTGACGTTGGCGGCGACGCCCGCGTTGCCGCGGCCACCCACGCCGGCCGGCCAGTTCACGGTCTTGCCCTCGCCCGGCGAGGCCTTGAAGGCCGGCGACACGGTGGCGAGGTAGTCGGTGAAGACGGCGGTCGTGCCCGACGAGTCCGAGCGGTAGACCAGCGTGATCGCGGTGGACGGCAGCTTCGCGTTCGGATTGAGCTTCGCGATCGCCGGATCGTTCCAGGCCTTGATCTCGCCGCGGAAGATGTCGGCCAGCACCGGGCCGTTCAGCGTCAGCTCGTTGGCGGCGATGCCGGGCAGGTTGAAGACGGTCACGACACCGCCGATCACCGCCGGGAACTGCAGCAGGCCGTTCTTGGCCAGGTCCTCGCCCGACATCGGATCGTCGGAGGCGCCGAAATCGACGGTCTTGGAGGTGATCTGCTTGACGCCGCCGCCGGAGCCGATCGCCTGGTAGTTGAGCTGGGCGCCGGTGGCGGCCTTGTAGGCCTCGGCCCACTTCGCGTAGATCGGGGCGGGGAAGGTCGCGCCCGCGCCGGTGATGTTCTGGGCCTGGGCCGAAACGGCGGCGATCGCGATCGCGGCACCTGCCAGCAGTCGTGTCGTCAGCTTCATGATCAAAGTCCTGTCGGGGGGGTGTCGGAGGGCCCGTGAGGGGCCGTCCCGGAAGGTACGGACCCCCGATGACAGGACTGTGACAGACGCGCGACAAGCAGCGATGCGTGACCTCTGGACACCGAAGCCGACCCTTCGGCGTTCGATATCCAGAGAGCATGCGCTTACTTTCTAGGCGTGCGATTCGACCCCGCGCTCAGCGTGGCGACACTCGGCCGGACCAGGCGTCCAGGCGCTCGCGCGACGGCGTGCCGCCGCCGAAGCTGGGCTCGCCCTCGGCGCCCAGCAGCGCCACCCAGGGCGTGACGCCGCGCCAGCCCGGGTCGACCGCGTGTCGCAGCGCGGCGTCCTGGCCCCGCATGACGAAGAGGCGGCTGGCATGGGCGAGGTGGGACTCGCGCGGGCGCCGGCCGAGCGCCTCGCCGTCCATCACGACCGCCACCAGCGGCGCGCCCGGGCGGCGGGCGCGGATCTCGGCGTGCAGGGCCTCGAAGACCTCCGGACAGGTCGTGCAGTAGGTGGTGGTGAAAACGACGACGGCCGGACGCGGCAGGCTGGCCTTCAGGCGCACCCAGGTGTCGGCGTCGAAGGGCTCCGCGCGCGGCGCAGCGGCGTGCGCGACGCGCGGCCCGGACGCGGCGCCCGCCACGACGAGCCCGAGCCCCGCCGCGAGCAGGCGGCGACGGGCGGGAAGGTCATTCGATCGGGACAACGCGGATCTCCGGGTCGGTGCGCCAGACGGCGATCAGGCGGTCGTCGCGTCGCGCGAGGCGGGGATGGTCGTTCTCGGCGGTGCTGCGGCCGAGCTCGCGCAGCACGAAGCGCTCGCCGCCGTCGTCCGACACCCAGGCCCGCAGGCGGGTGGCGCTGCCGTCGAAGCTGCGCCAGGCGACGACGACGCGACGGCCGGCGGCGACGACGTCGGCATGCTCGGCGGACGGGTCGGGCAGCACGCGCGCCTCGCCGGCCGGCACGCCGTCGGCGCCGAGCCGGCCGTAGCGCACCGCGGCGACGCCGCCGCGCTCGCCGAACCACACCGCGTGGTAGCCGCCGCCCTCGGCCGGCGCGAGGCCCGGGCCGTGGTGCGGGCAGGCGTTGATCGCCCAGCGATCCCGACTGGCGCGCACGATCGCGGGCGACGGTGCCGCGGCGTCGCCGACCGCAGCGAACGCATGGTCGCGCTCGCTGCCCTCGAAGACATGCCGCCAGAGCGCGACCAGCCCGCCGTCGGGCGCGGGCGCAAGCGCGATGCGGCAGCACTCGCAGCTGTGGTCGGCGAGGCGCAGGTCGGGCGAGAAGCTGCGCCCGCCGTCCTCGGAGACGACGCGCCAGATCGCCGCGCCGCGCCAGTCGGACTTCGCGCGCCCCGCAGCGGCAGCGGCGGCACGCGCGAGCTCGGCATCACGCTTGTCGACCCACAGCACATGCAGGCGACCGCGGGCGTCGAAGGCGATCGACTCGAAGCGGTGGGTGATCTGCTGCCGGTCGCGATGCACGGTGAACGGCGCGCCGAACGTCTGGCCACCGTCCTCCGAGCGGCTCATCCGGATCTCGCCGGTGTAGGGCTTGGCGAGCGGCCGCGTCCAGGCCAGCACCACCGTGCGGCCGTCCGCCGCGAACGCGAGCTTGGGCCGCTGCTCGCCGTGGGCGGCCGGCTGCTCGGCCCCGAGCGGCGGCAGCGTGCGCGGCCCCCAGCTGCGCCCCTCGTCGCCGCTCGACTGCACGAAGAGGCGACGGCGCTCGTCGAGTCCGGTGACCCAGAGCCGGCCGTCGGGCGCGAAGGCCGCCGACACCGCGAGCGCCGGGCGCGCGGTGCCGGCGCCGGCGGCGCGCCCGTGGCCCTCGTGGGCGGACGCGCGGGTCGCGCCGGTCGCGACGGCCACGAAGGCGACGACCAGGGCGGCTGCGCGCAACGGCGCGCGGAGAGAGGAGCGATTCACCATCGGATGTCGATGCCCGCATAGAAGGACCGGGGCAGCCCCGGCGAATAGACCGCCGTCGACGAGGAGACCGACGCGCTGTCGGCCCACCGTGCATCGGCAAGATTGAGCGCACGTCCGTAGACCGCGATGCGACGGGTCAGCGGCCATTCGGCGCGCAGGTTCCACAGCGAATGCCCGTCGTAGCGCCCGAAGGCGGCCGTGTTGCCGGCCTCGAGCCAGTACGCGCCGACCTTCGTCCACTCGAGCTCGACGAAGCCGCGCTCGACCGGCTGCCAGCCCAGCCGCAGGTTGCCCAGCACGCGCGGCGCCGACTCCATCTCCTTGCCGCTGAAGTCCGCGGTCGCGGTGACCCAGTCGACGTATCGGTGCACCGCGTACGACAGCGCGCCGTCGATCCGCCAGCCCGGCACGAACGCCCAGCCCAGCCCGGCCTCCACGCCCTGGTGCCGCGTGCGCCCGGCGTTCACCGTGGTCGTCACGTTCGTGACGAGATCGCGCTGCGAGACCAGGTCGTCGCGCTTGTCGAGCCGGTAGCCCACCAGCTCCCAGGCGAGGGGGCCGTCGCGCCCGCGCAGTCCGATCTCGAGCTGGTCGGCCTCGATCGGACGCAGCCGCGACGACCGCGCCGCGAGCTGCGTGGCGGTCGCCGCATTGGTGGCGACCGCGGGCCTGAAGAGCTGCGACTCCGAGGGCGCCCGAAAGCCGTTCGAGTAGCCGATCCAGCCCGAGGTGCGGGCGTCGAACGCCCAGGTCGCGCCGAGCTTCGGGCTCAGGTGCGAGTACGAGACGGAGGTGTCGGCGACCTGCCCGTACCAGGCGCCGCTCGCCGCATCGCGCACGGCCGGCTGCTCGATCCGGTTGTCGAGCCGGTAGCCCAGCCGGTCCCAGCGCAGCCCGGCGCGCACGCGCAGCCGGTCGATCGGCGAGACCTCGCCGTGCAGGTAGGGCGAGACCTGGCTGAAGGTCACGCCGTAGTCGTAGACCCGCGAGCCGAGCGTGTAGGCCGAATACAGGCGCGAGGCGCCGCTGCCCGATACGGTCGGCAGCACCCGGTCCTCGCGGCGCTCCCCGGGACTCGCCTCGAGGTCGATGCCGGCGATCAGCCGAGGCGCCCAGGGGCCGGTCCAGTCCTGCCGCCATTTGGCGGCCACGCCGATCGAGCGGCTCGAGGTGCGCGCGAGGGTCGGGTCCGACGGCAGGTTGAACGAGGCGAGCAGATCCATCGCGTTGTCGCGCAGGTACGGCGTGACCGTCAGCAGCCCGCCCGACCCGATCTCGTGGTCGATGCTCGTCGACAGCCGCAGCGCCTCCACCGCCCGGAAGGCAATCGGGCGGTAGTTCGTCGTCGGCCGGTTCTGGTAGTCGGCCAGCGGCAGCGGCGAGTTGGCGCCGGTCTGCTGGTCGACCCTTGAAAACGCGAACACCGTCTTCGCCACGGTCGAGTCGCCCAGGCCGGCGTCCCAGCGCAACGTGCCGGAGCGTCGGTCGTAGCCGGTGGCGTCGCGCCAGCCGTCGGCATGAGTGATGTTGAGGTCGCCGCGCAGCGCGCCCCAGCCGCGCGAACCCGAGTCGCCGCCTGCGAGCAGCCGGAACCAGCCGTCGCTGCCGAGCTCGGCGCGCGTATCGGCGCCGGCCCGCGAGGCGGGCGCGCGGGTGAGCACGTTGACGATGCCCCCGATCGCGTCGGAGCCGTAGAGCGCGCTGCCCGGACCGCGGACGACCTCGACGCCGCCCGCCTGCGGGAGATTGGTCTCGTACAGCGCGTTGTGGTTGAAGAAGCCGGTCGGACGGATCGGGATGCCGTCCTCGAGGTACAGGTAGACCGGCGCCGTGGTGAAGGGCTGGCGGATGGCGGTGGTGTGACCCTCGCCGTTGGTGACCGCGACCGCGACTCCGGGCACCTGCCCGAGCAGCTGCGACGGATGGGCGGGCGCGGTGCGCCGGATCGACTCGCCGGGAATCACGCCGACGGCGGCGGGCGTGCGCGACAGCGACGCGGCCTCGCGGGTGCCGGTGACGGTGACGTCGGCGAGGCCGCCGGCGGGGGAGGCGCTCCCGGACGGCGTGCCGGCGGCGGGCGTGCCGGCGGCGGGCGCTTCGGGGACGGCGGTGGGGACAGCAGGGGCGGGCTGTGCGCGTGCGACGGGCACGCTCGAGCAGAGCAGCGCGATCGCGACGGCGAGCGGCTGCCGGAAGATTCCGGACATGAGGCGGCTCCAGGGCGGCGGCCCGCGCGATGGGGGCGCGGGCGGGGATTCGACGGTCGCCACGC
>JBIIPQ010000548.1:0-2689 GCA_044342535.1 Burkholderiaceae bacterium
GCACGCCGGCCTCGACCTTGAACAGCACCACGCGAAACGCACGCGGGCCTTCTCCGAAGACACGCTCCAGGCCGTTGTCGGCGGGCACCTCGTCGAGCGCCGCCAGCGGCGTGCCGGCGGCGGGGGCGTTCGGACGCGCGCGCCAGTCTTCCGCACTCATGGGGGCTCCGGGTCGGATGTCGGGGGTCAGGCGGGCCGTGCGAGCGGCGCGTCGGTGAGCGACTGCAGGGTCTCGAAGTCGAGCCCCGCCACCCACTCGATCGCGCGCAGGCCCTGCGGCGTGACCTCGATGACCGCGAGGTCGGTGTAGATGCGGCGCACGCAGCCGATGCCGGTGAGCCGATAGGTGCAGCGCGCGACGAGCTTCGGCTCGCCGGCCTTGGTGACGTGCTCCATCATCACGAAGGTCGCCTTCGCGCCGATGGCGAGGTCCATCGCGCCGCCGACCGCCGGAATCGCGTCGGGCGCGCCGGTATGCCAGTTCGCGAGGTCGCCGCCCGCCGACACCTGGAACGCGCCGAGCACGCAGATGTCGAGGTGGCCGCCGCGCATCATCGCGAACGAGTCGGCGTGGTGGAAGTACGCGCCGCCGGTCAGCAGCGTCACCGGCTGCTTGCCCGCGTTGATCAGGTCCCAGTCCTCCGCGCCCTTGGCGGGCGCCGGGCCCATGCCCAGGATGCCGTTCTCGCTGTGCAGGAACACCTCGCGATCGCGCGGGATGTGATTGGCCACCAGCGTCGGCAGCCCGATGCCGAGGTTCACGTACGCGCCCTCGGGAATGTCGCGCGCCACGCGTGCGGCCATCGCGTCGCGGGTCAGCTTGTCGTAGGCCATGCGGTCTGTCCTCAGCGGGCGACGCGCACGACGCGCGTCACATGGATGCCGGGCGTCACGATGTGCTCGGGGTCGAGCGCACCGAGCTCGACGATCTCGGCCACCTGCGCGACGGTGAGCGCCGCGGCGGTGGCCATGATCGGATTGAAGTTGCGGGCGGCCTTGCGGTAGACCAGATTGCCCCAGCGGTCGCCGCGCTCCGCGCGGATCAGCGCGAGTTCGGCGCGGATCGGATGCTCGAGCACGTAATCGCGGCCGTCGATGCGGCGCGTCTCCTTGCCCGCGGCCAGGTCCGTGCCGAAGCCGGTCGGCGTGAAGAACGCGCCGATGCCCGCGCCCGCCGCTCGGATGCGCTCGGCGAGATTGCCCTGCGGGACCAGCTCGAGCTCGAGCTTGCCGGCGCGGTAGAGCGCGTCGAAGTGATGCGAGTCGGCCTGGCGCGGGAACGAGCAGATCAGCTTGCGCACGCGCCCGGCCTCGAGCAGCGCGGCCAGCCCCGTCTCCCCGTTGCCGGCGTTGGTGTTGACGATCGTCAGGTCGCGCGCGCCCTGCTCGATCAGCGCCTCCACCAGCTCGGTCGGCTGTCCGGCGCCGCCGAAGCCGCCGATCATCACGGTGGCGCCGTCGCGCACGCCGGCGAGCGCGTCGGCCAGCGTCTTCACGGTCTTGTCGATCATGGGGATGCGTCTCCTCGGGCTTGCGCCGACGTGTTCGCCTGGCGCACACTTGTGCGATGAGCGAACGCGATCGGCGATTGGACCCGATGCCCGAAGGGCTGTCAACGCGCGGGGCCGCGGTTTCGGCGCAGCGGGGAACGGCCCGTGCCGCTCGCGCCGCGCGGGCGCCCGCGGCGACCGCGGCGGCCGCCTTCCCCGGCGTGGTCGACGAGCGCGGCGACTTCGTCCAGTCGCTCGCGCGCGGCCTCGCGGTGATCCGCGCGTTCGACGCGGAGAGCCCTGCGCTCACCCTGTCCGATGTCGCCCGCCGCGCCGGCGTCTCGCGGGCCGCCGCGCGCCGGCTGCTGCTCACGCTGGTGGAGTTGGGCTATGCGGAGTTCGACACCCGACTCTTCCGCCTGCGCCCCAAGGTGCTCGAGCTCGGCTTCTCGTACCTGCACGGCACCGGGCTGTGGGGTGCCGCGCAGCCGGTGATGGTCGAGCTGGTCGAGCGCCTGCACGAGAGCTGCTCGGCCGCCGTGCTCGACGGCACCGACATCGTCTACGTCGCGCGCGTGCCCACCCGCACGCGGATCATGTCGATCACGCTCGGCCTCGGCTCGCGCCTGCCCGCGCACCTGACCTCGATGGGCCGCGTGCTGCTCGCCGCACTGCCGGGCGCCGAACTCGACGCGCGGCTCACCGCGCTCGGGGCCGTCGAGGCCCGTACCGAACGCACGCTCACCGACGTCGACGCGCTGCGCCGTGCGATCGCGAAGGTACGCACCCAGGGCTTCGCCCTTCTCGACCAGGAGCTCGAGCCGGGCGTGCGCTCGGTCGCGGTGCCGGTGCACGGACCGGGCGGCAGCGTGATCGCTGCGCTCAACGTGGGCACGCATGCGTCCCGGGTGACGATGGAGGACCTCAAGGGGCGGGTGCTGCCGGCGCTGAAGGAGACGGCGGAAGCGGTGTCGCGGGCGATGGGCGGGGCGTAGCGCGGCGCGCGTCCCCGGCCATCAGCCGACCCGGCGCGACTGCTCTCGACGCATCAGCAGCGCCGTCGCGCCCGACAGCACGACAAGCGTCGCCGCGATCACCGCCAGCTCGCGCCCTCCTACAGCACGCCCGGCGACGAGCGCCCACGCCGCTTCGGCGATGTGCCGGGTCGGAACGAGCGCCGAGATCGCCTGCACGCCCTC
>JBIIPQ010000549.1:0-2688 GCA_044342535.1 Burkholderiaceae bacterium
TGCGGTGCTTGTCCTCGCCCGTCCAGAACGTGCGGTCCGCGCCGCCCTGCGTCACCGGATACCAGCGGCCGAGCGAGCCCTCGGTGTACGGGATCAGGTTCGCGTCCTCCATCATGAACGCGATGAACTCCTTGGCCCGCTTCTCGTTCTTCGTGCCGCTGAAGGCCACCGCCACCTTGATCGCCGCCAGGTAGCTCATCGGCCGGCCGTCCGGCTTGTTCGGCCACTGCGCCGTGGCGATCAGCTCCTCGTAGTTCTTCTTCGCCTGGGCGCGCTGCTCCGCCGTCAGCGTCTGGTTGTTCATGTCGTCGAGCCACTTCGCGGCGATCGAGATCGTCGCGTTGTGCGTCATCAGCGTGGTCTTGTTGTGGAAGGCGACGTTGTTGTCCGGATCCTTCCAGCTGATCGCCGACGGCGGCGTGCAGCCCTTGCCCGCGATGTCGGTGTAGTCCTTGAGCGCCGCGATCAGGCCGGCACGGTTCTTCGCCTCGCCCAGCAGCACCTTGCCGCCGTCGTCGACGATCTGCACGTTGTGCGCCAGCATGAACTGGTGGAAGCTGAAGAACGAGTCCGTGCCGTCCACCCCCATCGGGTGACCGATCGCGAAGGTCCGCTTGCCCGACTTGGAGCGGTGCGCCGGCTGCACCTTGTCGCACCAGAAGCTCCAGTACTCCTTCCAGCCCTTGGGCACGTCCGAGGGCTTGAAGCCCGCCTCGGCCAGCATGTCGATCCAGTACTGCACGTGCATCGTCTGCTGGTAGACGGGCGCCGCGTAGTACGCCTTCTTGCCGTTCGGACCCGCCAGCAGCGTCGTCGACAGCGTGTTCGGCAGGAACTTGTCCTTGATCGGCGTGAGGACATCGGAGAGGTCGAGCAGCTTGCCCTCGCTCGCCCACTTGCCCGCCACCTGGAAGTCGAAGGTGTGGCCGAAGGCCACGTCCGGCGGCGAGCGCGAGTCGAGCGCGGCGACCGTCTTGGGAATGACGTCCTGGACCGGGTAGAGCGACAGGTCGACCTTCACCCCTGTCTTCTGCTCGAACCGGTAGATCATCGTGTCGAGCGCCCGGTCCTCCGCGGGGTAGAACCCCTTGGTGAACCAGACGACCAGCTTCTCCTGGGCCGTGGCACCGCCCGCGGTGACCGAGAGCACCGACGCGGCAAGCGCGGCGAGAACGCCTTTCCTGAGCATGTCTCCTCCGTTCGTTAGGCTGCCGCTCGTTGGCGGCAGCGCGCCGCGAGTGTGGCTTGGCGCGAGGGGCGGCGTCAATGCGGCGATGCGGGAGGCCCCAGCCGCTCCCGGAACGCCCGCAGCGCGTGCGTGAGGTCCGCCACCAGCGTCTCCTGATAGCGGTACGACATCTCCTGCCCCATCGGCACCACCACCGACAGCGAGTGGCGCCGACAGCGCGCCGACAGCGCCGAGAGCCGCTCGATCAGCCCATCCACCGCCGCCCGCGTCTCGTCGCCGCGGTGCCGCTCCGACGGCGCCATGGCCTCGATGTCGCCCACCGTCGTGCCCGCCCCGAAGAGCGCCGGCACGTCGCGCTCGATCTGCACCCGCAGCGCGTCGATCCGCCAGAGCCGGAAGCGGTGCCACAGCGTCATCACGCTGAAGAGCATCGAGACGCCCACCACCAGCTGCATCCAGCTCGCCGTGGGCATCAGGTCCACCAGCCAGGGCGCGAAGCGCCCCATCACGTCCGGCCCCTCGTCGTCGAAGAAGCCGCGCGCCACCGGATTCATCGGCAGCCCCGTCGCGTTGGGCTCGCCGCGGTTGTGGCGCACGAAGGTCGGGAACACCGCCGCCACCGCCGTCATCAGGCCCTGCGTGCGCGACAGCGACGCGCAGCCGTTGCCCACCAGCAGCGTGTCCACCCGCAGCACGTGCTTGGTCTCGCGCGGCAGGCGCCGCACGTAGTCGTACTGACCCGCCACGATCGTGCCCGCCGTCGCGAAGCCCAGCCGGCGCGCCAGGGCCGCCGCGTCCGGCATGTCCACGATCTGCAGGCCGCGCGTGCGCACCGCCTCCACCGCGAGCGTCGCGTCCTCGTCGATCACCATCGCGCCCAGATCCAGCTCGCCGCGCTGCAGCCGATCGAGCTGCGCGTCGATCGGCTGCGTCGACAGCGTCATGCCCAGCTCCGCGAGCGGCGCGAGCACGCGCCGGGCGAGCGCCGCCGTGCCGCTGCCGTCCGGGCCGATGCCCACCCGCAGCCCGCGCAGGTCGTCCACCGAGCGGATCCGGTCCGCCTCGCGACCGAGCAGCAGCAAGGTCTCCGCACGCGGCAGCCGGCCGATCAGCTCCAGCCCGTTGTCGCGCGGAACGTCCACGCCGTCCTGCACCAGCGCGAAGTGCACCTCGCACGAGCGGCGGGCCGCCACCAGCCGCGCGACGTTCTCGACCGAGCCCGCCGTTGCCAGGTTGTCGACCCGGCCCTTCTCGCGCCCGACCTCCCCGGCGATGCGCGCCACCGTGGCGTGGTACTGGCCGGTCGGCGCGCCCGAGGCGATCGCGACCTTCACATGCCGCAGGCTCGGACGCGGGTCGAGGACGGCGACCGCGATCGCGACCAGCGCGAGGGCTGCGAACAGCAGCGCGGTCTTGGTGCCGGTGGAGAGGCGCTGGGCTCGCTCGGGGAGGCCGAGGACTCGGTCGAGGCGGGGTTTGGGGATCAGGGGGGTGCGGGG
>JBIIPQ010000176.1:0-8864 GCA_044342535.1 Burkholderiaceae bacterium
CCTGCGTGTCACCGGTGACACGCAAAACTGTACTCGAATGGGCATGTTTGCCGGTATCGCCGTGGGGGGCAAGCTCACGGGCTCGAGCGGATCGCAGGTCGAGGACCACGTGTCGAGATTCTCGGTGAACTCGCAGCGCGAGAGCAGCTGGGGCGCTCAGGTCGATGCGAAGGCATCGGCGACCATGATCATCCAGGGATCTGACCGCAAGGTCACCGTTCCGATTGCCGATCTCGCCTCGGCCGGCGCCGAGGGTTCAGACAGCGGGGTTGTCGTGAAGGTGCGGGTGCCGAGGAAGCATGGCGAGATCGTCTCCGAGAAGACCTTCCTCGACGTCGAGACCGGTAGCCTCGCTGTCTTCAAGGGACTCGTTGGCCACGAACTCGAAGCTTGGAAAAAAGGTCGACCTGCTGCAGCAGATCTTCACAGCCGACAGGGAGAAGAACTCGCCATCGAGTGATCAGGGATTCAAGCCGTACTTCGCGAACATGAAGTCGGACATTCCGGATCGAACGGCTTTCCTGACGGGCAAGCCCGGAGCCGAGGACCCGGTTCCGAAGATGAAGGAAGGCATCGACGAACTGGCGAAGGTGGGCGTCACGCACTTCGTGATGCCCTGCAACACCGCGCACGTGTTCCTGCCGCGGGTCGAGGCGCACATCGCGCAGAAGGGCTACGCGATGTCGGCGGTGCACATCGTCGACGCGACCATGGCAGAAGTCGACAAGCGTGCTGCCGGCGCGCGGAAGGTCGCGGTCATGGCCACGGACGGTACGCTCGGCTCCGAGCTGTACCAAAAGCGCGGCGACCAGTACCGGCAGGCCAACGGTCAGGCGCGCGTCGAATGGCTGGTGCCGTCGGGGTCGCAGACCGATATCGCAAGCGACCAGGGCAAGGTGATGCACGCGATCTATGGCTGCGTCAAGAACGCGGGCGGCCCGCCGGACCGGATGAAGACTGCCGAGATGCTTTTCGCGGAAGTGGCGCGCAAGCTCGCGGACGACGGCGCAGACGCGATCCTCCTCGCGTGCACCGAGATCCCGCTCGGGCTCAAGGGGCCGACGATCCAGGCCACCGACGGGCGCGCCGTGCCGTTGATCAGCACGACGCAGGCGCTTGCCACCGCCTTCGTCCAGACGGCCCAAGAGGGCGGTGTGCCGGTTGCCGCGAGCCCGGCGACGCTGGTGGCGTCTGCCAGGTCGGTCGAGTCCCGCGTCCCGCACGGTTCGTAGCGGCGGGGCTCGGTCCGTCCGCGTCCTTACTTCGTCTCCTTCACCTTCATCCGGAGAGCACGACATGTCGACCGCGCAGATCGATCCCCACGAGCCGATCCGCTCTTTGTCATGCCTGCTCGGCGTCCCCGAAGCCGTCGAGCGGGACGGTCTGCTGTCCGTCACGATCGACGGGCGCCTGCCGATGACCGCCGCTTTGGGCGCGCGCAGCGGCACGCTCGACGTCTGCTTCGAGTTGGCCGACGTCACGTCGCTGGACGACCTCGGCCTGCTCGGCGCGATGGACGAGATCGCGCGCTGGCGCTGCACGACCACGCCCGCGCGACTGGAGGTTCTCGACGGGCGACTGCTGGCCACATGGTCGCCCGAGCAGGGCGCGGGCGAGCGGCTGGTGGCCGACCTCGGCGACCTCGTGGCCACCTGTGCCGCGATCCAGGACATGTTCGATACGCGCCGCAGGCTCTGCCCGGCGGCCTGACACGAACCCTGGCCCCTGGCCCCTGGCTTCGCTTGCCGGACCCTCGGCCCTCGCCGAGCGCCCCGGCGGTCGCGAAGGCCTGCAGCAGCATGCAGATCGCGCGTGGCGCGCCACGACGTCGCACCCGGCTCGCTGACCCTGCACGCCGACCGGGGTGCGGCCATGCGCTCCAAGCCGGTGGCTAACCTACTGGTCGATCTGGACGTCGCCAAGAGCCACAGTCGGCCCCACGTCTCGGACGACAACCCCTTCTCGGAGTCGCAGTTCAAGACCATGAAGCACCGGCCCGAATGCCCTGAGCGCTTCGGCTGCATCGCGGACACACGGTCTCACTGTCGCGCCTTCTTCGCCTGGCATGACGACCAGCACTGCCACAGCTGCGTCGGTCATATGACACCGCACAGCGTCCACTACGGCTTGGCCGCCGGCATGCGCGTATCCGCCAAGACACCCTCGATGCGGCGTTCGCGGCCAACCCGGAGCGGTTTCAAGAATAGGCGGCCCGTGTTGTCGGCAGTGCCCACAGCCGCCTGGACCAACCCGCCATCTGAGGAGAAGTCGCCAGCCAGCGATCCTGTCGATCGCACGCTAGACCGAAGTCCATCGGTGACGCAAAGTCATGAACACGTTCCGCCACCCCCGGCATTCCGGGCGGTTCCGAAAACCGAGCGGCGCTGCGTTCGCCTCGAAGTCGGCTGGATCGAGCATGTCGATGGTCGAGTGCCAGCGATAAGCGACGTGAGGCGGCCCCGGGCTTGCGTACGAGCAGTGACCCGGAGTCGATAGGGGTCCCGCCCCCTGCGTTAGACTGACCGCATGAACACCGTCGCCGACCCCGCCCTCTCGCGCCTCGCCCACGCCCGCAGCCTGCTGCTCGAGCCCTACGAGCTCGACGAGTCCAGGCTGTCCGAGGCGATCGGCGAGGTTTTCCGCCATCGCGTCGACTACGCCGACCTGTACTTCCAGTACACGCGTAGCGAAGGCTGGAGCCTGGACGAGGGCATCGTCAAGGCGGGCAGCTTCTCGATCGACCAGGGCGTGGGCGTGCGCGCTGTCTCCGGCGAGAAGACCGCGTTCGCCTACTCCGACGAGATCGGCTTCGATGCGCTGATCTCGGCGGCGCGTGCCACCCGCACCATCGCCCGCAGCGGCGCTGGCAAGGTCAAGGTCGCCTCCCGGATGAAACCCTCGGCCGGCCGCGTGCTGTACGGCACCGCCGACCCGATCGCCTCGCTCGACGCCACCGCCAAGGTCGAGCTGCTGCACAAGGTCGAGCAGCTCGCCCGCAGGAAGGACCCGCGCGTCGTCCAAGTCATGGCCGGCCTCGCCGCCGAGTGGGACGTCGTGCTGGTCGCGCGCTCCGACGGCGTCATCGCCGCCGACGTGCGCCCGCTGGTGCGGCTGTCGGTCACCGTCATCGCCGAACACGCCGGGCGCCGCGAGCAGGGCACCGGCGGCGGCGGCGGTCGGGTCGACTTCGCCTATTTCACCGATGCGCTCATCGAGCGCTACGTCGACGACGCGGTCCATGCCGCGCTGGTCAACCTCGAGGCGCGCCCCGCGCCCGCCGGCATGATGAGCGTCGTGCTCGGGCCGGGCTGGCCGGGCGTGCTGCTGCACGAGGCGATCGGCCACGGCCTCGAGGGCGACTTCAACCGCAAGGGCTCGTCGGCGTTCGCCGGCCGCCTGGGCGAGCGTGTCGCGGCCCGCGGCGTGACCGTGGTCGACGACGGCACCATCCCCGACCGCCGCGGTTCGCTCAACGTCGACGACGAAGGCAACCCGACGCAGCGCAACGTGCTGATCGAAGACGGCATCCTGAAGAACTACATCCAGGACTCGCTGAATGCGCGGCTCATGAAGGTGCCGGTCACCGGCAACGGCCGCCGCGAGTCGTTCGCGCACCTGCCGATGCCGCGGATGACCAACACCTTCATGATGGGCGGCGACCGCGACCCGAAGGAGATCGTCGAGTCGCTCGAGCGCGGGCTGTACGCGGTGAACTTCGGCGGCGGCCAGGTCGACATCACCAACGGCAAGTTCGTGTTCTCGGCGAGCGAGGCCTACTGGGTCGAGAACGGCAAGATCCAGTACCCGGTCAAGGGTGCGACGATCATCGGCAACGGACCGGATGCACTGACCCGCGTGACCCTGATCGGCAACGACATGCGGCTCGACACCGGCGTTGGCGTCTGCGGCAAGGACGGGCAGTCGGTGCCGGTCGGGGTCGGGCAGCCCACGCTGAGGCTCGAAGGGCTGACGGTCGGCGGCACGGCGTGAGCGGCCGGCGCACCTGACGCCCGCGGCACCGGCGAGTCGCGAGGAGCGTCGCCCATGGACGAGATGGTCCTGCCGAGGTCGCCGGTCCGCGCTGCGGGGCGCGACGGCACTCGCCGCGCTCGGCGTGGCGTCCGCGGCCGTGCGCGCGCAGGCCTTCCCGAACCGACTGGTGCGCGTGATCATCGGCTTTCCCGCCGGCGGTCCGCTCGACCAGCACGCGCGGCTCTGGAGCGAGCCCCTCGCGAAGCGCCTCGGCCAGCCGGTCATCGTCGATCACTAGGCCGGCGCCGGCGGCACGGTCGGTGCGCAGGCGCTCGCGACCTCGGCGCCCGACGGCCACCGCTGCTGCTGGCCAACACCGGGACGATGGTCATCAACCCGGGCGGCTGAACTATGGCTCGGCCGGCAACGGCGGCGTCTCGCACCTCGTGCCCGAGATGCTCAAGACCGCCACCGGGACCTTCTTGGTCAACATCCCGTACCGCGGCAGCGCGCCGGCGTTCACCGACCTGATCGCCGGCCAGGTGCAGTTTATGGCCGAGTCGATCCCGCAGGCCGCGCAGTTCGCGAAGTCCGGCAAGGTCCGCGAGCGCGTGGTCGCGCAGGGCCCTGACCCGGCGTTTCTCGATGCCACGTCGTTCCAGCGCTTCCTCGCGGGCGAGATGCGCAGGTGGGCCGCCGCCGTGAAGGCCTCGGGCGCGAAGCTCGACTGGGCGCGGCACCGTGTGCCGGCGGAGCCGGGCAGTCGGTGTCTGCCCGCTCCCGGTCGCCAGCGCGCGCCGTCACGAAGCCGCGGTCCGCCCCTCAGACGAGGCCGACGGCGCCGATCCGATCAGCTGGCGCCGCAGCGAGGCCTCGAGCGTGCTCGCTCGCGGCGACTCCCGAGTCGCGGTCGGCTCGAAGCCGATTGCCAGGTAGTGCTCGATCCACATGGGCTCGCTCCGGAGCAGCGCCTCGATGTCGCCGACTACGCCCTTCGGCCACGTATGGGGCTGATCGCCTCGCGCGAGGTACAGCGCGTTCGCGCACAGGTCGGTCATCGCCGCCGAGCCTCGCGTGCTCGGGCACGCGTGGTAGAGCGTCCACATGAAGCTCGCCACGTGCTCGCGGGCTTCGCCCGACGAGATCGATGGGTCGAGCGCGCGGGCCGCGCGCTCGTGCGCGCGTTCCATGAGCTCGGGAATCCGCTCCGCGGCCGTGTGTGACATGACCTTCGAGTAGTCGATCATGGGATCGGAGAGTCGCCGCTCCACACCGCGATCGGCGGGTATCACGGTCGACGTGAGGCGCCCTGGCTGGCCGGATCGATCTCGCAGGCCGATGTCCACGTGGTACAGCGCGATCGCGGGACACTCGATCCCGAATGCCCTGTCGGTCGCTTCGGAAGATCGCATGACCAGCGAGAATTCGGCTGTCGTCGGCGGATCTGACCGAACGAGATGGTCGATGACCGAACGTACCTGTGGTTCGTACTGCTCGATCATCGGCGTCTTCATCCGGAGATGGGGGCTCGACGGATCGCGCAGGCTGGTGTCGAAGAAGAAGTCCTCGCACGCCACGGCCATGCGCGAGCGGGCGTTCATCGCGGTCAGCCACATGGCGGAAATGCCGGGTATCTCGGCGACGGCTCCCTCGTGGTGCGCGCCGTCGCCATGGACATGGATCGACTGCTGCACGCCCCGGGCGATCGCGCAAGCGCTTTCCCAGAACAGGCGCTCGTAGCGCGCTTGCCCGGCGTGGCCGCTCGACGGGCCGTCGTGAACCGCGGCGGTCAGCCAGTCCGCGCGCCCCAGGCTGCCGACCGGGGCGCCAGGCAGTGCCGGCGGTGCATCGTTCGTTCGGAGCGCAGCCGGCCACCGCAGCGCGCGAACGCCGTCGTAGGGGCTCGATGCCCGATCGTCGAGCCGGCTCGGGGGCTCGATATCGGCCGGCAACGGCGAGACCTCGAACGGACTTCGCAGGTCGGCGACGTCCGGGACGACGAAGGAGACTGCGCGCGAGACCGTCGGCGACGGGGGCGACCTGGGGAACATGACCTTCTAGGCTCCATGGGCGATGCCCGGAATCGCTACCAGGTCCCGGCATCGGACCCGCGCCACGCCATGGGGCGCGCGTGCTGAGTGCCGCGCGCCACGAATCGGTTCCATCCCGCACAGTTCCCGCGATGCGCGTGGCGCCCCGGGAGCGGCCGCGACCATCGCCAGGCCGCGGTCGCCGTCCGATTCACTCCTCGGCGTGGCGCCTATCGAACTCCCAAACCGCCTCGAACCCCATCATCCGACTGAACGCCATGAAGTCCGCCATCGGCACCGGGCTGCCGATCGACGAGCGCGTCGACTTCACCCGACCGTAGGCCTGTTCCAGCGCGTGGCCCGCCGACAGGAAGCCCGCCGCCGGATAGATCGCGATCGCGAAGCCCATCTGCCCGAGCTGCCGGCGGCGCCGGCGGCCTCGTAGCCCGCGACCGTGTGCGCGACGTTCAGCAGGCCGCCGTAGCCGGTCATGTACAGCGACTCGAAGCCCATCCGGTCGGCGATGCGCAGCGACACCATGTCGTAGACGCCCGGCGCGGCGATCAGCCGGCCCTTCTTCAGCACGCTCTTGAGCGACGACCAGCCCGCGCTCGAAGGCGGCGATCTCGGCGGCGTCGAGGCGCTGCGCCCGGCCGGTGTCGCGCCGCAGGTCCTCGGGTGTCCAGCCGTCGGGCTGCACGACGGGCAGCTCCCTGGGCGGTGCCCCGGGCGCACTCATCGCCGACGCCGCCATCGAGCGCCCCTCATTCCGCCTCCTGATGTCACCGGCAACGGCCGCCGCGAGTCGTTCGCGCACCTGCCGATGCCGCGGATGACCAACACCTTCATGATGGGCGGCGACCGCGACCCGAAGGAGATCGTCGAGTCGCTCGAGCGCGGGCTCTACGCGGTGAACTTCGGCGGCGGCCAGGTCGACATCACCAACGGCAAGTTCGTGTTCTCGGCGAGCGAGGCCTATTGGGTCGAGAACGGCAAGATCCAGTACCCGGTCAAGGGCGCGACGATCATCGGCAACGGGCCGGATGCGCTGACCCGCGTGACCCTGATCGGCAACGACATGCGGCTCGACACCGGCGTTGGCGTCTGCGGCAAGGACGGGCAGTCGGTGCCGGTCGGTGTGGGGCAACCGACGCTCCGGCTCGAAGGACTGACGGTCGGCGGCACCGCCTGAGGCGTCACAGCTAGAACGGCACTGCCAGCGTCGCCGTGATGCGCGAACCGTCGCGCAGCAGCGGCGAATCGATCCACGAGTAGGCCCACTCCAGCCCGGCGTAGACCCCGCGACCGGCACCCACGTCGAGTCGTGCGCCCAAGCCGAGCGAGCGCCCCCAGACCCGCGGCTGCTCGAGTGCAGTCGGTTGCGCCAGCCAGCCGGTGCCGTAGGCTGCGAATGCATACGGGCGGAGCACGCCTCCGTAGCCAGGGCTGCCTGCGAAGGGCTGGTCGTGCTGCAGCTCAGCGCGACCAGCGATGCCCCGGTCGACCGCGAGCGAGCCTGAGGCCACGCCCGACAGCAGATTCGGGCCGTCGAGCAGGAACTGCTCCGGCACGAGCATCGGTCGGCCAAAGCTCGTCTGAGCGGCCAGCGTCATGGCGAGCCGAGCCCCCCCCACCCCTAACGGCTGCGCGAGCCGCAACAGCGCGTCGGCCTTGGTGAACGACGGCCCGGCTCCCTGGCGTGACAGCGGCACCCGTTCTTCCGCCGCTGTCGCTGCATCCCGGCCACCGAGTCCGCGCGAGAGGGTCAGCTGCGCATTCGCAGGGGCCTCCCAGCGGGTGACGCCGAGCCAATCGATACGGGCGCGCAATGCGAGATAGCGGTCGTGAGAGATATCCGTATCGAAATCGATCGCGCGGCTTCGCTGGTCGAGTCGCTCGACTGCGAGCGACATCGCGGCCGCTCCGTCTCGGTCGCGCCGCAGCAGGTGACTGAGCGTGATCGCACTGCGTCGCATCAGGCCGGCGACGTCGAGCCCACCGGGCGGCGGTGTCGCATGTGTCCGCGCATCGGCGAACTCCGCCCCGATCCGCCAGCCATCGATGCCGACCGGAAGATCGCCACCGAGCACCAGCACGCGCCAGCGCGGGTCGCTGCCGCCTTGGGCCGACAATGGCGCGCCGGTTCGCGCCTGCGCATAGGCCTGCTCGCCCAGCCCGAGCGGGGAGTTCAACGACAACACGGTGCCGAACTGCGCACGTCCCAGCGAATCGGCGAGACGGTTGTCGGCGTACAGTTGGCCGCTCGAGACTCGGTGCTCGCCGTCGACGACCAGCACCGATCCGCCCGGCTTGGCACCCTCGACCAATGTGCTCCGCAGCACGAGCCCGGGCGTATCGCCGGCCAAGAGCAGCGCGCGCTCGAGCTCGGCGAGCGTGGGCCGAGGACGGCCCTCGAGTGTCCGCAGCACCGCTTCCACCCGCCCGCGTACACGCGGGGGCAGCGCGCCTGCATCCACGCGTTCGACAAAGCCGTCGACCACCACGAGGCGCACCGGGCCACCGTCCGCGAGCGTCTGGTTGGGCACCACCACTCGCGCGAGCACGTAGCCTCGCCGTGCATAAGCCGCCTCCAGAGCCAATGCGAGGCGAAACACGTCGGCCGCCGAGAGATAGGTGCCCGCGCGCGCACCGAGCAGACCCTCGCGCTCGGCACTCATCTCGGGGTACTCGCCATCGACGAGGAACGAACCCGGCGTGAAGAACACGCGCTCGGCGCCTGCGGGCACCGGCTGCGACGGCGCCGACTCGACCCGCGGCGGCGGTTGTGTGACCGGTGGTTCGGGCCGCGTGCCCGGCGGGGCGATCTGGCTCGGCGCGGTGCCGGGGGCGAACTGCGCGTGA
>JBIIPQ010000551.1:0-2678 GCA_044342535.1 Burkholderiaceae bacterium
GGGGCGGGGCGGGGCGGGGCGGGGCGGGGCGGGGCGGGGCGGGGCGGGGCGGGTCGGGGCGCGCCGGTCGCCCTAGAATCGCCGCATGGACACCCCCCCGCTTCCCACGCTGCGCCGCATCGACCCGACCGCCGAATACGACATCGCCGAGCGCTGCGCGATCCTCGAGCTGGCCAACGACGCCTCGGACCCCGCGGTGTCGATCGCCCGGGCCCGCGTCGCGCCCGGCGTGACCACCGCCCGACACCGGCTGCGCGGCACTGTCGAGCGCTACCTGATCCTCGAGGGCCGCGGCCGCGTGGACATCGACGGCATGCCGCCGGCCGAGGTGGGGCCGGGCGACTCGGTGACGATTCCCGCGATGTGCGCGCAGCGCATCGCGAACCTGGGCGACGCGGACCTGCTGTTCCTCGCGATCTGCACGCCGCGCTTCGTGCCGGCGTGCTACGAGTCGCTGGAGTAGGGCGAGCCGCGCAGCGCCTTCACGCGCCCGCGCAGCGCCTTCTCGTCGAGGCGTCGGCGCTTCGACGCGTAGGTCGGCTTGGTCGGCCGGCGTTCGACCGGGACGATGGCCGCCTCGTCGACGATCGCGCGCAGCCGCGCGATCGCGTCGTCGCGGTTCTTCTCGAGGCTGCGGAACCGCTGGGCCTTGATGACGACCACGCCCTCGTCGCTGATGCGCGCGTCGCGCCGCTCGAGCAGCCGCGCCTTGATCGCGTCGGGCAGCGAGGAGGCGGGCACGTCGAAGCGCAGGTGGATCGCGTTCGAGACCTTGTTGACGTTCTGCCCGCCCGCGCCCTGTGCGCGGATCGCAGTCAGCTCGACCTCCTCCTCGCGCAGCAGCGCGCCGCTCACGAGGCGGGCCCCGACGAGGCCGCACGCAGCCTGCGCCCGCGCGGCGTCTCCTCGACCTGAGGGGCGGGCGCATCCTGCGGCTCGGGGTCGAGCACCACCTCCTGCGCGAACAGCTCGTCGGCCACGCGCCCGACACGCTCGGTGTCCCACCACGCATAGGCCGCGACCGCCGCGGCCCCGATGCCGGGCACCCAGCGGCTCGCGGACTTGGCGATCAGCTGCTGGCTGAGCGAGACGCCCAGGCGCGCGGCGATCGACTGGAGCGCGCCGACGGTCAGCCGGTGGACGATCGCGCGCTCGCCCGCCCGCACGACGACGTCGCGCAGCAGCTGCGAGGCCGCGTGCCGGAACAGGCAGTAGAGCATCTGCTCGCGGGTCAGCGAGCCGCTGCGCCCGCGGGCGCCTGCGATGTCGGCGACCAGCTGCGCCTGGATCTTCCAGATCGCGATCAGGTCGGGGATCAGCGTCAGCACGCCGAGCGGCCCCGGCGGCAGCGCCAGCCCGCCGGAGACCAGCGCGGCGCGGCGCGCGGCCTGGCGGGAGAGCTCGCGCACGCGGGCATCGGGGTCGGCCAGCGGCGTCTCGCGGGTGACGGGCACGCGCGAGATCACCGCGACGATCGCGTCACCCACGGCCGTGCCGGCGCGCGGCGCCGCGTCGTCCCCGCCGCGGTCCTCAGCCGCGGCCATGACGGGGGGCCGCAGACGGCGGCGAGGCGAGGCACACGACGGGGCTCACGACGGGGCTCACGGGCGGCGATCGGCGCATCGGCGGGGGCTGACCTGGGGCGGATTGATCCCTATCATACGGCGGCCGATCTGCGTAAGGCCGCCGTCAGGCGATCGGCCGATCATCGCGTTCATCCAGGACCAGGCCGAATCAGGGAGCGCCGGAATGAGAGAAGTCGTCGTCGTCAGCGCGGTGCGCACCGCGATCGGAACCTTCGGGGGCAGCCTCAAGGACCTCCCGCCCACCCAGCTCGCCGCGCTCGTCGTGCGCGAGGCGGTGCGCCGTGCGGGCGTCGCACCGGCCCAGGTCGGCCACGTCGCCTTCGGCCACGTGATCAACACCGAGCCGCGCGACATGTACCTGTCGCGCGTCGCAGCCGTCGACGGCGGCCTGTCGCACGACGTGTCGGCGATGAACGTCAACCGGCTGTGCGGCAGCGGCCTGCAGGCGATCGTGTCGGCGGCGCAGTACGTGATGCTCGGCGACACCGAGGTGGCCATCGGCGGCGGTGCCGAGTCGATGAGCCGCGGCCCGTACGTCGTGCCGAGCGCCCGCTGGGGCGCGCGCATGGGCGACTTCAAGACGCTGGACATGATGACCGGCGCGCTGCACGACCCGTTCGACGTGATCCACATGGGCGTGACCGCCGAGAACGTCGCCGCGAAGTACGGCATCACCCGCGGCGACCAGGACGCGCTCGCCCTCGAGAGCCACCGCCGCGCCTCCGCCGCGACCAAGGCGGGGTACTTCAAGGACCAGATCGTCCCGGTCGAGCTGAAGTCGCGCAAGGGCACGGTGCTGTTCGACACCGACGAGCACATCCGGCACGACGCGACGCTCGACGACCTCGCCAAGCTCAAGCCGGTCTTCCAGAAGGAGCACGGCACGGTGACCGCGGGCAACGCCTCGGGCATCAACGACGCGGCCGCCGCGGTCGTGCTGATGGAACGCCAGGCGGCGCTGCGCGCGGGCCTGAAGCCGCTCGCGCGGCTGGTGTCCTACGGCCACGCCGGCGTCGACCCGAAGATCATGGGCATCGGCCCGGTGCCGGCCTCGCGCAGCGCCCTCGAGCGGGCGGGCATCACCGCCTCGCA
>JBIIPQ010000550.1:0-2678 GCA_044342535.1 Burkholderiaceae bacterium
CATGGGGTCTCCTGTCTGATCGTCGTTCTGGGTTCTGGGTTCTGGGTTCGGGTCTGGCTGCGGGCACAGGGTCAGGAACGCGGCGCGAGGGCCGCGAGCCGCCCGAGCGCGGCCTCGGTCTGCGCCGCGAGGCGGGCGACGATGGCGGCCACCGGCTCCTCGCCGCGCAGCCAGGCGACGCTCTGGCCGGCGGCCTCGTAGACCAGCGGCGCCACGCCGTGCTCCTCGATCGCGGCGAGCAGTTCGCCGGTCAGCGCATGCTGCCACGGCATCGGCAGCGGATCGGGGGCGTCCGGCGCGCTCCAGGCGTCGCTCCAGGCGCTGCGCACGACGCGGCACGGCTTGCCGCTGTGCGCACGGGTGATCACGGTGTCCTCGCTGCCGGCGGCCACCAGCCGCTCGAGCAGCACGCGCGGTGTGCGGTTCTCCAGCGCGCCGAGCCAGGCGGTGCCCAGCCACGCGCCCTGCGCGCCCATCGCGAGCGCCGCGGCGAGCTGCGCGCCGGTGGCGATGCCGCCCGCGGCGATCACCGGCACCTCGCCCGCGAGCTCGACGATCTGCGGCACCAGCGAGAAGGTGCCGATCGGACCGGTGTGGCCGCCGGCATCGCAGCCCTGGGCGATCAGCACCTGCGCGCCGGCAGCGAGCGCGGCGCGCGCATGCTTCGGCGAGCCGACCAGCGACAGCGTGGTCTTGCCCGAGGCCCGCACCCGGGCGACCACCTCCACCGGCAGCCCGACGGCGGTGGCCACGCCGTCCACGTCGGACGCGAGCACCGCCTCGAGCTGCTCGGCGAACAGCGCGCGGGTGCGGACGGTGTGCGAGAAGAAGTGCGGCTTCGTCGCGGCCGGGACCTCGAAACGCCGACGGAGGTCGTCGACGAAGACGCGGTGCGCGACCGGGATCGCGGCGCGTCCGGCCTCGGCCTCGGCGTCGTCGGCGGGCATGCCGGCAGGCAGCATCAGGTCGACCGCGAAGGGCGCGTCGCCGACCGCCTCGCGCAGCCGCGCGATCAGCCCGGGGATCGCGTCGGGCTGCTCGCGCGCCACGCCGAACACGCCGTAGCCGCCGGCGCGCGAGATTGCCGCGGCGACCTCGAGCGAGTGCGAGAAGCCGAAGATCGGCAGGTCGATGCCGAGCCGCTCGCAGACGGGCGTGCGCCAGGCGCGCGGGGCGGGGCGGGCGCCCTCCCGGCGTGCCGGACCCGAGTCGGTCCGTGCGTCGGTCCGTGCGTCGGTCCGTGCGTCGGTCCGTGCGTCGGGCGCGTGGGTCACCGCGGCGGCTCCGGGTCGGCCATCCGCGCATCGAACGCATCGAGGTCCAGGCACGGATGGCGGGTGCCCGCGTCGGCGCGCAGCACGTGGCGCCCGATCAGGGTCTTGTGGATCTCGCTCGCGCCCTCGCCGATCTGGTTGAGCTTGGCGTCGCGCATGAAGCGTTCCAGCGGGAACTCCTTCAGGTAGCCGTTGCCGCCGAAGAGCTGCAGGCAGTCGGTGGTGACCTGCATGCCGAGGTCGGTCGCATGCAGCTTGGCCATCGACGCATGGACCGACACCTCGGGGTCGCCGCGGTCGTAGCGATCGGCGACCGAGCGCAGCAGGCAGCGCGAGGCCTCGAGCCGCGTCGCCATCTCGGCCAGCATCCACTGCACGCCCTGGTGCTCGCCCAGCCGCGCGCCGAACGTGCGGCGCCGTCCGCACCACTGCGCGGCCATCTCGAGCGCACCGCCCGCGCGTCCGATCGCGATCGCCGCATGCCCGATCCGCGCGCGCACCAGCGTGTCCTGCGCGAGCGCCATGCCGCCGCCCTCGGCGCCGAGCAGCCGCTCGCGCGGCACGCGCACGCCGCGCAGGAACACCTCGGCGACCGGCACGCCGGCCCAGCCGAGCTTGGGCTGCATCGCGCCGACCGCCAGGCCCGGCGCGTCGCGCGGCACGAGGAAGGCCGACAGGCCGCGGGCGCCCGGCGCGCCGTCGACGCGGCCCACCACCACGAACCAGTCGGCGACCGTGGCGCGGGTGATGTAGCGCTTGACGCCGTCGAGCACCCAGCCGTCGCCGTCGCGGCGCGCGGTCGTCGCCAGGCCCGCGACGTCGGAGCCCGCGAGCCGTTCGGTCAGCGCGAACGCCGACTGCGACGCGCCGCGCACGAGCCGCGGGACGATCTCCGAGGCGAGCGCCGGAGCCGCGCCCGCGACGATCGGGCGACCGGCCAGGTCGGTGCCGGTGACCATCGAGGCGGCCGCGCTGCACACGCGTGCGAGCGCCTCGACGATCTGCACGCGCACCCGCATCGGCGCCTCGGTGCCGCCGTGCGCGACGGGAAAGCCCGTGGCCACGATCCCCGAGCCGCACAGGTCGCGGAAGGTGTCCCAGGCGAAGGTGTCCTGCTCGGCGACCGCATTGGCGCGCGCCCCGATCGGGCCGTCGGCGAGCGCGCGCGCGAGCGCGACGGTCTCGGCCTCGCGGGCCGGTGTCCAGGCCGCGCCGCTCATGCGCCGTCCCGCAGCAGGTGCCGGGCGATATTGAGCTGGTGGATCTGGCTCGTGCCTTCGTAGAGCCTGAACAGGCGCACGTCACGGTACAGCCGCACGATCGGATGGTCCTCGATGTAGCCCGCGCCGCCCAGGATCTGGACCGCGCGGTCGGCCACGCGGCCGCAGGTCTCGGAGGCGAGCA
>JBIIPQ010000177.1:0-8818 GCA_044342535.1 Burkholderiaceae bacterium
CCCGGGCGCGCCGCGGCGCGCCGACCGACGACAGGAGTCCCGCATGCCCGCCGATCGACGCTCCACGCTCCGCCTGCTCGCCGCCTGCACCGCGCAGCCGCCCCTCGCGCTGCTCGCTGCACTGGCCGCCCCGCCGCTGCGTGCGCAGGACGTGCCACAGCCCGAGAAGCAGCCGATCATGGCCGGACCCTACGTGCCCTCCCCCGACACGGTGGTCTCGCAGATGCTGGACATGGCGGGGGTCGGCCCCGACGACGTGCTCATCGACATGGGCTCGGGCGACGGCCGCATCGTGCTGACCGCCGCGAAGCTGCGCGGCGCGCGCGGCCTGGGCATCGAGATCCAGGCGCCGCTGATCGCCCTGTCGATCGAGACCGCCCGGCGCGAGGGCGTCGCCGATCGTGCGCGCTTCGTGCGCCAGGACCTGTTCGCCACCGACGTGTCCGAGGCGACGGTGGTCACGATCTACCTGCTGCCCGACACCGTGAACATGCTGCGCGACAAGCTGCGCCGCGAGCTGCGGCCCGGGACCCGCGTGCTGACCCACGACTATCCGATCGCGGGCTGGCTGCCCGAGGCCTGGCAGCGGTTCGACGAGCCCGAGAAGAAGGGGGCGACCGGCCAGCCGAGCGCGACCATCTACCTGTACCGGATCCCCGCGCAGGTGGGCGGCCGCTGGCAGGCCACGGTCCCGGCCGCCCTCAGCCGGCAGCGCATCGTGCTCGAGCTGCGCCAGCAGTGGCAGATGCTGGACGGGATGGCGACGGTGGGCGGGCGCGAGGTGCCGCTCGAGGACGTGCGGCTGCGCGGCGAGACGGTGAGCTTCCGGCTGCGGCTCGAGCACGGGCGGCTGGCCAGCTTCGAGGGCCGGGCGCGCGACGGCGCGATCGAGGGGACCGCGGCCGTCGAGGGCGCCGTGGCCGCCGAGGGCGCCGCGCTGCCCTGGCGGGCGGCGCGGGCGTCCTGAGCACAGACCTCGGATCAGGTCCGCGGCATGCGGTGCAGCGCGCAGATCTTGTTGCCGTCCGGGTCGCGCAGGTAGGCCAGGTACATCTTGCCGGCCGCGCCCTCGCGCACGCCCGGCGGGTCTTCGCAGGTCGTGCCGCCGTGGGCCACGCCGGCCGCATGCCAGGCATCGACCTGCTCGGGCGACTTGCAGGCGAACCCGATGGTCCCGCCGTTGGCGGCGGTCGCCGGCTTGCCGTCGATCGGCTCGGAGACCGAGAAGACCCCGGCCGGCGTGCGCCAGAAGACGCGGTACCGGTCGAGGTTGCCCGCGGGCACGTCGAGGGTGCCGAGCACCGCGTCGTAGAAGGCGCGGGACTTCGCCAGGTCGTTGGTGCCGATCATCACGTGCGAGAACATGCTTCGATTCACTCCTGTCGGACGCACCGGGCGTCGGGATGGGGGGCGCCGCGAGGCGCTACGGCGAGATCATCAGCCGCGGCAGCCACACGGTCAGCGCCGGAATGTACGTGATCGCCAGCAGCGTGCCCAGCAGCGGCACGTAGAACGGAAGCATCTCGCGCAGCACCGAACGCATCGACACCTTCGCGATGTCCGACACGAGGTACAGCGCCAGGCCCATCGGCGGCGTCACCAGGCCGATCATCAGGTTGAACACCACCACCATGCCCAGGTGCACCGGGTCCACGCCCGCCGCCACCAGCGGCTTGGCGATGATCGGCGCGATCACCAGGATCGCGGTGGTGCTGTCGAGGAACATGCCGACCACGATCAGCAGCACGTTGACGATGGCCAGCAGCACGAACGGATCGGTCGACACCGAGAGCATCGCGCCGGCCACCTGCTGCGGCACCCGCTCGACCGACAGGATCCAGCCGAAGAGCGCGGCGACCGCGACGATCAGCAGGATCCCGGAGGTCGCCTTCACCGTCTCGAACGCGGCCACGAGCAGCCCCTTCACCGTGAGCTTGCGGTAGAACAGCGCGCTGATCGCGATGGTGTAGACCACCGTCACCGAGGCGATCTCGGTCGGCGTGAAGTAGCCGGCGAGCATGCCCACGACCAGGATGACCGGCGCGAGCAGTGCCGGGATCGCCGGCAGCATGTCGCGCACCACCTCGCCTCGGGTCGGCCAGCGCTCGGCTCGCGGGTAGCCGCGGCGCCGCGCGAGCCAGGCCGCCATCGCCATCAGCGCGGCGGTGCACAGCAGCCCGGGCAGGATGCCGCCGAGCAGCAGCTGCAGCACCGAGGCGCCGGTCACCGTGCCGTAGATGATCAGCGGGATCGAGGGCGGGAAGATCGGGCCGATGATCGCCGACGAGCAGGTGACGGCGCTCGCGAACGGCACCGAGAAGCCCTTGGCGCGCATCGCGTCGATCTCGATGCGCCCGAGGCCGCCGATGTCGGCGAGCGCGGAGCCCGAGATGCCCGAGAACACCAGGCTGCCGAAGATGTTGACCTGGGCCAAGCCGCCCGGCAGCCGGCTGACCGCCGTGTCGGCGAACCGGTAGATGTAGGCCGAGATGCCCGAGGCGTTCATCAGGCTGCCGACGAACAGGAACACCGGCACCGCGACCAGCGGGAACGAGTCCATCGCATAGACCGTACGCTGCGCGATCATCATCAGCGGCAGGTCGTTCCACAGCAGGTAGGCGACCGACGGCAGGCCGATGGCGAGCACCACCGGAAAGCCGAGGACGAAGAGCCCCACGAAGGAGGCGATGACGAGGTAGCCGGCCATGGATCAGGGTGCGTTCAGGTGAGCGTCGTCTGCTTGTCGTCGGGGCGGCCGCGCGCGAAGGTGCGGCCGAACGCGATCGCGCTCTCGAGCGACAGCAGGACCCCGCCGAGCGCCAGCGGGCCCATGAAGAGCCACATCGGCATCTCCAGCGTCGCGGTGGTGGTGCCGATCTGCGAACGGATCGAGGCCAGCGTGGCCACCGCGAGCAGCGCGAACAGCACGACGCCGGCCGCCTCGATCACGAGCTGCAGCAGCCAGCGCGGCCGCGCCGGCAGCAGCGCCTGGAACTCCTCCATCCGGACCTGTCCGCCCTCCACGCTCACGTACGACGCGCCGAGGAAACACAGGCAGATCAGGAACCAGCGGGTGAGCTCCTCGGCGCCGGACATCGGCGCGCCGAACACGCCGCGCATCAGCACCTGCGCGAACGGGGTGACGATCAGCAGCACCAGCAGTGCCACCGACAGCCAGCGGACGGCCCGGCGGACCGCCGCCAGCAGCGCGGACGCGAGGGTCATCGGCGCATGCCGCTCACTTCACCGCCCGGATCTGCTCGATGTACGGCGTCCAGTCCGGGAAGTCCTTGGCGACCTGGGCGAGCACCGACTTGCGGAAGCCCTCGACGTCGAGCCCGTCCTTCTGCTCGATGAAGGTCATGCCCTTGGCCTCGAGGTCCTTGCGGTATCTCGCCGAGGAGTCGCGGTCCCACTGCAGCGTGCGCTGGCCGACCTCCTGCATCGTGTCTTCGACGATCTTGCGGTCGGCCGCCGGGATGCCCTGCCAGATCCGCTCGTTGACGAACACCGCCAGCACCGACTGCATGTGGTTGGTCATCATCACGAACTTCTGCACCTCGTAGAGCTTGAGGTTGAAGATGTTCGGCAGCGGGTTCTCCTGGCCCACCACCAGGCCGGTGGCCAGCGCGGTCGCGAGCTCCGAGACCTCGACCGGCGTCGCGGTCGCGCCCATGCCGGTGATCATCGACGACCAGAGCTTGACCGGCACGCCGCGGTACTTCTTGCCCGCCATGTCCTTGGGCGACAGCACCTTCTCCTTGGAGGTCAGCTGGCGGGCGCCCTGGAAGGCGGTGCCGACGATCCGCATGTTGCCCTTGACGACGAGGTCGGCATTGATGAGCTGCAGCGCCACCGAGGTGCGCGGATCGGTCGCGCGCATCGAGTGCTCGGCGTCGCGATACACGAAGGGCGTGTTGAAGACCGCGGTGGTGGGCACGATGCGCCCGAGCGAGGCGAAGTCGTGGTGGCCCATCGCGATGGCGCCCGAGCGCACGCCGTCGACCATCTCGGAGACGCCGCCGAGCTGCGAGTTGGCGAACACCTGGATCTCGACGCGGCCGGCGGTCCGCTCCTTCACGAGCTTGGCGACCTCGTCGGCGTAGAGCGTCTGCGGCGCGTTGGCGACCCCGACATGCGCGTAGCGCAGCTTGATCTGCGCGTGCGCCTCGGGCGCGGCGCCCAGGGCGCATGCGGCGGCGACGGCGGACAGCGCGGCGAGGCGCAACGCGGCGCCGCGGCGGGCGGTCGGGACGGTCGGGACGGTCGGGACGGTCGGAACGGATCGGGTCATCGGGTCTCCTCCTGGTCTGGGTGCGGCCCCTTCGGGGGCTCGTAGAGCTTCATCACGGCCGACGTGTCGAGCTCGGCATGGCCGAGCCGGATCAGCATCCGGTAGAGCGAGAGCGCCTGGCCGGCCATCGGTGCGGGGGACTTCAGCGCCCCCGCGAACGCGCTGACCAGTTCGAGGTCCTTGAGCAGCTGCCGCGCGTAGCCCTGGGGCGCGAACTCGCGCGCGACCATCCGCGGGTACAGGCGCTGCAGCAGCGTGCCGTCGGCATGGCCGCCGGCCAGGCACTCGGGCAGGCGGGCGGCGTCGATGCCGGCGGACTCCGCCATCACCGCGGCCTCCGCCAGCACCGCATGCGTGCAGCCGACGATCAGCTGGTTGATCATCTTCGCGGCGAGGCCCGCGCCGGGCGGGCCCATGTGGGTGACGCGGGCCGCGACCTCGGGCCACAGCACCGAGGCCGCCTCGACGTCCTCGGGCTCGCCGCCGACCATCACGGTCAGCGTGCCCGCCGCGCTCGCCGGCGGGCCGCCCGAGACCGGCGCGTCGACCCAGCCGCAGCCGGCCTCGGCGCGCAGGCGTGCTGCGAAGCCGCGGCCGCGCTCGACCTCGACGGTGGAGAAGTCGACGACGCGCGCGGGTGCGGCGATCGCGGACGCCACGCCCTCGGGCCCGAACACCGCCTGCTCGACCGCATCGGTGGTCGGCAGGTTGAGCAGCACCAGGTCCGCGCCGCGCGCGGCCTCCGCGGGCGATGCCGCGGGCTGCGCGCCCGCCTCGACGGCGGCGCGCAGCCGCTCGGGCATCACGTCGAAGGCCCGCACCGACCAGCCGCGTGCGAGGAGCCGCGCGACCATCGGCCCGCCCATCAGGCCGACACCGACGTAGCCCAGCGCGGGCTTCGGCCGCAGGCCGCTCGTGAGGCTCATGCCGGCAGTCCCATCGCGTAGAGCCGGTTCGCGGTGTCGTGGAACACCGCCCGCTGCTCGGCCGGCGCGAGTCCGCCGAGGATCGCGCGAAAGCCGCCGAGGACCGTCGGATAGTCGGCGCACAGCGAGTCGACCGGGAAGTTGCTGCCGACCATGCAGCGCGCCGGCCCGAACAGCTCGACCAGCGACTCGACGACCGGCCGGTTGGCCTCGACGGTCCAGGGCAGCCCGGCCTGCCCGATGCCGGACAGCTTGACCGCGACGTTCGGGCAGGCGGCGAGCCGCGCGCAGGCCGCACGCCAGCCGGCGAGGCCCTCGGCGCTGCGGTCGGCCGGCATGCCGCAGTGGTTGACGATGATCTGCGTGGCGGGGAAGTCGGCGGCCAGTCGCGCGGCCTCGCCGAAGTGCCACCAGGGCGACTGCAGGTCGAAGCGCAGCCCCAGCGGCGCGAGCCGTGCGAAGCCGGCCCGCCATGCGGGATCGCTCATGCCGCCGGGCGCGGCCTCCCCGGGGCGCGGGTTCGCGCGCGGCTTGTGGCGCACGCCGCGCACGAAGTCGAAGGCGGCGAGCGCCTCGAGCGTGGGCGCGCAGTCGGCGCGGTCGAGCCAGGCCTGGCCGACAGCCACCGTGGGAAAGCCGGTGCGCCGGCGCAGCGCATCGACCCAGCGGATCTCGCCGACCGGGTCGTTCGGATCCCATTCGGTCTCGACGTAAACCGTGCCCACGACCCCGAAGCCGCGCGCATCGGCGAAATAGTCGGCGGGCAGGTAGGGCCTGCGGATCGCGCGGTAGTCGCCGTAGCGGAACGGAATCGGCGGCTCGTCGCAGAGCCACGGGTGGTGGTTCGCCGTCGGATCCCAGAAGTGCTGGTGCGCGTCGACGATGGGAAGCCCCTCGACCATGCCGTGACCGTCTCCGTCTTGGTATTCCGTAATTATGGAGTTACAGTATTTGCAATGTCCGCCCTTCGTCAAGCCGAATCACCGCTTCCGGAGACGCCGATCGCGCGGCCCTCGCTGCACGACGAGGTCATCGCGCGGCTGCGCGACCTGATCGTCGAGGGGCGCCTCGCGGCGGGTGAGCGCATCGCCGAGCTCGAGGTCGCCCGCTCGCTCGGCATCTCGCGCACGCCGCTGCGCGAGGCGCTCAAGGTGCTGGCCAGCGAGGGGCTCGTCGAACTGCTGCCCGGGCGCGGCGCGGTGGTCAAGGTGGTGACGCCGCGCGATGCGCAGGACATGCTCGCCCTGACCGGGCTGCTCGAGGGCCAGGCCGGCCGGCTCGCCGCCGTGCAGGCGAGCGACGCCGAGATCGCCGCGATCCTCGCGATGCACCGCCGCATGCGCGAGCACTACGAGCGGCGCGAGCGGCCGGAGTACTTCGCGCTGAACCAGCAGGTGCACGACGCGATCGTCGCGGCCGCCCACAGCCCGACGCTGTCGATGCTGCACGGCATGCTGCGCATGCGCATGCGCCGCATCCGCTACATCGGCAACCACCACCCGCAGAACTGGGCGGCCGCGATGGCCGAGCACGAGGCCTTCGTCGCGGCGCTCGCCGTGCGCGACGGCGAGCGCCTCGCCGCCGGGCTGCAGCTGCACATGGCCAACAGCTGGCCACGCGTGTCGTCGGCCGTCCCGGCGCCGGGCGACGGCGTCTGACCCCCCTCCCGGATCCACGCATGGCTAAACCCCGCATCGCGTTCTTCACCGGCGACCCGGCCGGCATCGGCCCCGAGCTGTCGGCCCGCCTGCTGGCCGATCCGGCGAGCTCGCGCGCCGCGGAACTGCTGGTGATCACCAGCCGCGCGGTCATGCACGACGCGGTGTCGGTCACCGGCAAGCCGTTCGCGTTCGTCGCCGGCGACGCCCGCACCGCACGCGCAGCGCCCCTCGAGACGCCGATGTTCGTCGACTGGGCCGGCGCGCAGGCCGAGGGCTTCGAGCGCGGCGTGGCCGGCGCGAAGAACGGCGCGTGGATGCTCGATGCGCTGCGCGTCGCGCTCGACCTGTGCCGCGACGGCGCGGCCGACGCCATCTGCTTCGCGCCGCTCAACAAGGCGGCACTGCGCGCCGGCGGGATGCGCCATCCCGACGAGCTGCACTTCTTCTGCGAGGTGCTCGACTTCCACGGGCCCTGCGTGGAGTTCAACGTGCTCGAGACCCTGTGGACCTCGCGGGTGACCTCGCACGTGCCGCTCAAGGACGTCAGCGCGCTGATCACCGTCGACAAGGTGGCCGAAGGCGTGCAGCTGCTCTACACGGGCCTGCGCCAGGGCGGCATCGCCGAGCCACGCATCGCGGTCTGCGGGCTCAATCCGCACAACGGCGACAACGGCGCGTTCGGCCGCGAGGAGCTCGACGTGATCGAGCCGGGCGTGGCGCTCGCACGCTCGCGCGGCTTCCCCGCCGACGGGCCCTTCCCCGCCGACACCGCGTTCGTGCGCGCCACGCGCAAGGACGGCGCCGGCTACGACGGCGTGCTCACGATGTACCACGACCAGGGCCAGATCGCGATGAAGCTGATGGGCTTCGAGCGCGGCGTGACGGTGCCGGGCGGTCTGCCGATGCCGATCGCGACGCCTGCGCACGGCACCGCCTACGACATCGCGGGCCGCGGCATCGCCAACACCGGCGCGATGGCCAACGCGTTCGCGCTGGCCTGCCGGATGGCCGAGGCGCGCCGCGCGGGCTGAACCGCCGGCAGCGTCCTCGCCCACGCGGCGGCCGGCGGCATCCAGACAACGTCCTGACCCGCGCCGCGGCCGGCCGGACGCCGTGCACGCCTGAGGTAGTCTCACGCCTTGGGCCGCCTGCGCCCCGCCCCACGGCCCGGTTCGCGCGGGCCCGCCACGCACTCCGATGACGCCCAACGCCCCGCCCCCCGTCGACCTGTCCGGCCACACGCCGGTGATGCAGCAGTACCTCCGGACCAAGGCCGATCACCCTTCGGCGCTGCTCTTCTACCGGATGGGCGACTTCTACGAGCTGTTCTTCGAGGACGCAGAGCGGGCCGCACGCCTGCTCGGCATCACGCTGACCAAGCGGGGCGCCTCCAACGGCCAGCCGATCCCGATGGCGGGCGTGCCCTTCCACGCGGTCGAGCAGTACCTGGCGCGGCTGGTGCGCCAGGGCGAATCGGTCGCGCTGTGCGAGCAGATCGGCGACCCGGCGACCTCGAAGGGCCCGGTCGAGCGCAAGGTGCTGCGGGTGGTCACGCCGGGCACGCTGACAGATGCGTCGCTCCTGCCGGACCGCGAGGACCGGCCGCTGCTCGCGATCGATGCGGCCGACGGCGGCAAGCGGCTCGCGCTCGCGTGGATGATCGTCGCCAGCGGCGAATGCTGGCTGGCCGAGATCGCGCCCGCGCAGCTCGCCGGCGAGCTCGACCGGCTGCGCCCGGCAGAGCTGCTGCTGCCCGAGGCGCCGACCTTCGCGCCCGGGCGCGGGAGCGTGTCCGTCACCGCGCCGACGCCGGCGCGCGCCGCCCTCGACGCGCTGCGCCGCGGCGCGCAGGGCGTGCCGGCCGCCGTCAGCCCGGCCTGGCACTTCGACGCCGCGCGGGCCCGGCTGCGGCTCGCCGAGACGCTGGGCGTGGCCTC
>JBIIPQ010000027.1:0-24478 GCA_044342535.1 Burkholderiaceae bacterium
GTACATCTGCGTGACCAGGCGGCTGGCGAAGTGCTCGCCGAACAGCGAGAAGTGGATGTGGTTGGGCCGCCAGGCGTTCGGATGGTTGCCCCAGGGATAGGCCCCCGGCTTGATCGTCAGGAACCGATAGCGGCCGTCGCCGTCGGTCAGCGTGCGGCCGGCGCCCAGGAAGTTCGGGTCGAGCGGCGCATCGTGGGTATCGACCGCGTGCACGTAGCGGCCGGCGGCGTTGCACTGCCAGAGCTCGACCAGCGTGTGGCGCAGCGGCCGGCCGCCCTCGTCGAGGACGCGGCCGGTGACGACGATCCGCTCGCCCTGGGGCGCGCCGTTGCGCACGGCGTTGCGGGTCAGGTCGTGGTCGAGCTCGCCGATGTCCTCGTGGCCGTAGACCGGCTGCGCCAGCTCGGACAGGGTGTGACGCATCGGCAGCAGCGGGCGGGAGGGCGCGCGCAGCGGCGTGGACTTGTAGGCGGGGTGCAGATACGCGGGCTGGCTGGTCCAGTCGCGTGCAGCGATCCGTGGCAGGTCGGCCATCGGGGTCTCCTCGGGGGCGAGGTGAGGACTGTAGGCAGCGGCGGGGGTTCTGTAAATCTAACGGATCGGCTGCGCAGGCTCGGGATGCGGCCGCGCGGCCGACCCCGGGGCGCGGGCCGCGCGCCCGTGCACCGCTCAGGGCTTGAGCTCGACGCTGCCCGAGACCCCGACCACCACGTCCGAATCGCCCCCCTCGGTGGGCAGCGGGGCGGCGGCGACGTCCGCCCCGCCGCGGGCCATCGCGGCCATCGGGCGCGGGCCGGGCACATTGCCGCCCGAGCGCAGCGCCAGCTCCTTGAGCTCGTAGCCGGCGAAGCCGAAGGCCGCGGCCGCGTCGGCGGCCCGGGCGCGGAACGCACGGGCGGCCTCGGCGATCAGCCGCTTCTCCTCGGCCTGGCGGCGCTCGGAGGAGAGCCGGAACTGCACGCCCGCGAGCTGCATGCGCTCGCCGAGCCGCGCGCCGAGCTGCGCGAGCGCGGCCATCCGGGTCGACTCGAGCACGATCTCGCCGCGCACCCGCCAGCCCTGCGTCTTGCCTTCGCGAGTGTAGTTCGGCTGCGTGTACACCGAGCCCAGGCGCGCCTTGACGCCCTCCACGCCACGGGCCTCGGCGATCGCCGCGTTCAGCTGCGAGAGCACCGCGTCGTTGAGCGCCCCCACCTGAGCGCCGTCGCGCTCCACCGCCAGCACGACGACCATCTCGTCGTTGGCGACCGCGGCGCGCGCCTGTGCATCGAGCGCCAGCACCGGACCCGCCAGTACCGGCGCCGCCGTCCACAGCACGGCCAGCAGCGCCGCCACCCGGCATGCCACGAGCGTCGCCGATGCACCGCCTGCCCACGCCTCGCGCGTCATCGTCATGCCTCTCATCGTCCAGCTCCCCGTTCGAATTCTTCCAGCGACGGCAGCGTCGGCAGCCCGGGCCCGGACAGTCCGGTCGCCGCCCGCACCGCCCGCAGCACCGCGATGGCGGTCACCGCCGCGATCGCCGCGCCCAGCGCCACCGGATGGACATGCGCCTCGCAGCGGCCGGTGGCGAGCGCGAACAGCGTGTCGCCGTCGAACGCGGTGTGCACCGGGTCGATGGTACGCGCGAGCCCGTCGTGCGCGCATTGCGCGAGCTTGCGGCACTCGGCCTTGCTCAGTGCCAGGTCGGTCGCGACGCAGCCGATCGTCGTCGCCATGCCCGGCGCGAGCCGCGGCGGCAGGTCGCCGGCGAGCAGGCTGGCGGTGGTGCCGACGAGCCGGCGGCCGTCCTCGCTGCGCGCGCCCGCGAGCGGGCGTCCGGTGCCCGGGTCGATCACGTCGCCGACGGCATTGACGACGATCAGCGCGCCCACCGTCGCGCCGCCGACGCGCAGTGAGGCAGTACCCACCCCGCCCCTCATCGCCCGCCCGATGCCCCAGAGCTTGCCGACCGTGGCGCCCGCGCCCGCACCCACCGATCCCTCGGCAGGCGGGGCCGCCGAGGCGGCCTCGCAGGCCAGGCGGCCGGCGCGCGCATCCGGACGGATCGAGGCGTCGCCCACCCACAGGTCGAAGAGGATGGCAGCGGGCACGATCGGCACCCGCGCCGGCCCGACGGCCAGGCCGATCCCCTGCGCCTCGAGCCAGGCGACGACGCCACCGGCCGCGTCGAGCCCGAACGCACTGCCGCCGGCGAGCAGCACCGCATGGACGCGGTCGACGGCGTTGACCGGGTCGAGCAGGTCGGTCTCCCGGGTGCCGGGCGCGGCGCCGCGCACGTCGACGCCGCAGGTGGCGCCGTCCCCGGCGAGCAGCACGGTGCAGCCGGTGGGCCGGCGCGGATCGGTGAAATGACCGACGCTCAGCCCCGCGACGTCGGTGATCGCGCCGGCGGCCGGTCCGCCCGGTCCACGTTTGGCGGATACTTGCATGCCGCGATGCTACCCAAAACCCTCCCCACCGACACGTTCGAGCGCCACCACTTCGCCTGGCTCTCGATCGCCGCGGCCGTCGCGACCATCGCGCTCAAGGCGACCGCCTGGTGGCTCACCGGCTCGGTCGGCCTGCTGTCGGACGCGATGGAGTCCTTCGTCAACCTCGCGGGCGCCTCGTTCGCCCTGGTGATGATCGTGATCGCGGCGCGTCCGCCGGACGACGAGCATCCATTCGGCCACGCCAAGGCCGAGTACTTCTCGAGCGGCTTCGAAGGCATCCTGATCTTCGGCGCGGCCGCGGCGATCATCTGGACGGCAGTGGCGCGGCTGCTGGCGCCGCAGCCGCTCGAGGCGATCGGCGTGGGGCTCGCGGTGTCGGCGGTCGCGACTGCGATCAACCTGGGCGTGGCCATCGCGCTGCGCCGTGCGGCGAAGCGCTTCAGATCCATCGCGCTCGACGCCGATGCCCGGCACCTGATGACGGACGTCGCGACCTCGGTCGGCGTGGTCATCGGCGTGGCCGCGGTGTCGCTGACCGGCTGGCTGATCCTGGACCCGCTGATCGCGATCCTGGTCGGCCTGAACATCCTGCGCGAGGGCGCCCGGATGCTTCGTGCCTCGGTCGACGGCCTGATGGACCGCAGCCTGGACCCGTCCGAGCTCGAGCGGCTGCGCGCCGCGCTCGATGTGCTGAGCGAGCGCGGGGTCTCCTGGCGCGGCCTGCGCACGCGGCGCGCCGGCTCGCACGCCTGGATCGACGTCGTGGTGCTGGTGCCGGGGGACTGGACCGTGGACGCCGGGCATGCGGTGGCCGACGAGGTCGAGGCGACGCTCGCCGCGCTGGTCGAGCACGCGACCGTGATCACGCACCTCGAGCCGATCCCGCACTGACCCGCGGCGATCGCATCCGGCACGGCCCGATCGGATCGGGAGACATCGTGCCTCGGCCGCTACACTCAGACGATGAACGCGAACCTGCCCGCCCTGCGCCTGCGCGCGGTCCGGATCGACACCGATTCGGAGAACGTCGCGTACCTGGCGCGCGGCTGCACCGCCTGCCGCGTCGATGTCCTGCGGGCCGCCCAGAAGGTCGCGGTGACCGTGGGCGGGGCCGATGCCGATGCCGAGCCCATGCTCGCCGTGCTCAACGTCGTCGACGACCTCTCGATCGTCGGCCCCGACGAGCTCGGCCTGTCCGAACAGGCCTTCGCGATGCTGGGCGTGCCCGCGGGTACGCCGGTGAGCATCGGTCCGGCACCGCGTCCGGCCTCGCTCGACATCGTGCGCCGCAAGCTGCAGGGCGAGCCCCTCGACCTCGCGGCGATGCGTGCCATCGCCCGAGACATCGCCGCACGGCGTTACGCGCGCAGCGAGGTCGCCGCGTTCCTGGTCGCCTGCGGACGCGAAGACCTGGAACGCGACGAAGTGCTGGCCCTGACCCGCGCGATGCTCGAGACCGGCGAACGCCTGGACTGGCGCGAGGCGCTGGTGGCCGACAAGCACTGCATCGGCGGCATCCCCGGCAACCGCACCTCGATGATCATCGTGCCGATCGTCGCCGCGCACGGCATGCTGATCCCGAAGACCTCGAGTCGCGCCATCACCTCGCCCGCCGGCACGGCCGACACGATGCAGGTGCTCGCCGAGGTCGAGCTCGCCCCCGCACGCCTGCACGAGGTCGTGCTGCGCGAGCGCGGCTGCATCGCCTGGGGCGGGACGGCGCGGCTCGCGCCCCTCGACGACCTGCTGATCTCCGTCGAGCGGCCGCTCGCGCTGGACTCGCCCGGTCTGATGGTCGCCTCGATCCTCTCGAAGAAGCTCGCGGCCGGCTCGACCCGGCTGCTGCTCGACATCCCGGTCGGCCCGAGCGCGAAGGTGCGCTCGCTCGCCGACGCGCAGCGCCTGCGCAAGACCTTCGAGCATGTCGGACGCGCGCTCGGTCTGCACGTCGAGGTGACGGTCACCGACGGCACGCAGCCGATCGGGCGCGGCATCGGCCCGGTGCTCGAGGCCCGCGACGTGATGGCGGTGCTGGAGAACCGGCCCGACGCCCCGCAGGACCTGCGGGCGAAGTCGCTGCGGCTGGCCGGCCGCATCCTCGAGTTCGACCCGGACGTGCGGGGCGGCGACGGCGAGGGCCTGGCCCGGGACATCCTCGAGTCGGGACGGGCAGCGGCCAAGATGGCCTCGATTATCGATGCGCAGGGCCGGCGCCTTCAGCCCCCGGGGCCCGGACGGCTGGTCGCCGAGATCGTCGCACAGCGGGCCGGCCGCGTCGTCGGCTTCGACCACCTGAGGCTGGCGCGCGCCGCGCGCCAGGCGGGTGCCCCCGCGAGCCCCGGTGCCGGGCTTGACCTGCTGGTTCGACTGGGCGATCCGGTGCGTGCCGGCCAGCCGCTCTACCGGTTGCACGCCGAGACGACCGGCGAGTTCGACCTCGCCCGCCGCGGTTGCGATGCCGATGCCGGCATCGCGATCGGCTGACCCGACCTCGTTTACCGCCCGCAGCCTGCCGCGCCTCCCGAGATGACCGACCCGACCCGACCCGCGCTGCTTCATTTCGCCGACCAGGAGGCCGCCGCGCGCCGGCTCGCGCAGGCGCTCGGCCTGCCGGCCTCGGTCATCGAGACTCGGCGCTTCCCCGACGGCGAGACGCTGCTGCGCCTGCCGGTGCCGCTGCCGCCGCGCGCACTGCTCTTCTGCGCGCTCGACGCCCCCGACACGCGACTGGTCGAGCTGCTGCTCGCGTCGCGGACCGCGCGCGAGCACGGCGTCGCGCACCTGACGCTGGTGGCGCCCTACCTCTGCTACATGCGCCAGGACATGGCCTTTCGCCCGGGCGAGGCGGTGAGCCAGCGCATCGTCGGCGGCTTGCTCGGCGGGCTGTTCGACGCGGTGATCACCGTGGACCCGCACCTGCACCGGATCGCACGCCTGGACGAGGCGGTGACCGGCGGCGCGCAGGCCATCGCGCTCACCGCGGCCGATGCGATCGGCGACTTCGTCGCGCGGACCGTGCCGGACGCGGTGCTGGTCGGGCCCGACGCGGAGTCCGCGCAGTGGGTGGCCGCAGTGGCCGCGCGAGCCGGTCGTCCGCACGCGGTGTTCGTCAAGACCCGCCATGGCGACCGCGAGGTCGACGTCGTGGCCGAAGGCGGCGCCCCGGTGGCCGGGCGCCCGGTAGTGCTGGTCGACGACATCGCCTCGAGCGGGCGCACGCTCGCGCAGGCGGCACGGGTGTGTCTCGAGGCCGGCGCGCACGGCGTCGACGCGGTCGTCACGCACGCGCTCTGCTCGCCGGCCGACCTCGAGGCGATGCGGGAGGCCGGGATCGTCCGGTTCTGGAGCACCGACGCGCTCGAGCATCCGAGCAATGCCGTGCCGCTCGCGCCGCTGCTCGCCGCGGGGCTGCGCGCGCACCACCTGCTGGGCTGAGACGCCGCGAGCGGATCGGCTGCGCGCCCCCGCCGACGGCGGACGCGCCGGCGCCTCCGCACCGTCGCCGGGTCGGCCTACTTGGTCCCGAACAGCCGGTCGCCGGCGTCGCCCAGCCCCGGCAGGATGTAGCCGTGTTCGTCGAGCTGCCGGTCGATCGCCGCGGTGTAGACCGGCACGTCCGGATGCGCGGCCCGAAAGTGCGCGAGCCCCTCGGGTGCGGCGAGCAGGCAGACGAAGCGGATCGAGCGCGGCCGCGTCTCCTTGAGGCGATCGACCGCGGCGACCGCCGAGTTGCCGGTGGCGAGCATCGGGTCGACGACGATGGCGTCGCGGCCCTCCATGCCGGCCGGCACCTTGAAGTAGTACTCGACCGCCACCAGCGTCTTCGGATCGCGGTACAGCCCGATGTGGGCGATCCGGGCCCCCGGGATCACCTGCAGCATGCCGTCGAGAATGCCGGCGCCGGCCCGCAGGATCGACACGAACACCGTCTTCTTGCCGTCGATCAGCCGCGAGCGCATCGGCTCGAGCGGCGTCTCGATCTCGACCTCGTGCATCGGCATGTCGCGCGTGACCTCGTAGGCCAGCAGCATCGACAGCTCGGTGAGCAGGCGCCGGAAGCTGTTGGTGCTGGTCTCCTTGCGGCGCAGCAGCGTCAGCTTGTGCTGCACCAGCGGGTGGTCGATCACGAACACTTCGGCGGTCATCGGGGTCTCCGGACGGTTCAGAACACGGTGCCGTCGCTGGCGATCGCGATCGGCGGCTCGCCGCCGCGGCGCACCGCGGCGAGCTCGCGCCCGGCGGCCCAGGTGCCGCCCTCGAGCACGGCCGCCAGCGGCATCTTCGCCGCGTCGGTGCCGAGCCGCTCGCGCACCTTCGGGGCGAGGACGTCGATCAGTGCGACCGTCAGCGCGCGCCATTCGACGATCGGCTCGGCGCTCGGCGCGAGCGGCGGCACGAAGCCGGCGGGATCACGCGGCACGAGGACGCCCGCATCGACGAGCAGCCCGCCGTTGCGGTACTCGGCCAGGCCGGTGAGCGCCTCCAGCCCGTCGACGGAAACGCCGGCCGACTCGAAGGGCTCGAGCAAGGAGTAGGTCAGCCACTGCGAGAGCTTGTGGAAGGGCACCCAGCCTGCGGTCTCGCCCTCCCCGCCCGCGAACCGGTGGCGCCAGGCGTCGCCCACCGCCACGCCGCCGATCCGGGCGCCCTGCGGCCAGATGCCGCCCAGGCCGCTTAGCAGGGCGACGAGGATGTCGTGCGCGGCGACGCGCATCGGATCGGACACCCGCAGCGCATCGAAGAGCCCGCCCGGGCGCCCCGGCACGCCGAAGTGCGCGGGCTGGGCGGCGAGCGCCTGGCCGAGACGGCGCAGCAGCGCGACCCGGCCGTCCAGACCGACCAGCGGGTTGTCGGCATCGACCTGGAAGGCGGCGCCGAGCGCGGCCGCGTCGATGCGGGCGAGGCCCTCGGCATCGGCCTGCATCGGCCGCTGCGGATCGGACGAGAAGAGGCCCCGCTCGAAGGCCCGCAGGCTCGCGATGCCCAGGCCCTCGGAGCGGCCGAGCACCGTGCCGGTCGGACGGTCGTCGAAGCGCCAGGCCGCGCCGGCCCCGGCGTCGAGCAGCACCGAGACCACCGCCAGGTCGATCCGCGCCCGCGCCCGCGCGCTCGGGTCGATGTCGCCCGCGGCGGCCTCCATCGCCGCGACCCGGTCGACGCCACCAGCCTCGAAGTGCCGCCAGCGGCTGTGATACGGGACCGCGAGCGTCGGATAGCGCCGGCGCGTCATCGCGGCGACGACGTCGGCCGCGTCGTCGAGCCGCGCGAGCACGACCTCGAAAGCCGGTGCGCGCCCCTCGATCGCGGCCTGCAGGATCCGGCCGCAGCGCTCGCGCACCGCACCGGTCGACAGCAGCGCGTGCGCAGCGCTCACAGGCCGCGGCCCTTGGTCGTCGACAGCGCATCGGCGTCGGGCGCCGCGCCTTCTGTGAAGTAGCCGGCGGCCATCTTCGCCTGCATCTCGACCTGGGCGTCGGCGGGGATCAGCGCGTCGGGGATCGGGATGCGCGCGTCGACCGCGATACCCGAGCCGACGATCGCATCGAACTTGAGGTTGCTCATCGAGACCAGCCGATGGATGCGGCGCACGCCGAACCAGTGCAGCACGTCGGGCATCAGCTCCTGGAAGCGCATGTCCTGCACGCCGGCCACGCACTCGGTGCGCAGGAAGTACTTGTCGGCCGAGTCGCCGCCGACCTGGCGCTTGCGGGCGTTGTAGACCAGGAACTTGGTGACCTCGCCGAGCGCACGGCCCTCCTTGCGGCTGTAGGAGACCAGGCCCACCCCGCCCTGCTGCGCGCCGCGGATGCATTCCTCGATCGCATGCGTCAGATAGGGGCGGCAGGTGCAGATGTCGGAGCCGAACACGTCCGAGCCGTTGCATTCGTCGTGCACGCGGGCGGTCAGCGGCACCTCCGGGTTCGCGAGGTCGGCCGGATCGCCGAAGACGTAGACGGTCTGCCCGCCGATCGGCGGCAGGAACACGTCGAGGTCGGTGCGGGTGACCAGCTCGGGATACATGCCGCCGGTCTCCTCGAACAGCGCGCGTCGCAGCTCGGCCTCGGTGCAGCCGAAGCGCTTCGCCACGCCCGGCAGCCACCAGACCGGCTCGATCGCGGCCTTGGTGACCACCGCCGAGCCGTTCTCGAACAGCACGCGTCCGTCTGGCACCAGCCGCTGGAAGGCGATCGCAGTCCGGATCTCCGGCATGTCGATGTGGGCCTTGGTCACCGCGATCGACGGTCGGATGTCGATGCCCGCCTCGATCAGCGGACCGAAGGCCGCGGCGACCTTCGCGCCCCACGGATCGATCGACACGATCCGCTCGGCCTCGGTCCACTGCGGATACGGGCCGATGCTGTCGGTGGGCGCGGTGTCGGTGAGGTCGGCGCGATGCTGCCGGTTGAGCGAGCCGGCGGCGACCGCGAGCGCCCGGTACACGCCGTACGAGCCGGAGTGCGTGCCGACGACGTTGCGATGCAGGCGGCTGGTGGTGGTGCCGATCACCGGGCCGCGCGCTGCGGCGCTCGGGGCGCCCCACTGGAGTGGCGGCACCGGCGAGCTGCCGGGCGCGGGGTGCGAGGTCAGGCGGATGTGCCGTGGCGATGCGGCATCGGTCGACATCACGAACGCTCCTGGCTTCAAAGAGCCAGCGTAGCGGGATTCGACACGGGTGTCGACGCACGTGCGTCGGCCCCCAGGCGGCGTTCAGGCGGCGTTCAGGCGACCGGATCGTGCCCGAACGCGTCGACATCGTCGGCGAGTTCGACGAAGTCGCGGCGCAGCGCACCCATGGCGGCGGCGAACTCGTCGGCGTCGAAGGCGCGCGGCTGGAAACACGAGGCGGCGGGACGCGCCTGCGTCCAGGCGAACACCTCGAGGCCGCGCACGCCGAGCAGCTGACCGCTGATGCCCGCGGCCTGCGGTGCGGCCAGGAAGGCGACGACGTTGGCGACATGGCTGGCGGCCAGCGGCGCGGTGAGCGCTCGCCAGTCGGCGAGCGCCTGCGACTCGCCCGGCACCGCGCGCAGCGCTCGCGTGCCGGCAAACGGCACGACCGCGTTGCAGGCGATGCGCGCATCGGCCAGCTCGAGCGCGAGCGTGCGCGTGAGCCCGAGCAGCCCCGCCTTGCTCGCGGCCTCGCCGCCGCGGCCGGCGCGGCCGTACAGCCCCACTGCCGAGGCCAGGTTGACGATCGCTCCGGGCCGGCGCCCGCCGCGCACCTGCTCGCGCATCGCGCCGACCGCCGCAGCCGCCATCGCGTACGGGGCGACCAGGTTGGTCCGCAGCATCCGCTCGAAATCGGCGCGCGTGCCGCTCCCGATCTGCGCATCGGCCTCGATCGCCGCGTTGTTGACGACCAGGTCGACCGCACCGAAGGCCTCGATCGCGGCCGCGACCGCCTCCTCGGCGGCGCCCTCGGCGCCGACGTCGAGCGCCAGGCCGATCGCGCCGGGCACCCGCATCGTCGCGAGCTCGGTGACCGCCGAATCCTCCGGCCCGCCGTCGAGTGCAGCGCCGTTGTCGACGATCAGCACGCGGGCCCCGAGCAGACCGAGCGTCTGCGCGACCGCGAGCCCGATGCCGCGCGCCCCGCCGGTCACGATCGCCCCGCGTCCCGCCAACAGATCCTGCATGCCCGTTCCCCCGCGCCCTTGGCGCCGTGTCAGCCCGCAGTGTGCCGGAAGTCGGCGACCCTCCCCGGACGGCCACGCTGCGCCACCGTGTCGGCACCGGGTCGCGCGCTGCCGGCGATCGGGCATCATGCGCCCATCCGCCCGACCCCGATCGTGTCCGCCCCCGACGACAGGCTCCGCCCGCGCCGCATCGCCCACCTCGACATGGATGCGTTCTTCGCGTCCTGCGAGCTGTCGCAGTATCCGGAGCTGCGGGGCCTGCCGATGGTGGTGGCGGGCCGGCGGACCGACCTCCCCCGAGTGCTGCCGGACGGCACGCGCGAGTTCGCGCGGCTGCGCGACTACGCGGGCCGCGGCGTGCTCACCACCGCCACCTACGAGGCGCGGGCCCTCGGCGTGCACTCGGGCATGCCGACCATGAAGGCAGCCCGGCTGGCCCCCGATGCGGTGCTGCTGCCGGTGAACTTCGAGCTCTACCGGCGCCACTCGCGCCTCTTCAAGGATGCGGTGCGAACGGTCAGCCCGGTGATCCAGGACATCGGCATCGACGAGGTGTACGCCGACCTGACCGAGCTCGACGGCGACGCCCGGGCGCTGGCGGCGCGCCTGAAGGCCGCCGTGTTCGAGGCCACAGGCCTGACCTGCTCGGTCGGCATCGCACCGAACAAGCTGCTGGCCAAGCTGTGCTCCGACATGCAGAAGCCCGACGGCATCACCGTGCTGACGATGGACGAGATCCCATCGAAGGTCTGGCCGATGCCGGCCAGGCGCATCAACGGGATCGGCCCGAAGGCGACGGAGAAGCTCGCCGTCCACGGCATCGTGACGATCGGCGAACTCGCGGCGCGCGACCCGGCCTGGCTGGTCGAGCACTTCGGGCGCGCCTTCGGGCAGTGGCTGCACGAAGCGGCGCACGGTCGCGACGAGCGGCCGGTGGTCACGCATCGCGAGCCGGTGTCGATCAGCCGCGAGACCACCTTCGAGCGCGACCTGCATGCGGCCCGGGACCGAGGCGCGCTCGGCGAGGTGTTCACGCGGCTGTGCGAGCAGCTGGCCGTGGATCTGGCCAGGAAGGGCTACCGGGCCCGCACCGTCGGCATCAAGCTGCGCTTCGACGACTTCAGGACGGTGACCCGCGACCTCACGCTGCCCGAGACGGTGGCCGACGCGGCTGCGCTGCGGCGGGCGGCCGGGGCCTGCCTGAAGCGGGCCGACCTGAGCCGATCGATCCGCCTGCTCGGCGTGCGCGCGAGCGGCCTGGAAGGCGAGGACGAGGCGCATGTCGAGCCGCCCCGGCAGTACGACCTCGGCTTCGACTGATCAGGCCCGCTCGGGCGTGCCCGGCTCGCCCAGGTCCCAGTAGAGCCCGGCCATCAGCCGCAGCGCCTCGCGCGCGACTGACGCCAGCAGGTGTTCGTTCGGCGCGTGCTGCGAGCAGCCGGCGTACGAATGCGGCACCCAGACCGTCGGCAGCCCGAGGCGCTCGGAGAACGCGTCGTTCGGCAGCGAGCCGCCGAGGTTGGGCAGGATCGCCGGTGCGGCGCCGGTGCTCGCGCCGATCGAGGCCGCGGTCCAGCGGACCCAGGGATGGTCGGGCTCGAGCCGCGTCGCGGGAAAGTAGCCCTCGGCCGCCCGGTCGATCCGGACCGCCGCGAAGCCGTGGGCATCCAGGTGGCGGCGCAGCGCCGGCAGGATGTCCTCGGGGTCGATGCCGACGACGAACCGCAGCTGGCAGTGGGCGCGCGCCCGTGGCGGGATCGCGTTGACCGGGCGGGCCGGGTTGCCGGTCTCGAAGGCGAGGACCTCGAACGCGCACCAGCCGTAGACGCGCTCGGCGGGCGTCAGGCCGGGCTCGCCCCAGTCGGGGTCGATCGGCGGGCCCTCGGCGCCACCGTCGACCGACAGCGTCGACAGCGCCTCGCGCACCGCGGGCGTGAGCGACGCGGGGCGCCACTCGGGCACGCGAAGCGCGCCGCGTGCGTCGGTGATCGAGGCGAGGGCGTGCGCGAGCACGACGCCGGGGTTGGCGATCAGCCCGCCCCAGTTGCCCGAGTGATGGCCGCCCTCGCGCAGGTCGGCGACCAGATCGAAGTTGAGCGCGCCGCGCGAGCCGAGGAACAGCGTCGGACGGTCGGGGCTGACCCGCGGCCCGTCGGAGGCGATGAGCACGTCGGCGGCGAGCCACTCGCGGCGCATCTCGCAGACCGCATGCAGTCCGGGCGAGCCGACCTCCTCGCCGGTCTCGATCAGCCACTTGAGGTTGAAGCCGAGCCGGGCGCGCGCTGCCTCGCCCGCAGCGAGGCCCTGCTCGCGGGCCCGCGCCTGCAGCACCAGCCGAAGCGCAGCGAGGTTGATCGAATGCTGGCCCTTGTTGTCGGCCGTGCCGCGACCGTACCAGCGGTCCCCCTCGGCCTGCAGCGTCCACGGATCGCGCCCGTCCCGCCACTGCCCGGCCTGGCCACGGATCACGTCGCCGTGCCCGTAGCCCAGCACCGTCGGACGCGCGGCGTCCTCGATGCGGCGCGCGAGCAGCATCGGCCCGCCGGTGGCGGCCGGGTTCGCCACCGTCTCGCACTCGAATCCGAGCGCGTGCAGCGCCGGCTCGATCTCGTCGCGCAGGTAGGCGGCGAGCACCGGCGCACGCGCGGGCTCCTGGCTCTCGGTGGGCACCGCGACGCGCCGGGCGAGCGTCTCGAAGAGGCCCCCGGCGTCGAACCAGCGGTCGGCGTCGGCGAGCACGGCGCTTCGGGCGGCGGAGACCCCGGCGGCCGGGGAGACTGGGAGGGCGTTCGGAGCGGTCATCGGTCGGGGGCACGGATAATCCGCCGATGATCGCATGCGACGCCGGACGGCGATGACTGCCGGCCCCTTCCCCGCTCCCGGCGCCGACCCGCTCGACGCGGCCGCGCGCGGACCGCTCGCGGCCGCGGGGCTGCCGCAGGCATGGGACGGCGCGGACGTCTTCGTCGTGCTCGAGATCGGCTTCGGCGCAGGGCTCGCGTTCCTCGCTGCACTGCGAGCCTGGCGTGCCGACCCGGCGCGGGCGGCGCGCCTGCACTGGGCGGCGACGCTCGAGCGTCCGCTGACGCGCGACACGCTGCAGGATGCGCTCGCAGCGCTGCGGGTGGCCCCCGCGGATCGGGCGCCGCTGCTCGCACGCTGGCCGAGCGCGGTCGGAGGGGTGCACCGGCTGGCGTTCGAGGACGGACGGGTGACGCTGTCGCTCGCGGTCGGACCGGCCCGCAGCATGGTGCCGGGCTGGGTGCCGCGTGCGGACGCGCTGCTGCTGTCCTATGCGGCGGACGCGGGCCTCGCGCACCGCCCCGAAGACCTCCCTTTCGCGGCCTGGCGGGCCGCCGCCGCAGCCCTGGTGCCGGGCGGCGCGGCGGCGCTCGCAACCGCGCCTGGAACGCCCGCGACCGAGGCCCTCGAGGCCGCGTACCGTGCCGGCCGGCATGCGCTCGAGTCCGCCGGCTTCGTGGTCTCGCCCGCCGGTCACCCCGAGCCCCCCGGTGCGGGCCCGGGCGGCCTGCCCGGGCGGCCTGCCCGGCAAGGCCCGCCGGACCCGACCTACGCGCTGCCCGCTGCACGCGCGCTGCGGATCCGTGGCCATGCCGCGGCGTCGGCGTCGACCCGCGGCGAGCGCCCCGCGGGCGGGCGCAGCGCGCTGGGGATCGGCGCCGGGCTCGCCGGAAGCGCCGTCGCCTTCGCGCTCGCTCGCCGCGGCTGGTCGGCGACGCGGCTCGACGCGGGCAGGCCGGGCGGCTCGGCGCAGCCGGTGCTGGCCCAGCATCCGTCGCTGACGCCGGACGACGCGCCACTGTCGCGCCTGACCCGCACGGCGACCCTGCTCGCGAACGGGCCGTACGCGCTGGACGTGCTGCGCCAGCACGGGCGCGTGCAGCTCGCCGACCCCGAGCAGGCCCATCGCGTCACCGCCCGGCTGCCACGCGACTGGGCCGAGCCGGTGGATGCCGCCGCCGCCTCGGAGCGCGCGGGCGTGCGGCTGCGTCGAGGCGGCTGGTGGCTGCCCATGGCCGGCAGCGCGGATCCGCGTGCCCTGTGCGATGCCTGGACGGTGGCCGGCGTGAGCGCGCGCAGCGACGCTGCGGTCGCGACGCTGGTCCGCCTGCAGGACGGCTGGCTCGCCCTGGACGCCGAGGCCCGCGTGCTCGGCGAGGGCGCCGTGGTGGTGCTCGCCTGCGGCACCGGAGGGCCCGTCATCGTCGACGCGCCGGGTGCGGAGCCGCGGCCCCTGTCGGCGCACTTCGGTGCCGCAGGCCTGCGCCGGCGCGCAGGCCTCACCACCCTGGCGATGCCGCATCCGAGCCGCATGCCACGCTGCACGGTCGGCGGCGACGGACACGCCGTGCCGCTCGACGGGACCCGGCTGCTGCTCGGCCCCGCCGGCAGCGTCGACATCGACGACGACGCGACGGACGGCCCATCGACCGGCGAAGGCATCGCGCAGGACGATCGCTTCGCGCATGGCGATGGCGTCGCGCATGGCGATGGCGTCGCGCCTGGCGATGGCGTCGCGCCTGGCGAGCGGTCCCTGCTCGCCTGGTCGCGCTTCGCCTCGCAGCTCGCCGACCCCGGTCCCGTCCCGTCGCTCCTCCCCGGACGCCGGGGCCAGCGCCTGTCCACTCGAGACCACCTGCCCCTGATCGGCCCGGTCCCCGATGCTCGCGCCCTCGTCATGCTCGCAGCGGCGCACCGCGACGATCGTCTTCCGCTGCCTATCCTGCCGGGGCTGTGGACCGCCACGGCGTTCGGCGGGCGCGGCCTGCTGTGGTCCGTGCTCGCCGCAGAGGTGATCGCGGCCCGCCTCGACGGCGAGCCCTCCGCACTCGAGCGACCCCTCGCCGCCGCGCTGTCGCCGGACCGCTTCCTGCGCCAGGCGCTGCGCCGCGTCGACACCTCGGGTTGACCCGCGCGACGGCCCCCCCGTACCCTCGACGGTTTGCCCGACCGCGCATGTTCACCGTCCTCGAGGTCACGCTTCCCGTCTTCGCGCTCGTGCTCTGCGGCTGGGTCGCCGCACGTCGCGGGCTGCTGCAGGACAGCGGCGTCGAGGGCATCAACATCTTCGTGTTCTGGTTCGCGCTGCCTGCGATGCTGTTCCGCGCAGTGGCAGCGCACCCGGTCTCCAAGATCGCCGACCCGGGCTACTTCGCCGCCTACCTGCTGGCCGGCGCGATCCTCTTCGCCGGCATGCTGTGGTTCGCGCGACGTCGCCCGGCCGGCGACCGCACCGCGCTCGCGTTCTCCGCGACCCACGGCAACGTCGGCTTCCTCGGTCTGCCGCTGCTCGCGCAGCTCGGCGACGAGAGCCGCCTGCCCGCGATGGTCATGACGATCGTCGCCGACATCTGCGTGGTCATCGTCGGCTCGATCGTGCTCTTCGAGTTCGCCCGCAGCGGCGAGGACGGTGGCACGCCGCGCGCTGCCCGCCTGCGCGCCGCGCTCGGCGGCCTGCTGCGCACGCCACTGATCCTCGGCATCGTCGCCGGGCTCGTGTTCTCCGCGACCGGCGTGCGGCTGCCGGCGCCGGCCGATGCCCTCGTCAGGCTCCTCGCGCAGGCGGCCGGCCCCTGCGCGCTGTTTGCCATCGGCGCCTCGCTCGGTGGCCGCGCCGTGGTGCTCGACCGCTCGGTCGGCGGGCTGCTGCTCGCGAAGCTCGTGGTGCATCCTGTGCTGGTCGGCGCGGCGATGTGGGCCCTGGGCGTCGACCCCGCGCTCGCTGCGATCGGCGTGCTCGCCGCCGCCTTGCCGACGGCGAGCAACACCTACATCCTGTCGCAGCGATACGGCATCGACACGCGTGCGATCGGTTCCGCGATCGTCATCGGCACCTTCGCGGCGGCAGGCACGGTATCGTTCGTCATCTGGCTGCTGCAGCTGCGAACCGTCTGACCCACCCGCGTACCCTGCGCCCGCGAGCCCGTCCACGCCTTCCTCCGTCCGCCCAGACATGACCCGAAAGACCATCCCGATCGTCCGCTACGACTGCTCGAAATGCCCCGGCTACTGCTGCAGCTACCCGCGGATCGAGGTCAAGGACCGCGACCTCGCGCGGCTCGCGAAGCACTTCGGCCTCGAGACGGCAAAGGCCGAGCGCAAGTTCACCCGCTGGTACGAGCCCGGCGAGCGGATCCTCAAGCATCGCAAGGACGAGGTGTACGGCTCGATCTGCCGCTTCTTCGACACCGACGTGCGGCGCTGCACGATCTACGAGGCGCGGCCCGCGGTCTGCCGCGACTATCCGAACGGATCGAAGTGCGGCTACTACGACTTCCTGAAGTTCGAGCGCAAGCACCAGGACGATCCGGACTTCATTCCGTCGGCCTGATGCCCGCGCCCGAGCGGCGCGCTCAGCGCCACTCGCGGTGCCCGTACCCGTAGTCATGCACGCGGCCGTAGCCGTGGTCGCGGCGCGGGTGCCCTCGCCAGATCACCGCCGGCGGCGGCGCGTAGACCGGCGCGGGCACGTAAACCGGCGCGGGATAGTACTGGCGGGGCGGCGGGTAATAGGCCCGCGGCGGCGGGTAGTAGGCCCGCGGCGGGGGGTAGTAGACACGCGCCGGCGGGTAGTACACCTGCGGCGGCGGCTGCCAGGCCTGCACCGGCGGGTAGTAGTGGACCGGTTGCGTGTTCCAGGTCTGCGAACGACCGGTGGAGATCGCGGTTCCGGTGACCGCGCCGATCGCGCCGCCGACGATCGCACCCTCGCGCCCGCCGAGTGCCTGGCCGATCACCGCGCCTGCGCCTGCGCCGAGGACCGCGCCGACGACGGCATCGCTGCGGGCCTGTGCGGCAGGGGCTGCGGCCAGCGCGCCGAGCAGGACGAGCGTGGCGGTGACGGTGGACTTCATGTCGGGCCTCCAAGGGCACGGGTGACGGTGAAGTCAGGCTACCGGAGCCCCCGTGGCCCCGGCGCGGGCGGCGGGCAACAGATGTAACCGCCCGTTGCCGGGTACGAAGGGGACTGGCGGGCCGTACCCGTGCCGTGTCAGCGCTGCGACCCGGGCGGGCTCAGGTACCGGTCGGCATCGAAGGTCTGCAGCCATTCCGGGCGATAGACGGCGAGCCCGGTCACGACGATCCCGGTGGTGACCGCCTCGCCGTCGGCCAGGATGAGCAGCGCGATCCACCAGTCGACGCCCGGGTCGCGGCCGGCGCCGGCCGCGAACAGCAGACGCTCGGCCGCGCCACCCGCGAGCGTCGCCACCAGGGTGCCCGCGAACACCGCGACGAACAGGTAGACGAACAGGTGCGGCGGCAGGCGGCGCTCGATCAGCCGCAGCCAGCCCCAGGCCACGGCGATCGGCAACCAGCCATCGAGGAGCACGGCCGCAGGCATCTGCGCCCACGGCACGGTGCCGGTGGCCGCGGCGAAGCCTGCGCCGCCGAGCACGGCCACTGCGGCCCAGCGCGGACCGAGCACGTACAGCGCGAGGGGCGCGACGAGCCAGTGCAGCGGCGGCCCGCCGACCAGGGTCGTCCTCAGGGTCCAGGCCAGTCCGATCAGTACCGCCACCGCGCCGAGCACGTGCGGCGAGACCGGCTTGGGGGCCGGGCTGTGGTTCATGGCGACGGCGCCGTGGTCACGGGCGCCTTGGCGGCGGCGCCGGTCAGGCGGATCGAGACCCGCGTGCCCTCCCCGGCGCTGCTGTGGATCGACAGCGCCCAGCCGGCCGCCGCGCAGATGCGCTCGACGATCGTCAGTCCGAGCCCGAGACCCGATGGACCGGTCTCGTCGTCGGCGGCCGAACCGCGCCAGAACGGATCGAACACCCGCTCGAGGGCAGCCGCCTCGATACCCGGGCCACGGTCGATCACCTCGAGCACGCCGTCCGCCTGGTGCACCGTCACCGGCGCGCTGCGGCCGTGCCGGATCGCATTGCGCAGCAGATTGGAGAGCACGATCTCGAGCATCGCGGGATGCGATACCAGCAGCGCGGGCTCGGCGACCGTCGCGGTCACGGTGGCGCCCAGCAGACGGGCTTCGGCGGCGAGCCGTTCGACACACAGCGCGACCAGTTGGCCGAGCGGGCGCGGCGCCCCCTCGGGCGGCAGCGGCACCGGCTGGTCACCGGAGGGCTGCCAGCGCGCCACCAGCAGCAGCACGTCGAGCAAGCGCTGAAGCTCATCGGCGGACTCGCGGATCGAGCGCAGGCGTGGCGCCACCAGCGTCGGCAGGTCGCCGCGCGCGAGCAGCACTTCGGTACCGGTCGCGATGCGCGTGAGGGGCGTGCGCAGCTCGTGGCTCGCTGCCGCGGCGAACGCGCGCTCCTTGCGCAGCGCGATCGCCACCTGCCGGCGGTGGTCATCGAGCGCGTCGGCGAGCGCGGACACCTCGAGGTCCATCGAGGCGTCGCTGAACGATGCATAGCCCGGGCCCTCCGAGACCCGCCGCTGCAGCCGGTTCAGGCCGCCCAGCAGGCGGTCGACCATGCCGAGCGCGAGCCGCGAGGCCAGCAGCGTGAGCATCGCCGCGATCGCGAGCACTGCCCACAGCAGGTCGAGTCGGAGCTGCTGGTGCTCGGTCGAATCGTAGGCGAGCAGGAAGACCAGGCCGCCGCGGCGCGCGACGCCGACCTGGTAGTCGACGCCATCGGCGGAGCGGACCTCGCGCATCACGATCGCTCGGGTGGGCTCGGCCACGAGATCAGGCAGCGGCAGCAGGTGCGGCGGCAGCGCATCCCCGGGCATCGCCGGATCCCGCGACGCGATGTACAGCCGCAGGAAGCCGGTGTTCGGGTAGGCGAGCAGCGGATCCCGGGGGTGGATCTCGATGCTGCGCTCGAGCTCGTCTTCGATCACCCGCTCGATCAGCCTGCGCTCGTAGCCGTACCAGACCACGTGCAGCAGCAGCGCCTCGGCGAACGATGCGATCGACGCGGTGACGACGATGCCGACGACCAGGCGCCGTCTAAGCGACGGACGCAAGCGGCCTGATCCGGTAACCATGGCCGTGCAGGTTCTCGATCGGATCGACGCCTGCCTCCGCGAAGGCGCGCCGCGTCTGGGCGACCAGCGCGCGCAGCGCATCGCCGCCGGGCGGCTCGTCGCCCCAGATCTCCCGCTCGAGGTCGGGGCGCGAGAACACGCGGTCGGGGGCGCTCATCAGCAGGTCGATCAGCTGGAAGGAACGCGGGGTCAGGCGCACGACGGCGTCGCCCACGCGGACCCGGCGCGCCTCGCGCTCGAGTCGCAGCCCGCCGAGCGTGGTGGCCTCGGTGGCCCGACCGGTCGAGCGGCGCGACAGCGCGCGCAGCCGCATCGCCAGTTCGTCGAGCAGGAAGGGCTTGACCAGATAGTCGTCGGCTCCGGCGGCGAAGCCCGCCCGCTTGCTGTCGATCGAGTCGCGAGCGGTGAGCATCAGGACGGGTGTCGTGCCGAGCGGCCCTGCGCGCAGGCGGCGGCACCAGTCGACGCCGTCGATGCCGGGCAGGTTCAGGTCGAGCACGACGACGTCGGGGCGCTCGCGCTGCGCGAGCTCCATGCCGACGATGCCGTCCGGCGCGTAGCGGGTGTCCATGCCTGTCGTCTGCAGGTAGTCGCAGACATTGGCCCCGATCACCGGGTCATCCTCGATCACCAGCACGCGCATCGCTCCACCCTCCCGAGATCCGAATCAGCCCAGCGCCACGCGCGCGTTGCGCCACACCCTCATCCACGGGGACTCGCCCGCGGCACCGCCGACAGGCGTCGAACTCGCCACCGAGTCATCCGGCCGCCACGACCACTGAACCATGCGGAACACGCGCTCCGGATGGGGCATCAGGATGGTCGCACGGCCGTCCTTGCTCGTGTAGCCCGTCAGTCCGCCAGCGGAGCCGTTCGGGTTCGCCGGATAGGCCTCGGCCGGCGTCCCGTCGCCATTGACGAAGCGCAGCGTGCCGAGCGCGGCGGCGGCGTGCTCCGGCCGGTCGTGATCGACCCGCCCTTCGCCGTGCGCGATCGCGATCGGCAGGCGCGATCCTGCCATCCCTGCGAGGAAGAGCGACGGCGATGGCAGCACCTCGACCGCACCGAAGCGCGCTTCGAACTGCGCGGAGCGGTTCGCGCGGAACCGCGGCCAGTCCTCGGCGCCGGGGATGATCGCCTTGAGCTGCGACAGCATCTGGCAGCCGTTGCACACCCCGAGCGTGAAGCTCGAGGGCCGCTGGAAGAAGGTCGCGAACTGCTCGGCCAGCGCTGCGTTGAAGAGGATCGTGCGGGCCCAGCCGGAGCCGCCGCCGAGCACGTCGCCGTACGAGAAGCCGCCGCAGGCGACCAGGCCGGCGAAGTCGGCGAGCCGGTGACGACCCTCGATCAGGTCGGTCATGTGGACGTCGTAGGCGTCGAAACCGGCCAGGTCGAAGGCGGCCGCCATCTCGATCTGGCTGTTGACGCCCTGCTCGCGCAGCACCGCCACCCGCGGGCGCACGCCGGTGGCCACGTAGGGCGCGGCGATGTCATCGGCGGGATCGAAGCTCAGGTGCACCGACAAGGGCGGCTGGACGCCCGCGCCGTTGCGCTCGAACTCCTCGCGTGCGCAGTCGGGATCGTCGCGCAGCGCGGCGATCCGGTAGGAGGTCTCGCTCCAGGCTGACTGCAGCTCCGCGCGGGACGCGTTCCAGACCTTCTTCGCATCGCGCCAGATCTCGATGGCGTCGCGGTCGTTGGGCTTGCCGATGACGTGGGACAGGCGCGAGAGCCCCACTTCGCGAAGCGCGCCGAGCACCGCGTCGCGCTCGGCCTGCCTGACCTGCAGCACCACGCCCGCCTCCTCGGCGAACAGCGCCTTCATCGTCAGCTCGTTGCGCTGCACGGCGACCTGCTCGGGCCGGATCTTGAAGTCGCCCCAGTCGGCGGCATGCGGATCGATGGTCAGCATGTCGAGGTTGAGCGTCACGCCGCAGTGGCCCGCGAAGGCCATCTCGCAGACGGTGGCGAAGAGGCCGCCGTCGGAGCGATCATGGACCGCGAGCACGCGGCCGGCCGCGGCCAGCGCCTGCACCACGGCGAAGGCGCGCGCCAGCAGCGACGGATCGGCCAGGTCGGGCACCGCGTCGCCGACCTGCTGCGTGACCTGCGCGAGCGCGGAGCCGCCGAGGCGATGACGCCCCTCGCCCAGGTCGATCAGGATCAGCGTCGTGTCGCCGAGGTCGGTGCGCAGTTGCGGGGTCAGCGCGCGCCGCACGTCCGCGACCGGCGCCCAGGCGGTGACGATCAGCGAGGTCGGCGAGGCGACCTCGCGCTGCACGCCGTCCTCACCGCGCCAGCGGGTGCGCATCGACAGCGAATCCTTGCCGACTGGTATGGCGATGCCCAGGGCGATCGAGACGTCGCTCGCCGCCTGGACCGCGTCGTACAGGTCGGCGTCGTCGTCGGGCGTGCCGCAGGCGGCCATCCAGTTCGCCGACAGCTTGATCACGTCGATGGAGGCGATCGGCGCGCCCATCAGGTTGGTGACCGACTCGGCGATCGCCATGCGCGCCGAGGCGGCGGCGTCGATCACCGCGAGCGGCGTGCGCTCGCCCATCGACATCGCGTCGCCGCGAAAGCCGCGGTGATCGACCAGGCCGAGCGCGCAATCTGCGACCGGCACCTGCCAGGGGCCGACCATCTGGTCGCGTGCGCTCAGTCCGCCGACCGTCCGGTCGCCGATGGTGATGAGGAAAGACTTGGACGCCACGGCCGGCAGCCGCAGCACCCGCATCGCCACCTCGCCGAGGTCGAGCCCCGAGGCGTCGAGCTCGGGGAGTGCGCGCACGCGCCGGACCGCGTCGCGGTGCATCCGGGGCGGCTTGCCCAGCAGCACGTCCATCGGCATGTCGACCGGCTTCGAGCCGTCGGGCGCCTCGAGCACCAGCTGCCGGTCCGCCGACACCGTGCCGACCACCGCGTACGGGCTGCGCTCGCGCCGGCACAGGAAGTCGAAGGCCTCGAGCGAGCCCGGGGCGATGCCGAGCACGTAGCGCTCCTGCGACTCGTTGCACCAGATCTCGGCGGGCGACAGGCCGCTGGCCAGCAGCGGGATCTTCGCGAGCTCGAAGCGCGCGCCGCGATGCGCGCCATCGACCAGCTCGGGAAATGCGTTGGACAGGCCGCCGGCACCGACGTCGTGGATCGACAGGATCGGATTGGCCTCGCCCATCGCGCGGCAGGCGTCGAGCACCTCCTGCGCGCGGCGCTGGATCTCGGCGTTGCCGCGCTGCACCGAGTCGAAGTCGAGTTCGGCGGTGTTGCTGCCCGAGCCCATGCTGGAGGCCGCACCGCCTCCGAGGCCGATCCGCATGCCGGGTCCGCCGAGCTGGATCAGCAGCGTGCCCGGCGGCAGGTCGAGCTTGCCCACGTGCGCGGCGTCGAGGTGGCCGACCCCGCCGGCGAGCATGATCGGCTTGTGATAGCCGCGCACCGCGCCGCCCACCGTCTGCTGGTAGGTGCGGAAGTAGCCCAGCAGGTTGGGACGGCCGAACTCGTTGTTGAACGAGGCGCCGCCGATCGGGCCGTCGATCATGATCGACAGCGGCGAGGCGATCCGGGCGGGCAGCCCGTACTGGGGGGCCTGCGCCGGACGTCCGTCGATCGGCGCGGTGGTCTCCTGGGCCGTCTCCCAGGGCTGCTCGAAGCCGGGGATCCGCAGGTCGGAGACCGTGAAGCCGGTCAGGCCGTACTTGGGCTTGGAGCCGCGCCCGGTGGCCCCTTCGTCGCGGATCTCGCCGCCCGAGCCGGTGGCCGCGCCGGGGAACGGCGAGATCGCGGTCGGATGGTTGTGGGTCTCGACCTTGAGCAGCGCGTGCAGCGGCACGTCGCGCCAGACGTAGCGGCCGTTCTGGCCGTCCTGCACCGGGATGAAGCGGCTGGCGATGCCGCCGCCGTCGAGCACCGCGGCGTTGTCGGCGTACGCGACGACGGTGCCGCCCGGATTCGCGGCGTGTGTCTTGCGGATCAGGCCGAACAGCGAATGTGCCCGCGGCTCGCCGTCGACGGTCCAGTCGGCGTTGAAGATCTTGTGCCGGCAATGCTCGGAGTTGGCCTGCGCGAACATCATCAGCTCGACGTCGGTCGGATCGCGGCCAGCCTCGCGGAACGCGGCGAGCAGGTAGTCGACCTCGTCGTCGGACAGCGCCAGGCCCATCTCGGCGTTGGCGCGGGCGAGTGCGTCGCGTCCGCCCTCGCCCACCGGCACCGTACGCAGCGGCTTGCCCGGCAGGTCGGCGAACAGCGTCGCGAGCGCCGTGGCATCCGCGGCCGGCGGCACGACCGATTCGGTCATCCGGTCGTGCAGCAGCGCCGCGAGGCGCTCGAGGCGGGCGGCGTCCGGGGCACGTCCGGTGCCGACCAGCCCGCCGAGCAGCGCGCCCAGGCTGCGGCGCATGACGAGCGCGTAGGCCGTGCCGCGCTCGATGCGCGAGACCACATCCAGGCCGCAGACCCGCGCGATGTCGGTGGCCTTGCTCGACCAGGGGCTGACGGTGCCCAGGCGGGGCACCACCCACAGCACCGTGGCGCCGTCGGGCTCGGGCGGCGACGGCAGTCCGTCGTCGAGGAGCGCTGCCACGCGCGAGCGCGTGTCCGGGGTGAGCGGCTGCGGCGACAGCACCACGTGCAGGTGCCAGGCTCGGACATCGGCGACCGCGTCGTCGGCCGCCTGCAGCGCCGCCAGCAGGCGGCGACGGCGGAACTCGGAGAGGGCGGAGCCGCCGCGCAGGACGATCGCGTCGGGCATTCGGAGAGGGCGCAGGGGTGAAACCGCGATTATACCGGCGGCCCGCCCCCGGCCCCGACGACATCAGGGCTCGCCGAAGCCGCCGCCCCCCGGGGTCTCGATCACGAACACGTCACCCGCCTCGAGCTCGGCGCGGCCCACGTGGCCGACCGGCTCGATGCGCCCGTCGCCGCGCAGCACGTAGTTGCAGGCGACCGCGCCGCTGCCGCCGCCGGCGGCACCGAACGGCGGGTACACCCGGCTGTTGCCGAGCATCGAGGCGGTCATCGGCTCGAGGAAGCGGATCATCCGCACGCCGCCGTCGCCGCCCCGCCACTGACCGCGCCCGCCGGTGTGGCGGCGGATCCGGTACGACTCGAGCCGCACCGGGAAGCGCAGCTCGAGCACCTCGGGGTCGGTCAGCCGCGAGTTGGTCATGTGGGCCTGCACGACCGGACAGCCGTCGAAGCCACCGGTGCGCCGTCCCTGCGCGTCGAAGAGGCCGCCCGCCCCGGAGCCGCCCGCGACGGTCTCGTAGTACTGGTGGCGGGCGTTGCCGAAGGTGAAGTTACTCATCGTGCTGCCGCTCGAGGCCAGCACGCCGAGCGCACCGTACAGCGCGTTGGTGATGCACATCGAGGTCTCGACGTTGCCGGCGACCACCGCGCCCGGGTAGCGCGGATTCAGCAAACAGCCCTCGGGCA
>JBIIPQ010000178.1:0-8784 GCA_044342535.1 Burkholderiaceae bacterium
AGCGAGTTGGAACCACCCCTTCCCATCCCGAACAGGACCGTGAAACGACTCTGCGCCGATGATAGTGAGCATTCGCTCGTGAAAGTAGGACATCGTCAGGCAACCCCGTGCAGCAAGAACGCCCCGAGATGACCTCTCGGGGCGTTCTTGTTTCGGGGGGCGCAGTTTGCGCCGACGAGATACCCCAGCGAACTGGCATGTGCGCTGCGCGCCACACATGTCCAACGATCGGTGCGCCTACCTTCGCGACGTGCTCGAGCGGCTGCCCTCGCCGCCTCCTGCTCAAAACACGATGGTGACTGTGACGGTGTCCGTGTACGTCCCGATTCCGGGGGCTTGTCCGGCTGGGATGCTGCCGAAGGCGGTCAGTGTCTGTGCCGTACCGGTCCCCGTCATCTCCGAGACGACGGTGCCGGCCGTACCGTCGCCCCAGACGCGCGTGCGGGCCGCGTCCTCGAAGATCGTGTAGCTCAGGAAGCTCGTGCCCGTGGTCAGCTGGCGCAGCGCTGGCGTCGCGGACGGGCCGGTACCGGCACCGAGCTGCACCGTATAGGACAGGCTCGCAGAGCACACCGCCGTGATCGCGGATGTGCTGTAGACAGGCGCGGTAACCGGCGTCGGGATGCTGCTGCCGAAATTCAGCGTCGCCGCGGCGACCGTACAGGACGGCGCGAACTGCGCCGTGACGGCGAATGTCGTGGTTTCGGCTCCGACAGCCGCCTGACAAAGCAGCACACAGCTGGCTCCGACACACCGCGCCCGGAGGCGTTCAATCGAGCGTTTCATGACGAGTCTTCGTTACGAAGGGGCTGCTTAGGTCCGATCCGTGTGGGCGGACCAAAGCGAGTCTGTGCATCGCGGGGGGCGACACTGCGCAGGGGTCCGACTCTCGCCCCGTTGATCCAGAACCTTGAGTGTTTCGCGATGAACGGACATCGTCCGCCGTCCGGCGGTGCGAGGGCGATCCTGGGGGCTCACCGAAGCTCGCCGCGGTACCGTCGCGCATCGCAGGCATGATCGTCGGGCGTCTCCAGGCCTTCGATACGTCGGTCACCTGCGTGCTGCCGGCCCGACTCGACCGCCTGCCATCCGGCGATTCCGACCGTCCGGCGATAAGGGCTCAAGAACCGTCGCATTAGCGCCGATCTCGGCCGCCTTGGCTGAACTTCAAGCGTGATGAAGCCTTTACGCTGCGGAGGCGCACGCGAAACACCGAACTGACGGGTTCCGACCCGCCTGATGTATCCGCGGCGATTGCCTCCCGACATCATTGTGGATTACCGACTATGAAACTCATGACCTCCTCGCGTAACCTTGTCCTCGCAGCAGCGCTGGCCGGAGTCGCCGCTCCGGCACTGGCTGCCACCGCGACGTCGACCTTCCAGGTTAGCGGACAAGTCGTCGCGACCTGCTCGATCAGCGCCACCCCGTTGAACTTCGGCACAACGATCCCGACGCCGGTGAACAGCAACATCGATGTGGCCAGCACGATCACTGCGACCTGCTCGAATGCCGTGGCGTACACGATCGCCCTGAATGCCGGCCAAGGCGCCGGTGCGACGATGGCAAGCCGCAAGATGTCGAGCGGTGTCAACACGGTGAACTACACGATGTACACCGACGCCGCTCGCAACACGGTCTGGGGCGACGGCACGGCGGGCTCTGCGGTCAACTCGCTGACCGGGACGGGGGGGGCGCAGGCGATTCCCGTATACGGCCGTATCCCGTCGGGCCAGGCCCCGGCGACCGGCACCTACAACGACACCATCCTGGTGACGCTGACGTTCTGATCCACCGATAGCGAAGGCCCCGCCGGCGTTTCGGTCCGGCGGCGCGGCGCCATCCGCAGCGGCCGCGCGATCCTTCGACCAGCCAGGAGTATCTGCATGTCAATGATCCGTCAGCTTCTTGTCCAAGCCTTCGGCCTGATGGCGATGCTCGTCGCAGCGATGCCCGCGGTGGCCGGGTCGTTCAGTGCCAATCCGGTCCGCCTGACGCTGCCGGCCGGCGCGAACTCGACCTCGCTCGTGCTCGAGAATCGCGGCGACAAGCCGGTGGTCGTGCAGGCGAGTACCGCGTCGTGGCGGCAGCAGGATGGTAGCGACGTGCTCGCCGAGACCGAGGACATCATCGTCTCGCCCCCGATCTTCACGATCCCGGTGGGGGGATCCCAGACCGTTCGCGTCGGCCTGATGCGTGCTGCGGACCCGACGCGCGAGGTCACCTACAGGCTGTTCCTGCAGGAAGTGCCGCCGCCGCCGGTGGATGGTGAACCGGGTGTGGCAGTGGCGCTCCAGCTCGTGCTCCCGCTGTTCGTGCAGCCGGTGGCGAAGGCGTCCTCGCGGCTCGCCTGGCAGGCTCGCAACGGTGCGGACGGCGCCATCGAGCTGTCGCTCGCCAACGAGGGCACGGCTCATGTGCAACTGGTCGATGCGCGACTCGCTGGACCGGACGGTACCCTGATCGCCGAGCTCAGCCCGCGCGCCTACGTGCTGCAGGGGCAGTCGCGCTCGTGGCTCGTCCGGCCGCTGCGGCCGTGGACGGGCGAGGCACTGCGACTGACAGCCCGCACCAACGGTGGCGACATCACCGCTCAGGTCGCACCCGCCCGCTGAGCTTGCGGACCACCCGCGCGCGCTGCCGCGCGCGACGCGGGCTCGGCCGGCCTGCGACACTCGTTGCGGTGCGACCGCCACATCGAGAACGGCACACCGAACGGGCCGCCTCGACGGGGTAAGGCGCCGCCCCGGTTTCTGAGCAGCGGCTTGCGTGCATCGCATCGGTACACTCGCGGCCATGTTGCCGCGTGCCCCTTCGAAGCCATCGCGTCTCCGCTCGCCGGGGAGCCGAAGGGCAGCACTCGTCGTGGCATGGCTCATGGCTCCGGGACTCGCGCCCGCGGTCTCTCCGGGGCTCACCCCCGCGCCCCCGACTGCCTCGACGTCCTCGGGGCGTCCTGCATCCGCGGAAGCGGCCGGTTCCGGGCTGCGAGCACCTGCAGTGTCTGGTGTCGCCGTACCTGGCGCCGCCATGCCTGCTGCCGTCATTCCCGGTGCCGCCGTGCCTCGAGCCGCTGTACCCGGTGCCGCCGTGCCTTGGGCCGCGCTACCCGGGTCCGCTGTACCCGGCGCTGCCGTGCGGGCGGCCGCCGCATCCGGGCGGGCCGCTGCCGTGCTCTTCGATGTCGACATCAATCGTGAGCCGGTGGGCAACACACGCCTCGCGAGGCTGCCGGACGGCCGGCTCGCGGCGCGCCGCGTCGACCTGGTCGCGTGGCGCCTGAGGATTCCGGAGGGCGCCGCGTCGGCCGAGTTCGCCGGCGATCCGCATGTTCCGCTCGATGCGTTCTCCGGGGTGAAGATCGTGATCGACGAGGCGCAGCAGCGCTTGTCGATCGAAGTCCCCGCTGCGTACTTCGAGACCTCGCAGCTGCTGGCGACCCCGCCGCGTCCGCCCGCCCCCACCCGACCTTCGCCCGGGGGATTCGCCAACTACGACCTGTACTACAGCCGCAGCTGGGGAGATCCGCTCGGCGCGACGGCGAGGAGCTTCTCGGGTCAGCTCGAGGCGGCCGCCTTCAGTCGCTTTGGCGTCGCCTCGAGCGGGCTGCTGGTCCGGGGGTTCGGCGTCGAACCGACCGCGGTCCGACTCGATTCGACCTGGACCGTCGACCTGCCCGACCGCGTCAGGACCCTCACGATCGGTGACACGATCGGCACGTCCGGGCTGTGGGGACGCCCGCTTCGTTTCGGCGGCCTGCGTTACGGCACCAACTTCGCGACCAACCCGACGTTCGTGACCTTTCCCCTCCCGGCGATGCGTGGCGAGGCCGTGCTGCCTAGCGTGACCGAGCTCTACGTCGACGGTGTCCTGCGCCAGAGCAGCCAACTGCCGAGCGGACCGTTCTCGATCTCGAACGTACCGGTCGTGACCGGACGCGGCGAGGTCCGGCTGGTCACGCGCGACCTGCTGGGGCGCGAGCAGGTGATCACGCTGCCCTACTACGCCAGCAGCCAGCTGCTGCGCGCAGGGCTGGTCGACGATGCGTTCGAGGTCGGCTGGATCCGCAACAACTTCGGTCTGCGATCGAACGACTACGGACGCTTCGTCTCCACCTACCAGCACCGCCGCGGGTTCACCGATCTGCTGACCGGGGAGTTCCGCCTCGAGGCGCTCGCCGATCAGCAGACCGCGGGCGCCGGCGCGGTCGTGTCGCTGCCTCCGTTCGGCGTGCTGACGGCGGCGGGTGCGCTGAGCCGCGGGCCCGCCGGCACCGGGCAACTCGCCTATCTCGGTTTCGAGCGCCAGACACGGACCGGGCTGAGCTTCGGGCTGCGCTCGCAGTGGACGACGCCCGCGTTCCTGCAGCTCGGTCTGCAGCCGGGTCAGCTGCCCCCGGCGATGCAGCTCTCGGCCAACGTCGGCGTCTCGCTGGGCGTCGGGGGCTCGGTCGGCCTGGGCTACGTCAGGCAGGACAATCGGGATCGCTCCGACGCACAGATCGGGTCGCTCAGCTACAACCTGCCCCTGGGCTCCGCCTCGGCACTGGTGCTCTCCGGCTTTCGGACCTTCGACGAGACACGCAGCGCCGCCGTATCGCTGACGTTCGTCTCCGCGCTCGACTCGGCGACCTCGGCTTCCGCGACACTGTCGCGGCCGCAGGATCCCAGGGTCCAGTACCAGCTGCAGCGCGGACTGCCCGAGGGCGCGGGAGCGGGCTTCCGTCTGCTGACGGCAGGCGGGGCCGAGGAGAGCCGGATCGAAGGAGGCGTCGCACTTCAGAACGACACGGCGACGTTCCTCGCGGAGGGTTCGCGTGCCGGCAACACGACCGCCTACAGGGCCAACCTCAGCGGCTCGGTCGCGGTCCTCGACGGCATGGGTTTTCTGGCTCGCCGCCTCGGCGACAGCTTCGGCGTGGTCCATGTGCCGGGCTTCAGCGACGTCGAGGTGCTGGTGAACAACCAGCCGGCCGGCCGCACCGATGCCGCCGGCTATGCCGTGCTTCCGAGACTGCTGCCCTACCAGTCGAACCCGGTGCGGCTCGAGATCGCCCAATTGCCGATGGACACGTCGATCGGCACGGCGGAGATCGATGCGGTACCCTATTCGCGCAGTGGCCTGGTGCTGAAGTTCCCGGTCGAACGACGCCGAGGGGCGCTCGTCAGGCTGGTGCTGGACGACGGCACGCCGATGCCCGTGGGGGCGCAGGTCACCCTGTTCGACCGCCGGGGCGAATCGTTCCCCGTCGCCGCGCGTGGCGAGGTGTTCGTCAACGGACTGTCCCAGCGCAACCGGATGGTGGCCGAATGGCGCGGGCAGCGGTGCGCGTTCCGCGTCAACCTCGAGAACGACGGACCGGTGCAGCCCAGGATCGGTCCGATCACCTGCGGAGGAGTCGACAAGTGAACCGATGCCGCGGTGTCCGTGCACTGGCTGTTGTGCTGATCGCGGCCGGCGCTTCGACGGCCGGGGCCGCCACCTGCTCGGTGGAGTCCGCAGGCCTGGCCTTCGGCCAGTACAACCCCTTCAGAAGTCAGCCCAATGACTCGGTCGGAACGATCTCCGTCGCCTGCAGCGGTGCTGCGGGCACCAATCTCGCGTACCTGATCCGCATCGGGCCGGGTTCGAGCGGCACGCTGGTCGCGCGGACGATGCGCTCGTCGTCCGGCTGGGCGCTCGGCTACAACCTCTATACCGACCCGGCGCGGAGCCTGGTCTGGGGGGACGGGACGGGCGGAACGCGAGCGATCGGCGACGCCTTCACGCTGGGCGGCATCAGCCAGGTCCGCCGGCACCCGGTCTACGGTCGGACCACGGAGCGCCAGAACGTTCCATCCGGCGTCTATACGGACACGCTGATCCTGACCGTCGAATTCTGAGCCGACGGTTCAGGTTCCGCGCCCCGTTGCCGATAACCCGGAGACCCTTGTCTCCGGGCGGAGTCGGTGCTTCGTCGAACACGCGCGTTTGTCGTGGTGCTGTGCATGGTCGTGGGCGAGTCGAGCCTGGCGGACCGGACCGGCACCCAGTTCGTCGTCACGGCGGGCATCGTCGCGGCCTGCCGAAGCGTGCGGGTCGTGACCGCCACCGCCGTGCTCGCCGCGCTCGATCCTCGCACGGCGGTCAGCGTCGACTGCGGGGCGGTGCCCTATCGGGTCTCGATCGGCGATCGCCGGCCGCAGGGTGTGTCGGACGCAGGTGGCGTGACCTCCGTCGCGCAAGGCCAGGGCCGGATCACCGTCAGCGTCGAGTTCTGAGGCCGAGTCTCCCGGACGCGTCGCCCGCGCTCAGCGCGCGAGGTCGAAGGTCCAGCTGGCACCGAACAGGAAGCCGTTCGCGCCGAGCACCGAGGCGAATGCCGAGAAGGGGCCGTAGCGCCATCCGATCGTCGGGATGATCACCGGCGCGATGCCGAACCGGTTGAACGGGATCTTGTCCTCGTAGGGTTCCTTGTAGCCGTGCAGCAGGCCGAAGGTCGCGTTGGCGAACACCTCGCCGCCAGCGAACTTCGCGAGGTCCCATTCCTGGCCGACGTACAGGTACTGCGAGAACTGGCCGAAGGAGTTGTCGAGGAGGGCGAGGCCGGCCAGCGAGCGTTCCGCCCCCCAGAACGTCCAGCGCTTCGTCAGCAGTTCGCCCGAGACCATGTGGTTGTAGCGCACGTGTTCGGCGCTGTCGCTGAAGTGCCAGGCGCTCGGCCCGTAGCTGACGCGGAGCTGGTCGCCCGGGACGATCCACTGGGCGCTGGCCGGCGCCGTGCCGCCCAGCAGCGCCGCGGCGAGCGCGATGGCGGCCAGACGGGAGGCACGGGGGGCGGGCGAGCCCGCCCGGAGCGGCACGGCGGGCCATGAGGCCTGCGAGGTCGTCGGAATCGGCACGGTGGACGCGGTCGGGTTCATTACGGCGGGGCGGCATGCCGCGGCCGATCGCACGAATGGTAACGCGAAGCACGACCGTGGTCGGGCGTCCCTCGGTTTCCCGAAGGGACGGACACCACGCGCCGTCCGCGCCGGCCCTGCGGTCCGACAGGTCCCCGTCCGCGGCGCGGACCGGCGGGAAATCGACCGCTTCGACCCCTTGCGGCACGGCTTGGTCGTATGATTCGGGGTCAGTCCATCAGTGCCTCCCCGCGACAGGATGTCGACCACTCATTCCGGCCGAACCCGATGACCAGCATGCACATCCCCGGTCTCGGCATGCGTCCGGCCTGATGATCCCGGGCCGCGCCATGTGCCTCGCGCTCGGCGGCTCGCTGCCGACGCGGGCGCTGCTGCTGGGGGTGCTGATGTTCGCCGGCTGCTCTGTCGCCCCGAAGCCCGCGACCGATGCCGAGCTGGCCGCCCGGACCGGACAGGACCTGGCGACGATGTTCGCGCGGCAGGAGCCCGTCCGCGGACCGATCACCTACGGCGAGGCGGCGGCGCGCGCGATCAAGTACAACTTCGACGTGCGCCTGCGGGCGATGGAAGGCGCGCTCGCGAGCGGGCAGCTCGACGTGGCGCGCTGGGACATGTTCCCGCGTGTGCTGGCCAACGCCGGCTACACCACCCGCAGCGCCGGCGACGGCTCGCGCACCCAGACAGTCGAGACCGGGCTGGAGAGCGCGTTCCACCAGACCTCGTCCGAGCGCACGCGCACCATCGCGAGCGCCGAGTTCTCCTGGAACGTGCTGGACTTCGGCGTGTCCTACTACCGCGCCCGACAGCAGGCCGACCAGGTGCTGGTGCTCGGGGAGCGCCGGCGGCGCGTCGTGCAGAACCTGCTCGTCGACACCCGCAACGCCTACTGGCGCGCGCTCGGTGCGCAACGGCTCACCGGCCGCATCGACCGGCTGATCGAGCGGAGCAATGCGGCGCTCGAGCGGGCGCGCGAGGTCGAGCGGCAGGGCCTGATGCCGACGACGCAGGTGCTGGAGACGCAGCGGCGGCTGCTCGACGCGATCCTGCTGCTGCAGTACCGGCGTCAGGAACTCGAGCTCGCCAAGCAGGAGCTCGCCGGACTGATGGCCCTGCCCGCGGGCACGTCGTTCACGCTTGCCGATGGCCCCGACGCGCCGCTGCCGCCGCCGCCCGGGGAGGTCGGCCGTCTCGAGGAGGTGGCGCTGGCCCGGCGCCCCGAGCTGCGCGAGGAGTTCTACCGGACCCGCATCACCGCCAGCGAAGTCCGCCGCTCGATCGCCTCGACGCTGCCCAACCTCGGCGTGGACGTCGCCGGCCGCTACGACGCGAACCGATTCCTGTTCGACAACACCTGGGTCGATGGTGGCCTGCGGTTGTCGATGAACCTGTTCCGACTCGCGTCGATCCCCTCGGTGATGCGAGCGGGCGAGGCCCAGCAGCAGGTCGACGAGGCCCGCCGGATGGCCCAGGCGATGGCGGTGCTCACGCAGATGCGCATCGCGACGCTGCGCTACGGCCTGACTGTCTCGGAGTACGAGCAGGTCGCCGTCAGCGCGGCGGTCGACCAGCGCCTGCTCGGCTTCTCGCGCGCGGCCGCGGCGGCCCGCATCGAGGGCGATCTGGACGTGGTCCGCAACGAGGCCCGCGCGCTGCTCTCCGAGTACCAGCGGCACATCGCCTACGCGAACGCGCAGGCGGCCTGGGGGCGCATCTTCAACTCGCTCGGCTACGACATCGACCCGCCGGCCCCCGATGCCGGCGTCGCAGAGGTGGCCGCTTCGATCGAGCGCTCGCTCGCCCAGTGGCAGAGGCTGGCCTTCGAGCCGACCGCGCCGCGCGGCGCCGCGCCCGCGGGCCCGGCCGGGCCGACCGCAGCCGCCTT
>JBIIPQ010000552.1:0-2635 GCA_044342535.1 Burkholderiaceae bacterium
CAAGAAGCTGTCGATCGCGGCCAACTGCCGCATGTGCCTGGTCGACGTCGAGAAGGCGCCCAAGCCGCTGCCGGCCTGCGCGACGCCGGTCTCGCAGGGCATGAAGGTGTGGACGAAGTCGGAGAAAGCCATCAAGGCCCAGAAGGGCGTGATGGAGTTCCTGCTGATCAACCATCCGCTCGACTGCCCGATCTGCGACCAGGGCGGCGAATGTCAGCTGCAGGACCTCGCGGTCGGCTACGGGCCGTCGGCCTCGCGATACACCGAGGAGAAGCGGGTCGTCTTCCACAAGTCGGTCGGTCCGCTGATCTCGGCCGAGGAGATGGCGCGCTGCATCCACTGCACCCGCTGCGTGCGCTTCGGCCAGGAGATCGCCGGCGTCATGGAGCTCGGCATGGCCGGGCGCGGCGAGCACTCCGAGATCCTGAGCGTCGTCGGCCGCGGCGTGGAGTCCGAGCTGTCGGGCAACATGATCGACGTGTGCCCGGTGGGCGCGCTGACCTCCAAGCCGTTCCGCTACAGCGCCCGCACCTGGGAGCTGTCGCGCCGCAAGTCCGTCGCGCCGCACGACTCGCTCGGCTCGAACCTGGTCGTGCAGGTCAAGCAGAACGCGGTGATGCGCGTGCTGCCGCTCGAGAACGATGCGGTCAACGAGTGCTGGATCTCCGACCGTGACCGCTTCTCGTACGAGGGCCTGAACTCGACCGAGCGCCTCGAGCGCCCGATGCTCAAGCAGGACGGCAAGTGGCACGAGGTCGACTGGCAGGTCGCGCTCGACTACACCGCGCACGCGCTGGGTGGCGTGCGCGCCAAGCACGGGGCGGCCGCGATCGGCGCGCTGGCCTCGCCGCAGGCCACGCTCGAGGAACTGCACCTGCTCGGACGCTTGATGCGGGGGCTGGGCAGCGAGAACGTCGACTGCCGCCCGCGCATCGCCGATGCGTCGCTGGCCGCGCGGATGCCCGGCGCCCCGTGGCTCGGCATGCCGATCGATGCGGTCAACGGGCTGGACCGCGTGCTGCTGGTCGGTTCGTTCCTGCGCAAGGACCATCCGCTGTTCGCCGCGCGCATCCGTGCCGCGGCGAAGCGGGGGGCGCGCGTCGCGGTGCTGCATGGCGCCGACGACGACCTGCTGATGCCGGTAGCCGCGAAGGCCATCGTCTCGCCCGACCGCTGGGCCGCGACACTCGCCGGCGCGCTGGTCTCGCTGCACCGCTCGCGTGACGAGGCGGTGCCCGCCGAGCTCGCCGGCGTGGAACCGGACGACGCGGCGCGTGCGCTCGCGGCGACGCTCGCGCAGGGCAGGTCGAAGGCGGTGTTCCTCGGCAACGCGGTGGCGCGCCATCCGCAGGCCGCCGCGATCGCCGCGCTCGCGCAGGCGCTCGCCGCCGCGTCGGGTGCCACGCTCGGCTGGCTGGTCGACGGCGCGAACGCCGTCGGCGGGCACCTCGCCGGCGCGCTGCCCGGGCCGGGCGGGCTCGATGCCGCCGCGATGGTCGCGCGCCCGCTCAAGGGCTACCTGCTGCTCGGCCTCGAGCCGCGCCTGGACCACGGGCATCCGGCGGCGGCCGCCGCCGCGATGGCAGCGGCCGACACCGTGATCGCGCTGACGGCGTACCGCTCGGCCGAGCTGCTCGCATCGGCCGACTGCCTGCTGCCGGTCACGCCGTTCACCGAGACCGCCGGCACCTTCGTCAACTGCGCCGGCACTCCTCAGGCCTTCAGCGGCGTGGTGCGCCCCCGCGGCGATGCGCGCCCGGCGTGGAAGGTGCTGCGCGTGCTCGGCAACCTGCTGCAGCTGGCCGGCTTCGACCAGGACAGCGTCGAGCAGGTGAGGGCGCAGGCCCTGCCGGCCGATCCTGCCGCGCGGCTGTCGAACGCGGTGTCCGGCCCGATCGCCGTGCCGAAGGCCGAGGGCGGACTGCAGCGCCTGGCCGACGTGCCGATCTACGCGGCCGATCCGATCGTGCGCCGCGCGTCCAGCCTGCAGCAGACGACCGACGCCGAGCCGCCGAAGGCACGGATGAACGCCGCGACGATCGCCTCGCTCGGCCTGGTCGCCGGCGACTCGGTGCGTGTCGCGCAGGGTGGCGGCGAAGCCCGCCTCGTGGTGGCGCTCGATGCGCGGGTGGCCGACGGGACGGTGCGCATCGCCGCCGCGCACGAAGCCACTGCCGGGCTCGACGCGATGTTCGGCGCGATCGCCGTGGAGGCCGCACGATGAACTGGATCGATGCCCTCGACCTGCACGGGCAGGCGCTGCTCGGTGGTGCCTGGCCGGTGGTCTGGACGCTGATCAAGATCGTCGCGGTGCTGGTGCCGCTGCTCGCGTGCGTCGCCTACCTGACGCTGTGGGAGCGCAAGTTCATCGGCTTCATCCAGTTGCGGATCGGGCCGAACCGGGTCGGTCCGATGGGCCTGCTGCAGCCGATCGCCGACGCGATCAAGCTGATCTTCAAGGAGATCATCCTCCCGACGCAGGCGAGCAAGGGGCTGTACATCCTCGGCCCGATCATGACGATCATGCCGGCGCTCGCCGCCTGGGCGGTGATTCCCTTCGGCCCCGACCGCGCACTGGCCAACGTCAACGCGGGCCTGCTGCTGCTGCTGGCGATCACCTCGCTAGAGGTCTACG
>JBIIPQ010000553.1:0-2634 GCA_044342535.1 Burkholderiaceae bacterium
GAGCACGTTCGACTCTTCCATCTCGTGATAGAAGTCGTTGCCCTCGCGGGTGCGCTCGCCGACGCCTGCGAACACCGAGTAGCCCGAGTACTGCTTCGCGATGTTGTTGATCAGCTCCATCATGTTCACGGTCTTGCCGACACCGGCGCCGCCGAACAGGCCGATCTTGCCGCCCTTGGCGAACGGGCAGACGAGGTCGATGACCTTGATGCCCGTGGGCAGGAGCTCGACCGACGGCGACAGGTCCGCGAACTTCGGCGCGACCTGGTGGATCGCCCGGCGCTCGTCGGTCGCGATCGGGCCGGCCTCGTCGATCGGGCGACCGAGCACGTCCATGATCCGGCCCAGCGTGGCCTCGCCCACCGGCACCGAGATCGGCGCGCCGGTGTTGTTGACGCCCATTCCGCGGCGCAGGCCGTCGGAGGAGCCCAGCGCGATCGTGCGGACCACGCCGTCGCCGAGCTGCTGCTGCACCTCGAAGGTCAGGCCCGGTTCGGCGAGCGAGTCACCGGCGTCGCCGAGCACGAGCGCGTCGTAGACGCGCGGCATCGAATCGCGCGGGAACTGGATGTCGACCACCGCGCCGATGCACTGAACGATCTGGCCTTGTTGCATGTCGGGACCTCGTTGACTCTTCTGTATGCGTTGAAAACGTTCGTGATCAGACCGCGGCCGCGCCGCTGACGATCTCGCTCAGTTCCTTGGTGATCGCGGCCTGTCGTGCCTTGTTGTACGACAGCTGCAGATCGCCGATGACCTTCTTGGCGTTGTCGGACGCGGACTTCATCGCGACCATGCGGGCCGACTGCTCGGACGCCATGTTCTCGGCCACCGCCTGGAAGACCATCGACTCGACGTAGCGCAGCAGCAGCTCGTCGAGCACCGACTGGGCGTCCGGCTCGTACAGGTAGTCCCACGAGTACTCGCGCGAGGTCTCCTGCAGCTTCGACGGATCCAGCGGCAGCAGCTGCTCGACCACCGGCTCCTGCTTCATCGTGTTGATGAAGCGGGTGTAGGCGATGTAGACCGCGTCGATCTCGCCCGCCGCGTACGCATCGAGCTGCAGCTTCACCGGGCCGATCATCTTCTCGAGATGGGGCGAGTCGCCGAGCTGGGTGATCTGCGAGACCACCTTCGCGCCGATCCGCTGCATGAAGCCCAGGCCCTTGTTGCCGATGGCGGTGACCTGGAGCTTCGTGCCGGCGCGCTCGAGCTCGCGCATGCGCGTGGTGAGCATGCGCAGCACGTTGGTGTTCAGACCGCCGCACAGACCCTTGTCGGTGGTCACGAGGATCACGCCGGCCGCCTTGATCGTGTCACGGCGCACCAGGAACGGATGCCGGTACTCGGGGTTGGCGTTGGCCAGGTGCGCGGCGATGTTGCGCACCTTGTCGGCGTAGGGTCGGGCATGCCGCATCCGTTCCTGCGCCTTGCGCATCTTGGATGCGGCGACCATCTCCATCGCCTTGGTGATCTTGCGCGTGTTCTGAACGCTCTTGATCTTGTTGCGGATCTCTCGCGAGCCAGCCATGGTGCCCTTCGCGTGTGCGGTTCGTCAGCGACGGTCGACGGTCAGTACGCGCCGGTCTTCTTGAACGACTCGATCGCGCCCTGCAGCGCGGTCTCGTCGTCCTTCGACAGGTCATTGGTCTTCGAGACACTGTCGACCCAGCCGGCGTGCTTGTCGCGCATGAAGGCGTGCAGCGCCGACTCGAACGGCAGGACCTTCTCGACCGGCACGTCGTCCAGGTAGCCCTTGGTCACCGCGTACAGCGTGACCGCCAGCTGCCAGACCTGCAGCGGCTGGTACTGGGGCTGCTTGAGCACTTCCACCACGCGGCGGCCGCGCTCGAGCTGGCGACGGGTCGAGTCGTCCAGGTCGGAGGCGAACTGCGCGAACGCAGCCAGCTCGCGGTACTGGGCGAGGTCGGTCCGGATGCCGCCCGACAGCTTCTTGATGATCTTGGTCTGGGCGGCGCCGCCGACGCGCGACACCGAGATGCCCGCGTTGATGGCGGGACGGACACCCGCGTTGAACAGGTCCGTCTCCAGGAAGATCTGGCCGTCGGTGATCGAGATGACGTTGGTCGGCACGAACGCGGACACGTCGCCGGCCTGCGTCTCGATGATCGGCAGCGCGGTCAGCGAGCCGGTCTTGCCCTTGACGGCACCGTCGGTGAACTTCTCGACGTACTCCTCGTTCACGCGCGCGGCCCGCTCGAGCAGGCGCGAGTGGAGGTAGAACACGTCGCCCGGGTAGGCTTCGCGGCCCGGCGGGCGGCGCAGCAGCAGCGAGACCTGGCGGTAGGCGACGGCCTGCTTGGACAGGTCGTCATAGATGATCAGCGCGTCTTCGCCGCGGTCGCGGAAGTACTCGCCCATCGTGCAGCCCGAGTACGCGGCGATGTACTGCATCGCGGCCGACTCGGAGGCGGTCGAGGCGACGACGATGGTGTAGGCCATCGCGCCCAGCTCCTCGAGCTTGCGCACGACGTTCGCCACGGTCGAGGCCTTCTGGCCGATCGCGACGTACACGCAGAAGACGCCCTTGCCCTTCTGGTTGATGATCGTGTCGACGGCCACCGCGGTCTTGCCGGTCTGGCGGTCGCCGATGATCAGCTCGCGCTGGCCACG
>JBIIPQ010000554.1:0-2628 GCA_044342535.1 Burkholderiaceae bacterium
CGGCGGGCCGAGATGGGGATCTCCTCGCCGGTCTTGGGATTGCGGCCGGGGCGCTGCGGCTTGTCGCGCAGCTGGAAGTTGCCGAAGCCGGACAGCTTGACCGACTCGCCCCGCTCGAGCGCATCGCGGATCTCGTCGAAGAAGGTCTCGACCATGTCCTTGGCTTCGCGCTTGTTGAGGCCGACCCGCTCGAACAGCATCTCGGCCAGCTCGGCCTTGGTGAGCGTGAACGGATCGTCCGCCCGCGGCGTGGCGCCGAGCGCTGCTGCGAGATCGCGCTCGCTCGCCTCGAGCGCTAGATCGGGTCCGAGATCGGACGGGGACGATTGGTTCATCGTTGGGTACGTCAGGACGACCTGAGGCGGGCTCCGCGTGTCTCACCCAGCCGGACCGTGATCGCCCTCATCGCCGAATCCACCTCGGCATCCTCGAGGGTGCGCTGAGTATCTTGCATCCAGAATCGGAAGGCAAGGCTTTTCTCCTTATTTTCCAATCCCTTACCGCGGTATTCGTCGAACAGCCTCACGTCCTGCAACGGTTCGAGAAGGGGTTCGGCGCGGCGCAGCGCCGCGATGTCGGCGAGCACCGCGGATACCAGGACCCCCTCCGGCAGCACGAAGGCGAGGTCTCGGATGGCCGGCGGGAAGCGGGAGAACTCCCGGTAGGCGGGTACCGTCCGGCGCAGCATCGGGTCGAGCGCCAGCTCGAAGAGGATCGGCGCCTGTCCGGTCAGGTCGAGCGGCTGGACCAGCCGGGGGTGCAGCGCGCCGAGCCAGCCGACCGGCCGACCCTCGGCATCGACGAGACGCGCCGACTGGCCGGGATGCAGCGCGCGATGCGCGGCAGGCTCGCAGCGCAGCGTGCCGGCGCCGGCGATCGCCTCGAGGTCCGCCTTCACGTCGAAGAAGTCGACCGCCCGGGTCTTCGCTCCCCACTGCTCGTCGAGCGCAGGGCCCCAGGCGACACCCGCGATCCGCCACGGCTGATCGATGCCCGGCACCGACAGCGGACCGCTCGCGGCCGCTGCGTCGCGCAGGAAGACCCGGCCCACCTCGAAGAGGCGCACGCGCGCCGCCTTGCGGTTCAGGTTGTGGCGCAGGTTGCCGAGCAGCCCGCCCCACAGCGTCGTGCGCATCACGTTCATCGTCTCGGCGATGGGGTTGAGCAGCGCGATCGGCGCGCTCCCCGTCTCGAGCATCGTCTCCATGCGGTCCGAGACGAACGCGAAGTTCACCACCTCCTGCCAATCGCGGTCCGCCCAGCAGCGCTTGAGCAGCGTGGCCGAGCGGCGATCCTCGAGCACCGGGCGCATCGAGGCGCTCGCCTTCGGCGGGCGCACCGGCAGCCGCTCGAAGCCCCAGATCCGGACGACCTCCTCGATCAGGTCCTCCTCGATCTCGAGGTCGAAGCGGCGCGACGGCGGGGTCACGGTCACCACCGCGTCCGAACCGTCGGCGGCCGCGCCGGGCGAGACCTCGTACGGCAGCCCCAGACGCTCGAAGGCCGCGGTGCAGTCGGACAGCCCGATGTCGGCGCCGATGACCTTGCGGGCGCGGGCCACGCGCAGCGCCACCGGCGGGCGTCCCGGCAGCGAGGTGATCGTGTCGTCCAGCGGACCGACGCGGCCGCCACAGACATCGACGATCAGACGCGTGAGGTATTCGAGGTCGTCGACCGTGCCCGCCGCGTCCACACCGCGCTCGAAGCGCTGGGCGGCGTCGGTCGAGAAGTTATACCGGCGAGCGCGCCCGGCGACCGAGGCCGGCCACCAGAAGGCCGCCTCGACGTAGATGTCGGTGGTATCCAGGGACACCGCAGTGGCCTCGCCGCCCATGATGCCGGCGAGGCTCTCGACGCAGCTGGCGTCGGCGATCACGCCGACCTGCAGGCCGTGCTCGTCGGGGCCGAGCTCGACGGTCTGGCCGTTGAGCAGCTCGAGCCGCTCGCCCGCACGGCCCCAGCGGACCTGCAGCCCGCCGTCGATCTTCGCGAGATCGAACACGTGCGTCGGCCGGCCGAGCTCGAGCATCACGTAGTTCGAGAGGTCGACCAGCGCGGAGATCGAACGCTGGCCCGAACGCTCCAGGCGCTCGCGCATCCAGGCGGGTGTCGGCGCGCGTGCGTCGACGCCGCGGATCACCCGGCCGCTGAAGCGTCCGCACAGTTCGGGCGCCTCGATGCTCACCGCCAGCGTGTCCTCGATCGTCGGCTCGACCGGCTCGAACGACGGCAGCACCAGCGGCGCACCGGTGATCGCGGCGACCTCGCGCGCGATGCCTGTCACCGACATGCAGTGCGCGAGGTTGGGGGTGAGCTTGAGCAGCCAGAGCTGGTCGTCGAGCGACAGCGCGTCGCGCAGCGAGGTGCCGACCGCCAGCTCGTCGGACAGGGACAGCAGGCCGCCATGGTCCTCGGACAGCCCGAGCTCGCGCGCCGAGCACAGCATCCCGCGGCTCTCGACGCCGCGCATCTTCGCGATGCCGATCCTCATCCCGCCGGGCAGTTCGGCGCCGGGCAGCGCGCACGGCGCCTTCATCCCGGCGACCACGTTCGGCGCACCGCAGACGATCTGCTGCGGCTCGCCCGCGCCGACGTCGACGCTGCAGACGTTGAGCTTGTCGGCGTTCG
>JBIIPQ010000556.1:0-2625 GCA_044342535.1 Burkholderiaceae bacterium
GCAGGTCCTGAACCGGTTGGCATCCCGGGTGAGCAGGGGCCAGCCCTCCACGGCCGCGTGTGCACCGATGAAGAAGTCCGGCAGCACCTGCGGCCTGCTGCCGCCGCGCCTGCGATACTGCGCGAAGGCCTTCGCCGCCAGGAACAGGGCCGGTCGCGGCACGTCGCGCACCGCCAGCCCGAGCGTCGACACGGCAGCGTCCAGTGCTTCGAGCGTCGAGAACGACAGCGAGATCTCGGCGTAGACGATCGGGTTGATGGCCAGCTGATGGACGCTGGCCTGCGCGCGCAGTTGACCGATCGACCAGGTCGCCCACTGCGGGTCGTCCTGGAGCACATCCACCAGGACGTTGGTGTCGACCAGCAGCATCAGTCGTCCGCGCGAAGGAGCTTCATCAGCGCATCGGTTCTCCAGCGGACATCGGCGCTGCCCCGCACGGCGTCGAAGCGGTCACGCGGGCGTCGGCGCGCGGACTTGGCCGGGCGTGGCCGATGCAGGACCACCTCCCCGGCGGCATTCACCGAGAACTCCACGGACGCGCCGGGAAGCAGGTTCAGCTCATCGCGTATCCGCTTGGGGATGGTGACCTGGCCTTTGCTGGTCAGCGTCGTCGCCATGTCGGTCTCCGGAGGTATTACCTGATCCAAGTATGGTAATACGAAAGGCCGGAAACCGAACCCGTCGGATCGCGCCGAGCCCGGGGCCACCGTCAAGCCGAGTGTCCATGCGTTCCGGTCATGGCGGCTCGAACAGGCGGGTGCACGGGCGCGGTGACTCGCCTGCGGATAGCCTGCATCGCCTCGCCGAGCGCTTCCATGTCGCACGGCGTCCCAGGCCACGTTACGGCGGAACGGGCGGAAGCCATTGCCCATGTCGACGTCGTACGAGTCACCCTGCAGGAGGGTGCCGATCGCCGTGAAGGCCCGCAGCCGATCGTTGCTACCGAAGTGCACGGACAGATGCCACGGCCGGATCAAGGCCGCCGCGACTGCGGCGAGCTCGCTGGCGAACGGCACGAACAGCTCGCGTTCGGCAGCGCTGGACGGTGCGGTGTAGCGGAGTGTTTCACGCATCGCGCGGTGCGTGCTGCGTGAGCAAGCCAGCCCGCTCGAGTGCGTCGCGGACGTCGCTCGGTGAACGGGCGAGGACCGCCTGGAATCCGCAGTCTTTCGCAGCCTCGACGTTCTCGGGCAGGTCGTCGAAGAACAAGATGTCCGCTGGCCGGGTCCCGATCAGCGCCGCGATCCGGGCGAATGCCTGGGGTTCGGGCTTGCGAAGGCCGAGTTCGTGAGAGGCGAAGATCGAATCGAACGCGTGGACGACTTCCGGGTACAGGTGGGTCCATGTCTCCTTGTGAGAGGCATTGGTGTTCGAGAACACATGACAGGGCACGCGTGACCGCAGGGTCTGAACCAGTGCACGGGTCTCGGAGATCTCCGAGACGAAGATGCTGTTCCAACCCCATTCGATGTCCTGACGCGAGGCCGAGAGCTTCAGCGTTTCGGCGAGATGCGCGAAGTACCGGTCTGCATCGATCAGCCCGCGCTCGTGCTGCTCGTAGGCCGCATCGAACTTGAATCTCGATCGCACGCCCTCCACAGGCAGCTCGGAATACCTCGCCCAGAACGCGATGGCTCGATCGAAGTCGATCTCGACCAGGACGCCGCCGAGATCGAACAGGAGCGCTTCGGGGGTGGGAATGGACATGGCTTCGGTCAAGCCCTGGGGTCGGGTTGCTGCGCCGCTCGGTACGGGACGGTCTGTTGCAGGTCGGTGCAAGTGTACGAACGGCGACCACTCCGCTGACTCATCCGATTCGGCATGCCTCCGCGTCGAACTGACATCGGCCGTCTGAACGGCCTCACCGCCCGGGGTTCACCCTCACCGACGCACCGTCCAGGCCACCGACCCATCACCCACCTCGACCGCGAGCACCATCCGGTGGTCATGCGAGGCGAGCGCACCCTCCCACAAGCCGCTCCACGCCTCGATCGCCGCCCCCCGCACCTCGCTCATTCCCTCGAACAGCCGCGGCCCCTGCTGGACCACGCGCATCGCGCCGTCAGCGTCCGTCGACACCGCGACCGCGTCGCCCTGCCCTCGCGCCATCGCCGCGAGAACGCATGCGAACGCCTCGGTCGACCCGCCCCCGGCCAGCCCCAGCGCCTCGGCGGCGTCGCGGTGGTGCTGCATCCCGACCAGCCGCCCCACGAGATGCAGGAAACGCCCGCCCGCATCCTCGCCCAGCAGCCCGAGCGCCACCGGCAGCACCGTCTTCACGTACTCCATCGCATAGTTGCGCCGCGCGCGATCGAGCCGCTCCGCCGGCCAGGTCGCGCTCGCCAGCACCGGCACCGCCGACGGATCGAAGTCCGGCCCGTCCTCGTCGCGCGCGAAGCGCAGGCGTTCGTCGGGCGCAAGCGGACGGTCTTCCTCGATGTAGTAGCCCTCGAGCGAGGCGTCGCCGTCGGTGGTCATCTTCGTGCACACGAACCCGAGGCTCGGGTTGCCGAGCATCGTGCCGTTCTGCGCATGCCAGCCGCGCAGCATGGCGACGGTGATCTCGGACGGAATGCCGCAGAGCGCCGTGCCGGCCCACACCCAGCGCGGCGGCACGTAGCGCAC